>CAYPDA010000053.1:0-15468 GCA_964409375.1 uncultured Hyphomonas sp.
AGCCAGAGCTGGAGCTCGATCACGTCCTGGGGGAAGCGTTCGGCTTCTTCGGGATGGACCCGCAGGGCGCGCAGGGTGAGCTGGTCAGTGCCGGGGGCGCGGCCGAGGCCGAGATCGATGCGGCCGGGATAGAGCGCTTCAAGCGTGCCGAACTGTTCGGCGATGATGTAGGGCGCGTGATTGGGCAGCATGATGCCGCCGGCGCCGACGCGGATGGACTTCGTGCCGGCCGCGATATGGCTGATGACCAGGGACGTGGCGGCCGTGGTGACCGCGGCCATGTTGTGATGCTCGGCGACCCAGAAGCGCTTGTAGCCGGCGGCTTCGGCGTGCCGGGCGAGGGCGCGGGCTTCGTGCAGCGCATCGGCGCGGGTGAAGCCCTCGCGCACGCGGCCGAGTTCGAGGAGGGAGATTTCCGGCAAGGCGGGGATCCTCCGCGTGGCTGGAGGGAAAGATGGGGCCGGAGGGGAAGGATGCCAATGGGGGGCCGGATTACATACGCCCGTCACCTCCGCTGCGCGCCGGCGCATCTGGCGCGTATCTCCTGCCGCCTGATCTGCGCCGCATGCCGGAGGCTGAAGCCGGGCTGGCAGAGGCTGCCTGCCGGCCATGAGCCACGAAGGTGGACGGGAAAAATCGGGATCTGGTTCAAAAGCCCGCCGGCCTGGGCAGCCCCTGCGACGATAGGCAGATGGCCTGGAAGCGTTCGCCCATCTGGGCGGGGTCGATGAGTTTCTGGGCGGCAGCGAGCACGGTGTCGGCCTGTTCTGGATTTGCCTTGACCAGCTGGGTCAGGCGGGCCTGGGCGCCGAGGCCGAGCAGGAACATGCCCTGCGGCGCGGGGCCGGTGACGGTGAGCCCGGCCTTCTCCGCGAGGCGGGTGAGGCGGCCAAAATCCACGTCGACGGTGAGGTCCGCCCCGCCGGGGGTTTCCAGCGGGGAGACCTGGCGGCCTTCGCGATAGGCGCGCAGCGTGTCGCCGGGCGCGCGGGCGGGCGAGCCATAATCGATGAAGAGGGCGCGCAGCGGCGCAGCGCGGGAGACGAGGTCAGCGACGACGAGGTCGAGCCCGGTCTGGACCTCGACGACTTCGCCTGTGAGGGCAGCGCCGTCCGGCGGGCGCGGTTCATCGGCGGCGAGGCCGAAGGCGAGGCGGCCTCCGGGCGTCAGGCCGATGACGCATTCGCGCCAGGCGCCGCGGTCGCGGCGGAACTGGCGGGCCGGCAGGCAGTCGAGATATTCGTTGGCAACCAGCAGCATGGGGCCGGGGGGCGCGTCGCTGAGCTGGTTGACGAAAGCGGGGCGGTAGCGGGCGAGGCGCTCACGCTGAACCTCGCGCAGGATGGGGCTCGGTTCGACAAGGGTGAGGATGACGGACCCTTCGAACGCCTCGCCGCCGGCGAAGGAAGCGATGCGCAGGGCGTCGGCCATCAGGAGGCCGCGGCCCGGGCCGATCTCGACAAGGTGGCAGGGGGCGGGCGAGCCCATCGCGCGCCATTCATGCACGATCCAGAGGCCGATGAGTTCGCCGAAGATCTGACTGGTTTCGGGCGCTGTGGTGAAATCCCGGCCAAGGCCGGGGCGGGTGGCGTAATAGCCGTGCTCCGGGTCGTGCAGTGCCAGCTGCATGAAGGCCGAGAGGGGGATGGGCCCCTCGGACTCGATCAGGCGAATGAGCCGGTCTTCCAGGGTCATGCTTGCAGGGTCCCGTTGCCTCACGAACGCGTCAGCGCGCTTTCTTGGGCACCAGATACGCCGCACCGAAGATACCGGCCAGCACGATCAGCACCCAGGAGGCGATCGAGATGGGATCGAGCAGGGCATGGTCGTGGAGGGCCCAATGGAGAGCGACATGCATGACGGCAAACACGCAGACGCCGCGGCGTAGTGAGGGGCGGCGGGTGAGTTCGGCGATAAACAGCAGGCCGAAGACGACCGGCATGTGGATGAACAGGACAAGGGGATCGAGAACGGCGTCTGGCCTGGACAGCACAGGGCGATGCTGGATCAGCAAGGCTTCCAGCTCATGCGTCAGCAGGCAGGCGGCGGTCAGCCGGTAGAGTTTGTCCGGGGGCATGGGGACGGCCCTTAGAGAATGCGACTGCTCCAATTATAGGTATTAACCCGTATTCGCCAGCGTTAATTCTGGATATCCTTGTGTTTCAAGGCATTCCAGACGAGCCAGGCGCCGCCGAGCCACATCGGCACCGACAGGATGATGCCCATGGTGAGCCATTCGGGCAGGCCGCTGACGAAGGCGTCAGGCTCGCGGAAGTTCTCGGCGATGGAGCGGCCGACGCCGTACATCAGCAGGAACAGGCCCGCGACCAGGCCGGGGCGTTTCAGAGCCCCGAAGCGCCAGATGAGGATCGAAAGAACGAGCAGCGGCAGCCAGCCTTCGAGGACGGACTCGTAAAGCTGGCTGGGATGGCGGGCGAGTTCGTCGCCGCGGTAGACCCATTCGCCCGTATCCCAGTTATAGGCGGGCGGGGTCGAGCCCGGCACATAGCCTTCCGGGAAGACCATGCCGGCCGGGGACTCTGTCGGGCGGCCATAGAGTTCGGCATTGGTGAAGTTGGCGATGCGCACGAGGCCGATGCCTATGGGGGCGGTGACGCCGGCGATGTCGCCGACCGAGAGGAGCTTCACGCCGCGCCGCGCGGCGAACCACCAGAGCACGATGGCGACGCCGAGGATGCCGCCATGGAAGGCCATGCCGCCATCCCAGACGCGCAGGATGGTCAGCGGGTCGGCCGCGATCACATCCATCTGATAGGGCACCATGTAGAACAGGACATAGCCGAGGCGCCCGCCCAGGATAATGCCGATGATGATCCAGAACATCAGGTCGTCGAGGCCGTTGCGGTCGAGCGGCGCGGCGGCGCCGAACATGGCCGGGCGGTTGATCAGGATGGTGGCGTACCACCAGGCGAGGCCGATGCCGCCGATATAGCCGAGCGCGTACCAGCGCAGGTGGAATTCGCCGAGGCCGATGAAGCCGAGATCCAGCGAGAAGAGTGCAGGGCTCCATTCGGGAAAGCTCAGGGCGGCCCCGAGGATGGCGAGGCTTTGAAGGAGTTCGGTCATGCGGCGTCTTTTCCCTGTCTGGCCGGCAACCTATCTGTTAGTCAGCCGGAGCACCCGGCGCGAAGGAGTAGCGGTATGGCTGGTACAAATCCACTGCTAGATGACATTGCGGGTCTGATGACCGGCGCGCTTGGCGCGGCCCGTGCGGCCGGCGATGAAGCCAAGACCGCCGCGCAGGCCCGCGTGCGGGCGCTGATCGCGGATATGGACCTGGCGGGACGCGACGAAGTCGAGGCGCTGAAGGCGGTTGCGACGGCGGCGCTGGAGCGGGCCGAGGCGCTGGAGGCCCGCGTCGCGGCGCTGGAAGCGGCGCAGTCCACCCAGAAACCGGCGCGTTAACTGCGTATCAACCTAGACAGGGTGAGCCCGCTCGGGATTGAGTGATGTTGGAATTCTGCCGCGAATCCGGCAGCGTGTTCTGACGCAGAGCGGAGGGCGGCGCATGAGCCTTGAAATCAACCGCGACGAGCTGATCGGGATCGACCCGCTGGAGCTGGTCGAAGACGTGCTGGAGGCGGCCGGCTGGCCAGCCGAGCGCGATGAGGAAGGCACGCTGCAGGTGGTCGCGGAAACGCGCTGGGGCGATATGGGCGCGCTGTTCGCGTATCGGCCCGAGCCGGCAGCGATGCACTTTTCCCTGACGCTGGACGTGAAGCCGCTGGTGGCACGCCGGTCAGCGATTGCCGAACTGGTGATGCTGGCGAATGAGCGGCTCTGGCTCGGCCATTTCGATTACTGGGCCGACGACGGTGTCATCATCTTCCGCTACACCTTCGCCATGGATGGCCGCGACGATATCAGCGAGGGCGAAATCCGCGCCGTGCTGGCGGCCGCCGTGAGTGCTGCGGACCGGTTCATGCCGGCCTTCAACTTCCTCGTCTGGGCTGGCAAGACCCCGCGCGAGGCGATCGAGGCCGCGATGTTCGAAACCCAGGGCGAAGCCTGAGGCGCACGGCAATGGCGGCTGCCGCGACCCTGACGCTGTTCGGCGCTGGCCGGATGGGCATGGCGCTGCTGCGCGGCTGGCTGGCCGGGGCGGCGCCGTATGACATCCGCGTGGTCGAGCCGTCGCCGCACGATGAGCTGACCGGCTGGGCTGAGGCGGGGCGGGTGGCACTGAACCCGGCGCCGTCGGCTTCCTCGGTTCTGGTAATGGCGGTCAAGCCGCAGCAGTTCATAGGAACGAGCGCGGCGGCGGGCGCCTTTGCCGGGCCGAAGACGCTCGCGGTTTCCATCATGGCGGGGGTAAGGCTGGCGCAACTTGCCCGCGGGCTCGGGACGGACCGTGTGATCCGGTCGATGCCGAACACGCCGGGCGCGATCGGCCGGGGGGTGACGGTGTTTGCCGCGCCGGCCGGGGCGAAACCGGCTGACATTACCGCCTCGCGCCGCCTGCTGGCGCCGCTCGGCGAGGTGCACGGGCCAGTGGACGAGGGGCTGATGCCGGCGATAACGGCGCTGTCCGGTTCGGGCCCCGCTTATCTCTTCCTGCTCGCTGAAGTTATGGCGGAAGCCGGTGAGGCAGAGGGCCTGCCGCGCGACCTTGCCCAGCGCCTCGCCCGCCGCACGGTCGAGGGCGCCGCCGCCCTGATGGCACAGAGCCAGGAGAGCCCTGAGGCGCTACGCCGCGCAGTTACCTCTCCCGGCGGCACCACCCAGGCGGCCCTTGACATCCTGTTGGAGACAGGTGGGATGCCGCGATTGCTCAGAGACGCCCTTCGCGCCGCCGCGGCCCGCGACCGGCAGCTGTCAAGGCAAGCCGACTGACCCGAGGGAGGAAACCCGGTGGCCGACACCGATACAGTTATCGAAAAGGGCCTGATCGCGGCGCTTGCGCTGGCCGCAAAGCAGCCATGGTCCGAGATCACGCTGGCGGACATTGCCGCGGAGGCGGGCGTCAGCCTGTCTGACTTTCACGGCGTGGCCGGGCGCGAGGACATAATCGAGGCGATGGACGCGCATTTCGACAGGGCGATGTCCGCCGAGGGGGTGCCCGAGGACAGCGAGGCGCGTGAGCGGCTGTTCGATGTGATCATGAAACGGTTCGAGGCAATGGAGCCGCACCGCGAAGGGCTCCGTGCGCTGATGAAATTCCGTGAGACGTCTCTGACCCATGTGGTTCGCCTGCCGATGCACCGGCATGCCACGGCGGCCTGGGCGCTGGCGTCTGCCGGCCTCGATGACGACAGCGGCGCGCCATCGAGCCTGAAGCGCGTGGCAATCGCCTTTGTGATTGCCGAAACCGAGCGGGCCTGGCGCAAGGATCATCACGGCGATTTCGCACTGACGATGGCGGCGCTCGACAAGGGGCTGCGCCGGGCGGAAGAGCGCCTTGGCCAGTTCCGAAAGCTGACGGGCCGGCAGAACCGCTCCGGCGGCGGGGCCGCGGCGTGAGCCGGCCGGGCCTGGACACGCATCCGCTGGAGCTTGGCGCCGACTGGTTCAACGAGTTGTTCGCGACCATCGGCATTGAAGCGAAGGTGCGCGGGCTGACGGCCAGGTCGATCGGCACCGGCCAGATTGGCGAGAATGTGCGCTTCGTCTTCGACTATGAGACTGCCTCCCCGCAGGCGCCGACGTCTGTTGTGGGCAAGTTCCCTTCGGCGAGCGAGGCGAGCCTGATGGCGGCCAAGCTGCTCGACCATTACCGGCGCGAAGTGTTCTTTTACCGCACTTTCCCGAAGGTGGCAGGGAAGATCACACCGAATGCGCTGTATACGGATTATGACGAGCTGACCAACCGTTTTGCCCTGATCATGGAGGACATGTCGCCGGCCGAGCAGGGCGACCAGCTGAAAGGGTGCGGCCCCGAAGAGGCCCGCCGGGCGCTGGACGCGGCCGCGGTGCTGCATGCGGCGCACTGGAATGATGGCGAGCTTGACCGGTTTGACTGGCTGCAGGGGTCGGCGTCTGCGCCGCCGGCCGCGCTGACGCCGGAGGCGGTGTCGGCCTTGTGGGGCGGGTTCAAGGCGCGGTATGCGGACAAGCTCAGCCCGGACGATATCGAGGTGGGCGACATCTATGCTGCAGCGCTGCCGAAATGGGGCGCGGCCTATGACGGGCCATTCGCGCTGACCCACAATGATTTCCGGCTGGACAACATGCTGTTCGGGCCGCAGACGGCGAAGAAGCCGCTGGCGGTTGTCGACTGGCAGACAGCCGGCAAAGGCGCGCCGGCAAATGATGTGGCGTATTTCATCGGCGCCGGACTGACGCGCGAGGACCGGCCGAAACATGAACACGCGCTGCTGCGACATTATCACGGCCGGCTGACGGCAGAGGGTGTGACGGGCTATGCGCTCGAAGACCTGATGACGCATTATCGCTGGTTCAGCTTTTATGGGATTTCGGTGGCGTTCGGCGCGGCGATGCTGGTGAACCAGACCGAACGGGGCGACGCGATGTTCCTGACCATGCTGCGCCGCCACTGCGCTCAGGTGCGGGAGAATGATGCGCTGGTGTTGCTCGCGCGGTTGTGAGGTTTGCCAGACGCCTCCCGCCTTGTATCGACATTTCATGATTTTCGTCGCGACCGGCCTGCCGGGCCGGTCCGGGAGCCCGTCTTCCGGTATCCCCTTCTGGCATAGAAGAGCGTTTCGGAGACGGGCGACCAGATGGCCTTGCCGCCATCGGGCGTGACGGCATCTGAGGGCGCGTCTTTATCCCTCTTCACCTCCGCTTCCTCTCCGGCAATTCATCATCGGGGCGGGAAAATGGCGGAAATCGCCGCTTTGTGCCGGCGCGGAACAGGTTTCCAAACGGTGTGCTAACGGGCGGGCCGAAACTGGCGGGCCGGGGCAAGGCGGGGCTTAAACCGCTTGCTGTAATGTCCTGAGAACAGACCCCGGAGAAGCCGGGAGCCCTGACATCACCAGGATACAGGTAATGCAAATGGAAATGCAGAACGCACGCCCCATCAGCGTCAAGGGGCCAGACGGCCAGAAGATGACCCTGGCCGACCTGCCGTCGCCCAGTATCTCCCGCTGGGTCACGCGCCGGAAGGCGGAAGTCGTGGCGGCCGTTACCGGCGGCCTGCTGACGCGCGAAGCCGCCTGCCAGCGCTACAACCTCACCGATGAGGAATATGAGGGCTGGGAGCGGCTGTATGCCCGCCACGGCACCAAAGGCCTGCGCACGACGCGCCTGCAGCAATACCGGCGTTAATCCGGTCTTGACCACGTTAAACCGGCCTTAAGGCCGGACCTCTAGCCTCTCCCGATACCTGCCGGCGCACCCCGCCAGCATATCCGGAGAGGCTGATGGCGTTTGCACTCATCGCGAAGTCGCCCGAAGAGGCCCTGCGTACGCGCCGCCTGGCCGCGCTGCTGGTGCTGGCCATTACGCTGGCGCTGGGCGTGTGGCGGGCCGCGAGCCTGCTGACCGGGCCGGACATGGCGCACCATTCCCCGGCCGAAGCCTCGCTGGCGGCGCTGATCGAGCCGGTCAGCGGCAAGGACCGGGCACGCGTCTCGGTCAGCCATAACCGTGAGGGGGGACGGACGGTGTTCGTGCTGCTTGATACGGGCGGCGGGCCGGTGAAGGCGGATCTGGAGCGTATTCTCACCATGGCGGCGGGGCTGGACGCGGCGCGCGGCGACCGGCTGGCGATTGAAGAGACCGTTTTTGCGCGCGGCCTGCCGGGGCGGCCGGACAGCGCGGCCTGGGCCGAGTTGGGCAGCCTGGGCGTGATCGCGCTGCTGGCGGCGGGGCTCGCCCTGTTTCCGGGGCGGGCGCAGGCTGTGCAGGCGGATCTACGCGAGCGGCCCGTTGAAACAAGGAATGACCTGCGTGCTGAACCGGCACTGAGGGCGCTGCGCGGGGCGCAGCCGGATGTGCCGGCGGATGTGTTGGACCTGGCCCGGCGCGATCCGGCGCGGGCGGCAGAGGTCTTGCGCGGGTGGATGCAGGCGCGGGATAAGGCGGGATGAATTCTCCAGCGATTCGACCCCGGCCGGCCGCAGAAACAGGCACGGCGCGCGCCGCCCGGCTGATGCGGGCGCTTGGTCCGGATGCAGGCGGGCTGTGGGCGGCGCTGACGCCCGCCGAAGTGCGCCTCCTGAGCGGCGCCATAGAGGAGATGTCCGACGACCCGGCCGCGGACGCTGAAGCGGCGCGGCTGTTTGCCGATGCAGCGCGGCGGTTCTCCGAGGCTTCGCGGCCGGGACAGGCGGGCGGCGCCGCGGCGAATGATGTATGGAAAGCCTTGTCCAGCCTGCCGGCGGAGACGCTGGCCGGGCTGGTGCGGGGCGAGCGGCCGCAGGTGGCGGCGCTCATTCTTTCGCGCCTCGGCAGCGAGGCGGCGGCCAAGGCGCTGCGTGCGCTGCCGTCCCCGCAGGCGGTTGAGGCGATGCGGCGGCTGCTCCATCCCGGAACGCCGAATGCAGCGGCGCTGGCGAGTCTTGAGGATTACCTGGCCCGGCGGCTCGCCTCGCTCAGCGGGGCCGGGGCGCAGGGCGGGCATGAGCGCGTGGCGCAGATATTCGACCGGCTGGATTCGCGCGCCGAGAGCGTATTCCTTGCGGCGCTGGAAAGCGTAGAGCCGGGCGCGGGGCGGAAAGTCCGTTCCCTGATGTTTACATTTGATGATCTCGCCGGGCTGGACGCGGCCGGGCTGCAGACCCTGCTCGCCTCGGCCAGCCGGGCGACGCTGACCATTGCGCTGAAGGGCGCGAAGGAGGTGACGGCCAGCGCCTTCTTCGCCAACATGACCCAGCGGGCCGGCGACCTTCTGCGCGACGAGATTGCCGCGCTGGGCGCGCTGCGCCGCAGCGAGGTGGAGGCGGCGCGCCAGGAGATCGTGTCGCTGGCGCGCGAGCTGATCCGGCAGGGCGAGATCCGGCCGGGCGCCGGCAGGGCGATTCTAGATGATGAGCTGATAGAATGACAGCTGCAGCGACCCGCACCCTGGCCCCGTTTGATTTCCGTGCGGATTTTGCCGCGCCGGAGGCGGCGGTTGAGCCCGGACCCGAGACGATCCGCCTGACGGCGGAGGAAGTACTGGCGCTGATCTCCAAAGTGCGCAGCGATGCGCTTGCGGAAGCGGCGCGCCAGGAGGCGGCGGAGACGCTGGACCGGCTGGAAGCGGTGGCCGGTGCAATGCGCACGGCGCTGGCCGATATGGTGCAGTTGATGGGCCAGATTGAGGCGGCGGGCTACGATGCGGCGACCGAAGAGCGCCTGCGCGGGACGTTGAACGCGGCGGCGCGGCGGCTGATCGACGGTCAGGGCGACCTGTTCGAGCGCCGGCGCAGCCTGAGTGCAGGGCTGGACAAGACCGCCCTGGCGGGCTCAGGGTGGCTGCCATGACCGAGGCCCGCAATTCTGCGCTGGAAAAGATGCTGCTGGATGTGCCCGTGCGCGTCGATGTCGTGCTGGGCGAGGCGCGGATGAGCCTCGATGAGCTGATGGCGCTGTCGCCGGGCGATATCGTCGCGCTGGAACGACAGACGCAGGAACCCGTCGATATCTATGTCTCCGGCCGGTTGATGGCGCGGGGGCGGCTGGTCGTCGCGAATGGCGAGATCGGCGTGACGCTGAGCGAGATCATCGATGCACGGCCGGCAGCGGCTTAGGGCGCGGCCGGAATTAGTTACATCTGGAACTAACTGGCTTTCCGGTTTATGATCGGCGCCATGGACACTGTATTTCCGAAGAATCGCTATCATGACGCGCCGCGCGCGGCCGACTTTACCATCGACCAGGCCTGGGAGAGCTATTCGGCGGGCGAGCATGACCGCTGGGACCGGCTGTTCCGCCGCCAGAGGGAGGTGACCAGGGGCCGGGCCTGCCGCGCGGCGCTCGAGGCGATGGATGCGCTGGAACTGTCGCCGTCCGGCATTCCGCATATGGGCGAGCTGTCAGACAAGCTGGAGGCGATGACCGGCTGGCGCGTGGTGGCGGTGGCGGAACTGGTGCCCGATGAGGTGTTTTTTGACCACCTCGCCAACCGGCGGTTTCCGGCGGGGGCGTTCATCCGGCCGGAGGAAGAATTCGACTATCTTCAGGAGCCGGACATTTTCCATGATATCTTCGGCCATGTGCCGATGCTGGCCAATCCGGTGTTTGCCGATTTTATGGAGGCTTATGGCAAGGGCGGTCAGCGGGCGATGCGGCTCGGCCAGCTCGGCAATCTGGCGCGGCTTTACTGGTATACCGTCGAGTTCGGGCTTATTCAGGAAGCGGAGGGTTTGCGCATCTACGGCGCAGGCATTCTTTCCAGCCCGCAGGAAACGGTGTTCGCGCTGGAAGATGCGAGCCCCAACCGGGTCGGCTTCGAGCTGAAACGCCTGATGCGGACCAAATACATCATCGATGACTTCCAGCAGACCTATTTCGTCATCCCGAGCTTCGAGGCGCTCCTGGAGACCTGTTACCAGGATTTCGGCGATATGTATGCGCAGGTGAAGGGGCTGGCGGATTTCGAGGCGCATGAGTTGACGCAGGAGGATGAAGTGATCACGCGGGGGACGCTGGATTATTTCCGGGCGGGCGGGCGAAAGGAGACGCGTTAGGTCTTTCTGCGCCTTCCCGTATGTCTCCGGCTACCGCTCTGCCCCGCGCATGTTTGCAGTGATGGGCGGGGGCGGGGTCAGGCTTCGCCCTTCTTCGCCGTCTGCTTCGGATCATGCTTCGGGGCTGGCGCAAGGCGCATGACTTCGGTCTGGAAGCGTTCGTCGTCGCCGGTCAGGAGGTACGGCAGGGCCTGGCAGACGGCGTCGCAGAGCGGGTCGAACCAGACGAGGTCGGCCTTGTGGAAGTCTGACAGGACGTGGGGCTGGACGAGGGCCTTGTCGCCCGGATGCCCGACTCCGATCCGTATACGGCGGAAATCTCCACCAAGATGGTCCATCAGGGAGCGGACACCATTGTTGCCGGAATGGCCGCCGCCGGTCTTGACGCGCAGCCGGCCGGGGGCGAGGTCGATCTCGTCATAGAACACCGTGAAGGCGTCCGGCGTCAGCTTGTAGAATTTGAGCGCCTTGGCGGCGGCGAGGCCAGACTGGTTGTAGAAGGTCTGCGGCTTCATCAACAGGACTTTCTGGCGGCCCGGGACGGTTGCGACTGCGCCTTCGCTGATCAGGGAATCGAACTTCGTCCGCCAGGGGCCAAAGCCGTGCGCGGCGTGAATGCGGTCCATCAGCAGGAAGCCGGCATTGTGGCGGTTCTTCGCGTAGCTGGCGCCGGGATTGCCCTGGCCGCTGAGAATGAACATGGCGGGTCGCTCCTGAAGCGTGGCTGCCCCGGAATCAATGAGGCCGCCAGCTTGTGACCGGCGGCCCCTGACTTGTCCACAAAGGGATCAGTCTTTCTTCGGTGCGGCGGCCTTGATGGCCGGCACTTCGTCGGCTTCGGCGTCTTCCGTGCCGTCTTCGTCGCTCTCGACCTTGCCGCCGCGGCCGGCGATCGTCGCGATGGTGAAGTCGCGGTCGCCGATGACCGGGGTGGCGCCCTCGGGGAGGGTGATATCCGATATCTTCACATTGTCGCCGACTTCAAGCGCCGAGATGTCGGCTTCAAGGTATTCCGGGATTTTACCGGCAGGCACGTTAAGCTCGACCGTGTGGCGCACGATGTTGAGCGTGCCGCCTTTCTTGAGGCCAGGCGAGGCTTCGGCGCCCCTGAAGTGGACCGTCACCTCGACCTTGATGATCTGGTCGAGCTTGATGCGGAACAGGTCGACATGCATCGGCTGGTCGCTGACGGGGTGCATCTGGATGCCTTGGGGGATCACCAGCTGGCGCTCGCCCTTGTGGATCAGGGTGGCGGTGGCGTTGAGGAACTGGCCGGTCTCGATGGCCTTCATCACTTCGCCTTTTTTCAGGCTGATGGCGACCGGGTCGATGCCGCCGCCATAGAGGACGCCGGGCACGAGGTTGATTCTGCGGGCTTCACGGGCGCCGCCGGTGCCGGTGCGTTCGCGCACTTCGACATTGAACACGATCTGTTGTTTGGACATTTGTTTCCCTTTCGCCCTGGACCGTGCCTTCCGTAAGGTAAGGTCGGAACCTGACAGGAACGGCCTGGCGCCGCCCTTTCTGAAGTGCGGGCCTATACGCGGGGCGGGCAGACTTGGCAAGACGGTGCAGGCATTGCTTCAGGCTCCTTCTCCCGTGGGAGAGGGAGCAGAAAGCCGTTCTTGCCGGAAGCACCCCGCAAGCGCGGCGAGCCAGTCCTGCACGGCGTCCTTGCGGTCGATCGGGGTTTTGCCGTGGCGCACGAGGATGAGGTCGAGGTCCGGGATGAGGACGGTGTACTGGCCTTCATAGCCATTGGCGGAGAAGCTTCCCGGTCCGGCGATGCCGAGCCACCAATGGGCGCCGTAGCCGAGGCGTTCGGTGTCGGGGACGGGGGTCGGCGTGCGGGCATAGTCGGCCCAGCCTTCGGGAAGCAGGCGTTTGCCCTCCCAGACGCCGCCGCGCAGGTAGAGAAGGCCGAAGCGGGCGAAGTCCCGCGCGGTGCAGTAGCAGAAGGAGGATCCGATGAAGGTGCCGGCGGCGTCGAATTTCGGGGCGGCGGAGGTCATGCCGAGGGGGGTGAAGAGTTCGCTGGTCATGAAGGCCCGGAAGGCATCGCCAGAAGCGCCGAGAGCGCGGGCGGCGATGCGGGCGACGATGTTGGTCGTGCCGCTGGAATAGTTCCAGGCGGCGCCGGGGGGATGGGCGAGGGGGCGGCCGGCGGCGTAGGCGGCGACGTCGTCCTTGCCGGCGCCGAAGAGCATTTCGATGACGTCTGAGACGCCGACATCAACATAGTCCTCGGCGAATTTCAGCCCACTCGACATGCGCAGGAGCTGGTCGAGGGTGATGGCGCGGCGGGGGTCATCCGCGCCCTGCCATTCGGGCACCTCGGCGGGGGCGTGCGGGTCGAGCCGGCCCTCGCGCACAAGGATGCCGATCAGGGCGTGGGTGATGCTCTTGGCCTTGGACCATGAGGGGAGCGTGCTGTCCGCGGTGACGCCGGCCGCATAGCGTTCGGCCACGATGCGTCCGCCCTGGACCGCGAGGAAGGCGTGGGTTTCGCCGAGGCTCCCGGGGGCGGGGTCCGCGAAGGCGAGGTCTAGCAGGGGCGCGAGCTTTACGCTTGTCTCCGGCGCGAGGGCGGCCTCCGGCCAGACCCTGGTTGGCCAGGGCACGCCGGAGGGGTGGGGCGGGAGGGGTTGAAGGCTTGGTGTGTCAGTCGAAGGCATCGCCCGGTTTAGCGCACCGGCAGGCCGTTGTCGAAGGCGTTCCAGGCATCGGCGCGCCAGTCGGGCCGGGGCCGCTCGGTGACGACTTCGAAGACCAGACGGTCGTGCATGACCTTGCCGTCTTCGCGGGCCTCGATGGTGGCGGTGTAGACGCCGGGGGCGAGGTCGGCCGGGAGGGTGTAGCGCCAGAGGCGGGGCGAGCGGTCTGCGGCCGTGCCGGAAGGCTGCGGCGGTTGCGGGCCCGCCGCGGCGCGGCGCCCGCCGACGAGGCCCTGCGCTGCGTCATTGCCCGAGCGGCTCTGCAGTGCGACGCGGGAGACAGACAGTTGGCGGCTGATAGCGTAAGGGTCGGCATATTCCGCGCCAATCAGGGGCGCGTCGCCGCGCATCGTCTGCGTGCGCTCCATGGTCTGGGCCGGGCCCCCATTGATCGATACGGTGACGTTCGTGGCGGTCGAGCCGAGCCAGACATTGGCTGTGAGCATTGCGCCGCCGGCGAGGTCTTCAGGTGTCAGGAGCTTCAGGTCCGGCAGGTCGTTGACCGAGAAGGGCGGGATGGGGTCGCGCGTCTCCCAGGACTCGGCGCGCCATGCCATGATGGCCTCATACCAGTCCCGGAACCCCGGCGTGTTGAGCGAGACGGCCATGCGCCGCTCGCGGCCGGTGCCGAGAGGGACATAGTCAAGGGAGAAGTCCGCCTCGCCGAAGCCGAACAGAACATAGCCGCGCGGCTCGCCGGTGCGCGAGAGCGACATCGGGACGCCGTCCATGTCGAAATCGCCATTCCACCAGCCGCCCGAGGCGGCTCCGGCAATGACATGCGCAAAAGGCAGGGGACCGAGGCCGACCGAACCCGTCCAGCCTTCGAGACTGTCACCGGGCTGGAAGACTTCCAGCGTGTGGGTGTGGCCGGAGAAGGAGATGGCTTCGCGGTCACCGACGAGCGCGTGGATCTCGGTGACATTGTCGGTCTGGTGCTGGCGGGAGGTGTGATCGACGAAGGAGATGAAGGGGATGTGGTGGAGGAAGGCGATCTTGCGGTCGGCCGGGGTGGCAGCGATCAGATTGCTGAGCCAGGTCATCTGCGTGTCGGTGACGCGGCCATTGTACATCTTGCGCTCTTCATTGAGGCAGAAGTCGCGCTCCGGCAGGGCGGTGTCTTCAGGCCCGCAGGGATAGACGACATTGTCGAGGGCGACGAACAGGGTGTCCGCGATCTCGAAGGCGTAGTAGGCCGGGCCATAGATGCGCCGCCAGCTGTCGGCGGAATCGTCGTCATGATCGGCGTCGAAATCGAAATCATGATTGCCGTGGATGTAGTATTGCGGTGTCTGCATCGCGCCGCCGATCGCCATCAGCCGCGGCAGCAGGTCGAGGTCGTCGCCGACGACATCACCGACGAGGATGGCGCAATCGGGTGTCAGGCCCTGCGTGACCACGTCATTGACGACGCTGTCGCGGAAATAGCCGAGTTCGATATTGTTGTAGCTCTGGACGTCGCCGATGACGAGGCAGCTGGCAGGGCCGCTGCGCTCGGCAGGGACCAGCGGGAAGTGGATGGCGTCCGGCAGCGGGCCTGTGGGCGCCAGGCCGCCGAAGCGCAGCACCTTGGGCGTGCCGGCGGGCTTATGTTCATAGGAAAATTGCGGCATCCAGTTTTCGTCGGTCGGGGTGCGCCAGCCCGACGGCTGGATCACTGTAACCGACATGTCGGGGCGGGCCGGCAGGGTGTAGCGCCCGTCTGCGTCCGTTCGCACGATATCACGTCCGTTCGAGACGAGGACGCCTTCAATACCGGGCTCGCCGTCCTGGAAGCGTCCGTCGCGGCTCTGATCGTGGAAGACCAGACCGGTGACGGTGCTGCGGGCTCCATCACTGCCGGGGACCACTTCGATGCTGGCGAAGTAGGCTTCGACGCCGGCGACTGGGCCGGGCGTGTTTTCAGGCTCTGCAATGGCCGGGGCCGTCTCGGCGAACTCCGGGGCGGGAACCGGGGTCGCGCAGGCGGCGGCGAGCAGAAGGGGGACGAGGCGCGAGGCGGAGGTGAGGAATCGGGTTTTCATGGGCCCTGCTTAGCCGCGCCGTTTGTCAGTTATGTGAAACCGGCGCGGATTTTCCGGACGGATGACCCCTTGGGGCGGCCGTTAGACCAAGGTCCACCTGTACGCCTGCGCGGGGATGGCGCAGCGTGCCAG
>CAYPDA010000054.1:0-15122 GCA_964409375.1 uncultured Hyphomonas sp.
TTTTTGGTGTGCCCAACAGGGATCGAACCTGTGACCTACTGATTAAAAGTCAGTTGCTCTACCGGCTGAGCTATGGGCACCAACGGCCGACCAGAGTCGACTGAACGCGCGATGTAAGCCGGTAGGCGGGGGTGGTCAACCATTCCCTGCACGTAGCGGCTTGATGTCGCCACATTTTTTCAGTGTGGTCGAGGCATGCGCCAGATACCCCTTCTTCTGCCGGTTTTTCTCTTCGCCGCGGCGTGTGCCAGCGGCACCGGTTCGGGCACAAGCGCCGCCAACGGCAATGGCTCCCTCCAGCAGAACATGGGCGCTGCTGCGGCGGGCGCTGCCGGCCAGACCCGCGAAGGCTTCTCCGATGCGGCGACTGCGTCGCTGGACGACTTCAACCTGCGCCGGCGCGAGATCCCGCCCCTGCTGGGCGCCATGCCAAGCCCGTACCATGTGCCGCTGGAGCTCACTTGCGCGCGCATCGAGATGGACCTGGCGGAACTTGACGCCGTGCTCGGCCAGGACTGGGATACGCCGCAGCCGGACAAGCGGCTGAACACCGAGGCGCTGGCGGATGAAGCCGCCGATGCAGCGCTCGATACGGTCCGATCGGTCTCGACGGGCTGGCTTCCCTTCCGCGGGCTGGTGCGCAAGGCAACCGGGGCGGAGAGCCATGAGAAGCGCTATAATCAAGCGTTCCGGATAGGGGCGCAGCGCCGGGCGTATCTGAAAGGTTATGGCCAAGCGGCAGGCTGCGACCTGCCGGCGCGGCCGGACTTCGGCACGCTGTTCGAACGCGATGACGGCCGCATCCAGTTTCGCTGAACCGGGTTCTCAGCCTCGTCGATGACGCCGTCCTTCGGTCAGCTTTCCGCCTTCGGCTTGGATTTTGTGCTTTCCCAGAGGGCGGTCAGCCGTGTGCGGAGGTCCTCAAACCGGCCTTCGGCGATGGCCGCGCGCATCTCTGCCATCAGCGCCTGGAAGAAAGCGGTGTTGTGCCATGAGAGGAGCATTGGACCGAGATATTCGCCGGCCTTGAACAGGTGGTGGAGATAGGCCCTGGAATAGTCCTGGCTGGCCGGGCAGTTGATGGCAACGTCAAGCGGGTTCGTGTCTTCGGCAAAGCGGGCGTTGTTGAGGTTCAGCGGGCCGTCCCAGGTCCAGGCCTGGCCATGGCGGCCGGAGCGGGTGGGCAGGACACAGTCGAACATGTCGATCCCGCGGGCAACGCCTTCGACAAGGTCGATGGGTTTGCCGACGCCCATGACATAGCGAGGCATGTGATCAGGCAGATGCGGTATCGTCATGTCGATGGTGGCGCACATCTGATCATGGCCTTCGCCGACAGCGAGACCGCCCAGCGCGATGCCGCCGAAGCCCTGGCGGGTGACACCCCTGGCGGAGCGCTCTCGCAGGTCCGGAAAGTTTGAACCCTGGATGATGCCGAAGAGGGTTTGGGCGTCACGGCTCCCGAAAGCCTCGAGGCTGAGCTCACCCCATTTGAGGGAAAGTTCGAGGCTGCGCTTTGCCTCTTCATGCGTACACGGAAAGTTTGTGCACTCATCCAGCTGCATGGAGATGTCCGCCCCCAGAAGATCTGCCTGGATCTCAATGGAACGGGCGGGCGTGAGGCGGTGGGTTGAGCCGTCGATATGGCTCTGGAAGGTGACGCCGCCGGGGTCCATTTTGCGCAGCTGGGCAAGGCTCCAGACCTGGAAGCCGCCGGAGTCGGTCAGCATCGGGCCGGACCAGCCGGAGAATGTGTGCAGGCCGCCGAGGCGCTGGACACGCTCGGCGCCGGGACGGAGCATGAGATGGTAGGTGTTGCCGAGGATGATGTCGGCCCCTGCCACTTTGACCTGGTCCATGTAGAGGGCCTTGACCGTGCCGGCGGTGCCGACGGGCATGAATGCGGGCGTGCGGATATCGCCGCGCGGGGTTTTCAGGCGCCCGGTGCGCGCGCGGCCCTCGCGGGCGGTGATGTCAAAGGGGAACGTAGCCATGGGGCGGGCGTATAGGCGCGCGGGGGCGGGAAGCCAAGCAGGGAAGACTTTTGGCGCTCCTGCGCTCTCGTCAATCGTCCCTCCCCATGCGCACAGCGCATCCGGGAGGCCGGCTTCGGCTGCATCCGCTGGTTTGTGCGGTGAGGGCAGACGATGGGCCCTCCGATCGCTTTTCAGCGATCAAGTGAGACGAGGTTAAAGGGGGAACCCTCAGAAATCGATCGCGGCGCCGGCGAGTTCCGGCAACTGGAGCACGATGACGAGGTCGCACAGTTCCTGGCGGGCAGCTTTGTGGCTCATCGAGAACGCGACATTCGAGCCTTGCTCCGTCAGGTCGAGCAGGGTCAGTCCTGCGGGGAAGAGTTCGCGGTAGATGACGCGTTCCGACAGGCCGGGCGCCAGGCGGAAACCGATCCGCCTGGAGAGGTTTTCGAGGGCGCCGCCAACGCGTTCCTTGTTGCGCGCCGCGAGCGGTGACATGCGGTTGCGCATCACGACCCAGTCGATTGGCTTCCGGCTCGACTGGGCTTTCTTCTTGCGGCAGTCCCAGACCATTTCGGAGTAGAAGCTCGGGCGGAGCACTTCAAGCGTTTGGGGGTTCACATCGCCGAGCAGGTCGAAATCAACAAAGCTGTCATTCAGCGGGGTGATCAGCGTATCAGCGCTGCGATGGGCAAGGCGTGACAGGAAGGTGTCGCCGCCGGGGGCGTCCACGATGATGAAGTCGCAGACCTTGCGGAGCCGGGCAATCCCGGTCTGGAAGCGCTCGCCTTCCTCGGCCTCGGCGCGGTCGAGGTCGCGCTCCTTGCTGGCTTCGACGCGTACGATCTCCGGCATGACCAGCTTGGCGCCGGTCGTCTGCATCCAGCGGACGCGGTTCTCGAGATAGCGGGTCAGGGAGCGCTGGCGCACATCGAGGTCGATGATGCCGACGCGCTTTCCGATACGCAGAAGCGCAACGGTCAGGTGGACGGAAACGGTGGACTTGCCAGCCCCGCCCTTCTCGTTGCCGATGACGATGATGCGGGCTTCGCGCTGCAACGCATCCACACCTACCTCACCAGTACGACTCAGGTGCGAGACGCCATCGGCGGGCATTCGGGACACTCCACTTGGCAGCCGGCGGATGGCCGGCTATCGGTATTCAGGCAACGCGTGCGAGGTCTTCCTTGTGCGCAGGGATGCGCGGCAGGGAGAAGGTGTGCTCCGCGAAGAGGTCGTCGTCTTCGAAGGCGACCACATTGGTCAGCACCGTGATACCAGCGCGGTCTTCGTCGAACAGCATGTCGTCCATGGCAAGCGGCGCATCTCTCGGCGGCGCGTAAGGCGCTTCGGAGAGGTCCGGAACGCGGGCAAGGCTGGTGAGAATGCCGCGCAGGGAAGACAGGGTACCGGAGACGCGGGCATACTGCTCTTCCAGCATATAGGCGCCAGAGGCGAGGTTGGTCTGCGGCCGCTCGAACAGCCAGCCATCAGTTTCCTCGCCAGGTGAAAGGGTGCCGCGGATGGGCTCCGGCTCCCTGACATCCAGAGCGGCCTTGCGAAGGCCAAGCGAGACAGCGCCCATCAGGGCGAGCGAGCGGAGGGTGGTCACGATGCGCTGGGTCATGTCTATCAAAATCCGGCGAATGGGTTAACAACCCGTTTACTTCATAGTGATCGGGGCGTCCTGAAAAGTGAATTCCACGACAGAAAATATGCCTGAGATCATCCGCACCCGCGCCGCAATGCAAGCCAGGGCAAGCGCCTGGAAATCAGGCGGTGAAACCGTGGGTTTCGTACCCACTATGGGCGCGCTGCATGAGGGTCATCTATCGCTTGTTGAAAAGGCGAAGGAAAATGCCCGGCGCACGGTCGTGAGCATTTTCGTGAACCCGGCCCAGTTCGCCCCAGGCGAGGATTACGATACCTATCCTCGCCGCGAAGCCGAGGATCTCGGCAAGCTCGCAGGCGCGGGGGTGGACGCCGTTTATCTGCCGGGTGTGGCTGAGATGTATCCGGAAGGCTCGGTCACGAATGTGCGGGTCGAATCATTGTCGGACCTCCTCGACGGGCGATTCCGTCCGCACTTTTTCTATGGGGTGGCAACGGTCGTCGCCCGGCTGTTCCTGCATGTGACGCCGGATGTCGCCGTGTTCGGGGAGAAGGATTACCAGCAGCTGCGAATCATCCGCCGGATGGTGCACGATCTGGGATTTCCGGTGCAAATCATCGGCGCTCAAACGCGGCGGGACGGAGACGGCCTCGCCCAATCCTCGCGCAATCTCTACCTGTCTGAGGCAGAGCGCCGGGCGGCGGGCGCGGTGCAGGCCGCCCTCCATCGCGCGTCGGTGCGCCTGTCGCGCGGCGTACCTCCCGCAGAGGCGCTGGCGGAGGCCGAAGCCCATCTGCGCGCCGCCGGCTTCGGGAAGATCGACTATGTGAGCCTGGTCGATCCCGATACGCTTCACGACCTTGCGGACGCCCCATTGCCGGAGGGCACGGTTGCCCGCCTGCTCGCTGCCGCCTGGCTCGGCAAGACGCGGCTGATCGACAATGTCAGCGTGACGCGGTGAAAGCGGTGAGCGCTTCTATGAGGCGCTGATTGTCCTCGGCGCTGCCAACCGTGATCCGTAGTCTGGACGCCAGGCCGTAACCGCCGATCGCGCGCACGAGAATGCCCTGCTCTTTCAGGAATGCGTGCGCTGCTGCCGCCCGTTCAGCAGAGCCGAATTCCGGGACGACGAAGTTGGCGTGTGACAGCGGTGTGGCAAGCCCGAGGCCGTTAAGTGAGTCAGTCATCCGGCCGAGCCATTCGGTGTTGTGCTCGCGTGACAGGGTCAGAAACGCGTCATCCTCGATCGAGGCCATGCCGGCGGCCGCGGCGAGGCTGTTCACATTGAACGGGCCGCGGATACGCTGCCAGACTTCCGCAACCGCCGCGGGCATGTAGGCCCAGCCGAGCCGCAGAGCCGCGAGGCCGTAAATCTTCGAGAAGGTACGCATCATGACCGTGTTGCCGCGCCGGTCGACGAGATCGCGGAGCACTGCCTCGTATTCGGGGCCGAGATATTCGGAGTAAGCGCCGTCCACCACGAACAGGACCTGCGCAGGCAGGGCGTCCTGCAGGGCTTCGAGGTCTGCCCGTGGCAGCATCGTGCCGGTGGGATTGTTGGGGTTGGCCAGGAACAGGATCTTCGTGCGCGGCGTGACCGCGCCGAGAATGGCATTGACGCCGGCGGTCATGTCCGTCTCGGGCGCCGTGACGGACGCCGCGCCATGCGCGCCGGCGGAGACCCGGTACATCGAGAAGGCATGTTCGGTGAAAAGGACTTCGTCCCCTGGCCCGGCATAGCATTGGGTCAGGAGATGGATGATCTCGTCCGATCCGGCGGCGGTGATGACGCGCGCGGCATCCGCTATGCCCTTCGCGCGGGCGATTGCCTCGCGCAGCTCCCGGTAATCGGGGTCGGGATAGACGTGTACATTCCCGGCGGCCGCGCGCGCCGCTTCGACGGCCTTCGGGCTCGGCCCGAAGGGGTTCTCGTTTGAGGCCAGCATGGCCACACGGCCGGCGGCGCCATGCAGTTTTCCGCCCGGGACATAGGGCTTCGTGGCGGCGATGTGCGGAAGGGGCCGGATGGTACTCATGCGCTGGGCGCATACACGAAAGCCGCCGGACTGAAAATGGGGCCTCAGCCCGCCGGGGGAGCGGTCGATTCGCGCACGACGAGGCGGAAGGGCATGACTTCGTGGCGCTCACCGGGCTCCGCCAGGCGTTCCAGCAGCATGCCGACAGCCAGCGATGCCATCTCCCGGCCGGGCTGGTAGATCGTGGTCAGCGACGGCGACACGGTCGTCGCGAGAGGGGTGTCGTCAAATCCGGCCACTGAAAGGTCATCCGGGATGCGGATGCCGGAACGGTAGGCAAATGCCAGGACGGCGGCGGCCATGTCGTCATTGCTGGCAAAGATCGCGCTTGGCGGGGCCGGCCGGGTCAGCAGGTCGCGCGCCGCTGTCAGCCCCGATTCAAAATCGAACGCGCCGGTCACGACCAGCGCTTCGTCGGGTGTGATGCCATGTGAGTCGAGGCTCTGGCGATAGCCCGACTCCCTGAGGCTCGCCTGAGGATGGCTCTTCGGCCCGGCAATGAAACCGATGCGCCCGTGCCCGAGGCCGATGAGGTGATCGGTCATCGCGGCGGCCGCGGCGGCGTCATCGAGGCTGACCCGGCCCGTCTCGCCTCTGGCATCGGTGTGGGACAGGCGGACGAACGGTGTACCGGCCTCGGTGAGCCGCGCCATGAAGCAGGCATCCTCGGTCAGTGGAGGCACAAGCACGGCGCCGGCTAGCTCCGCCTGCCCACGCGGCAGCAGCGCCCCGTCCGGACCGGGCTTCAAGGCCTCGAAGATGATACTGAAGCCTTCAGCGTTTGCACGCTCCAGCGCCCCGATCTGGAGTTCACTCAGATAGTTGCGCGACAGGTCGGCATAGAACACGCCGATCAGCCGGCTCTGACCGGCTCGCAGGCTGCGCGCATGATGGTTGGCGCGGTAGCCGAGCCGCCCGGCTGCCTCCAGAACGCGCTCCCGCGTCGGGCCGCGCACATTTGGCTCGCCGTTCAGCACCCGGCTCACGGTCTTGAAGGACACACCGGCTTCCCGGGCTACGTCGATGATCGTAGCCGGCCGCTGGTCGCGCCGATTGAGCGGGTTCCCCATTTATGGGGCCTTATGCAGCTTGGTCGTCACGCCTGAGTTTATGACAGTGTTCCAGACTTTCGCAATGGCGCGCAGGTAAATGTCGTTCTGTCACGGATTCTGACGTGAGGGCGGACGCAGGGGATGCACATTCGTGCGCAGATCGCGCGGATGGACGAACTCCTCGCGGAACCAGACCGCTTCGGGCAGTTCGAACATCTGGCGGATCCAGTCGATGAACAATTGCCCGCGGCGCTGCCGGCGGAACGCCTCCGTATAGGTGACCCAGAACTGGATCGGCGCGATCTCCGGCAGGTCCAGCGGGATGATGCGCTCGTCGATCGCTGCCGCGTAGGACGGAAGGATCGCGATGCCGCGCCCGGCCGCGCAGGCCTGGATCAGCGCGGTGCCGGAATTTGAGACGAAAGCAAAGTCGATCATCTTCTTGAGTTCCGCCATTTTCGGCGCCCACCGCTCGACCTGATGGACATAAGACCGGTGCAGGAGGCATCGATGCCTGTAATATTCGAAAAGGCTCTCGGGCGGCTTGTGGTTCTTCAGGTAATCCGGCGAGGCAAAGCCGATATAATGCTGGACGCCGAGCCGGTGAGAAATCACATCGTGATGCTTTGGCTCGGTGAACTGGATGGCGATGTCCGCCTCTCCGGCGTACAGGTCCGGCACATCCTCGCTGACGATCATGCGCACCTGGATCCGGGGGTTGGAATCCTGGAACTCGCCGATGCGCGGGGCGATCCAGTAGGGGCCGATGCCGTCGCCGGTCATCAGGGTGATCACACCCTCGACGGGTGAACCCCGGTCAGACGCCTCACTGTGAAGGTTAAGCGCAGACTCGGCCATCTTATGAGCGAAGCGCAGGACGACCTTGCCGGCATCCGTGAGTTCCACGCCGCGGCGAGACCGGATCAGCAGCTGCGTGCCAAGCGTAGCTTCAAGCTCGTCGATCTTGCGGCCAATTGTCGGCGGCGACTCCTTGAGACGTGAAGCGGCGGCGCTCATGCTGCAGAGTTCCGCGACCACGCGGAAGACCCGCAGCGTGTCCCAATCGAGATCTTCCGGTGTCATCGGCGCTTCCTGACCTTGGCGCCCTGCCGCTCTTTTGAATGTCAGCAAGGAGACACAACGCTACAATCGCGTCATCGCCCCTGCAAATGGATTTTGCCAGTAACCTGCCGCCTCTTTCTGGTTGCATCAATCGTTACCAGAGGTCACCCGAAACAACAAATGAAAAGGGCCGGCCCGAAGGCCGGCCCTGAATGCCAGTTTGAGCCGGGTTCTCTGGCTCAGAAGTTGAAGCGCACGCCGCCGAAGACGGTGTACCCGAAGGCTTCCCGCTCGATCACGCGGCTGCGTTCGCCTGCAAACCGGACGCCTTCGGAGTTGGTGAGGTTCTTGGCTTCGACAAACACGCCGATCTGCTCGGTGACATTGTAGCTGCCCGAGAAATCGAGCTGGCTGCGGCCTTCCCAGAAGATGTCGAGACGCTCATCGCTACCATCGATCGCATTCAGATAGTCGGAGCGATCATTCCAGGCGAGACGGGCGCTCAGCTTGTCCGTCTCATAGAAGACGGCGACGTTGAGCGTATGCTCGGACTGGCCCGGCAGGAGGCGCTTGCGGTTGCCGTCGATCGCCGAGGCGAGCGTGATTTCGGCGTCCGTATAGGTGTAGTTCGCAAACACGCCGGTATTGGCGAGGATGCCAGGGAGGTTCGTGAACTGCTGCTGGTAGGTAAGCTCAAGACCATAGATCCGGCCTTGCGGCGCATTCTCCGGCGAGGTGATCTCGGCCGCCAGGCCGTCATAGACACCCTCGCTGACCAGGGTGAACTCGTAGTTCGAGAGGTCTTTGTAGAAGACGTTGGCCGCCACGAGCCCCAGCGGCTCGAAATAGTATTCGAGGCCGAAGTCGAGGTTGTCCGACAGGGTTTCTTTCAGGTCGGGGTTGCCCCGCTCCACCGATACCGGGAGGGATGAACGATCACCTTCGGTGACGCGCGGCACGATGTCCTGATAGTTCGGCCGGGCAATGGCGCGGGTGAGCGCGGCGCGGCCGATCAGGTTTTCTGTGAACTCATGCCGGACCGTAACGTTCGGGAAGAGGTTGCTGTAGCTGCGACGAACATTGTTTTCGCTGATATTCTCGTCGTCGTCGAGGAAGGGCGCTGCGCCTTCAAATTCGGTCCGCTCGAAGCGCAGGCCGAGAATGAGGTTGGTTGGCCCGAAGTCCACCTGCGTCATGCCATAGGCGGCGTAGATATTTTCCTCTGCGGTATAGTCGGCTTCCGTCGATTGCGGGACACGGCGGACCGCCTCCTGAGTGGACGTTGCCTCGATACCGTTGAGATAGGCGGTGACAAGGCCCGGATCATATTTGTTGCCGAGGAAGTAGCCGAAGTTCTGGGACCGCTCATCCGACAGGAATGCGCTGATCGGTTGACCCGGATTGGCGACACCCCGGCGGTCGCGGTACTGTTCGTTGTCGTTGGTGACGTCCCGGATGCGTGCGCTGGCACCGAAGCGATGTTCAGCGGCCTGGCCGAAGAAATTGCCATTGGTGAAGGTGAAGTTGAGCTTGGCGCCGATCTCTTCCTGGTCGGTCGTCTGACCGCGGAAAACGTTTTCGCGGAATCCGTAGCCAGACAGATCCAGATGCTCGTTTGTCGTGAACAGCGAAAGAGCCGGGTCATCGGCATCTGAGAAGTCATAGCTGAGATTGGGGCGTATGCTGGAGCGGAACAGGAACTGAGCCCGGCGCGGGTTGAACTGCTGCGATTCGGTGTACGAAACCGAATAGTCGATATCGAGGCCGGTGAGGTTGTGGACACCGCCCACCTGGATCGTGGAAATCTCGTTCTGTACGATCCGGTTGCGGAGTTCTTTCTCGATCCGGGTGTTGTTCCAGGTCGCGTTGCCGTTCGTGGCGCCGGGTTGAAGCGAACCATCCGCATAGAGCACGAGGAGCGTGTTTCGGAACTCGTCATCGCGGAACTTGGAATAGCTGCCGTTCAGGAAGAAACGCATGGAATCTGTCGGACGATATTCGAGGCCGCCCGTGAAGGCGGTGCGTTCACGCTCGGTATCGTAGTCCTTGAATTCCTGCTCGTCGACAAGGAAGACATCCGCGCCGTTGATCTCTTCGATGATCCAGTTGGACTCGATATTGTCCACCTGGCGTTCGGTCTTGGAGTAGCTGGCAGACAGGATTGCACCGAACTGGTCGTTGGCGCCGAACGTGTTCGAGATGGTGCCCGAATAGCGCTGGTCGTTGCCATCGCCGAACTCGTTATAGCTGATGCCGCCCTGACCCGAGATGCGAAGACCCATGCGGTCAAACGGCGAGCGGGTGACGAGGTTGACCGAACCGGCAATCGAGTCGGCATTCTGGAATGGCAAAAGGGTTTTCGAAACTTCGATCGCGTTCACGATATCCGACGGGATCGTGTCGAGATCGACGGCGCGGGTCGTCGGATCGGGTGAGCCGATGCTGACACCGTCAACCGAGATGCCGGTAAAGTCGCCCGGCGCGCCGCGCAGGTTGATGAAGCGGCCTTCGCCCTGGTCGCGCGCGACGGCAAAGCCGGGCACGCGCTGGAGGGCTTCGGCAATGTTTCCATCCGGGAAGCGGCCAATCGCGTCAGACGACACGATATTGGTGGTCGCGGCATTCGTGCGCTGCTGGTTCAGGGCGCGGGCGGTGCCGTCAAGGATCGAACCCTGGACGATCACGCGCTCAAGTGCCTGGTCGTCTTCACCGAGCGTGATGACAGTGGCGTTCGAAGCACCCGCCGTGACCGACACGGTGCGCGTGGCGCCCGGGAAACCGAGATACTCGACCCGAATTGTCAGATCCCCGGCCGGCACTGACGGGAAGGCGAACTCGCCCTGGCGGTTCGTGGCGGTATCGATGCCGGCTTCGACCGCACTGACCTTGGCGCCGGGAAGCGGCGCACCTGCGCCGTCCACGATCCGTCCCCGCAGGACTTCCTGGGCCTGGGCCGGCAAGGCCAGCCCGGCCACCATCAATCCTGACAAAGCCAGGAAGGATACCGAGTTTAGTTTTGACATGAGACACCCTCTCGCAGTGCGCCGCGAACCCCCATGTCCGCAACATCTGTGAGGGCGTTTAATTTTGGCTCGAGACAGTTCTGTAACAGTAATTCCGGAGTTTTGTGACAGTGACTGTTATGCAACACATAAGCGAAATTTATACATTTTAATGTATTTTTAGGTTGGGTTTTGTATCGTTGTTTGTCGCATGTCGTTTCAGAAGCTCGCCCGCCGATTGGCGCGCCGGGCTGTACCCGGCCGGGCAGAATTATCCGTAGGCGTCATACGGATGGTTCAGGGCCAGGCTGATCCGGTGCAGTTGCTGGTCGATCTCGTCGAGCGGTTCGATGATCGTGCGGTGCAGGTCATCATAGCCGTATTGAGCCGAGGCAATATCGGTTTCACCGGCTTCCTTGAGCGAGGACAAAAGCCGTTCCCTGTCCTGTGAACGGGGGAAAATGCGGGACAGGAGCGTCACGCATTCCCCGATCCTGAGGCCGGTCACAAGGCGGATGATGTCGCGCAGGCTGGTATCATGGCGTTCGGATATGCGCGGCAAGCGGCCGGCCAGCGCAAAGGCGCGCATCATCAAGGCCTGGCGCAGGCCGTGCAGCACATGCAAGGTCAGCCGGTCTTCATGCCGGGTGGCGGTGGACGGCGCATCGTCGAGGCGGGACAGGAGACCGTCAAAGCGGTCGAGGTCCGTGGACAGAAGGTTTGCCGTGCGGCTGACAGATTGAGCCGTCTCGCCGTCGCGCAGCACGGTGTAAACGGCGCGGTAAGCGGATGCCTGCTCGGCGTTTCTCGAACGGGCATGGGCAATCCACACATCGGGATTGTAGATCGAGGCATAGGCCCTGAGCACCGGCAGGCTCGTGAGCATCCGTGCGCGCCAGGCCAGCTGGACGAGGCTGCGCATACGCGGGCTCGTATTTACGAGATTGACCAGGCGGCCTGTTTCGCGCTGCAGCGATGAGCCGATGCCGGAGGCTGTGTTGACCGGGATGCCGAGCTGCTGGAGTTCTGCATTGTGGGAGATCGCCCTGAGCGCACGGGGGCCCGCGGCGCCGGCGGGGCGGCGCGTCTGGCGCGAGCCGGCCGTGACGACGAAGCCGGGCGCGAAATCCGTCAGCAGGCGGCCGTAATCGGGATTGGTGAAGAAGCGCTCATGCCACGCGCGCAGCGAGCGGTAGAAATCCCAGACAAGATCCGTACGCGTATAGAACGGATCACTCAGGCTGGTGTCCGGCGCCGGTGAGAACGTGTGATGGCACCAATGGGCGAGTGTCGTCTCGGCCAGTTCCTCGGTGGCGAAATGCAGGTAGCCATCCCCGCCCTGAAAACTCGCCTCGTGAATAATCGGCACGCCGCGCGCTGCCGCATTGGCGCGGGTCCAGGGGGTCAGAAGGTGGTCGAAACGCCGTTCGAAACTGCCCGGCCAGGCGCCGCGGCCGAGCGACTCCCCGTGCGTATTGAAGAGGAGGAGCGCGGCGCCCGGCACGCGCGGGGCCAGCGCCCGCAGGATCAGGTTGTGGATCCGCTCGATCGCCATGTTGCCGGCAATCTGGCCGATGAATCGACCGGAATCCGAAAAGCCGAGCTGGACCGACAGATGCCCGCGCCGGCGCACATACAGCTCGAACTCCGGCTCATCCAGCAGGCGCTCTATGAAGCGTCCGCCCGTCTCGAGCGCTTCCGGCGTTTCGAACAGGGGCGAGATGTCGAGTTTGCGCGCCACGCCGTAATGACGCGCGAGATAGAGCGCCGCCATGACGGTGGCCGGGTTCTCGCTCTCGGCGATCAGGAAGCGAATGGGCGCGCCGGCATCGATGTGTTTGAGCACCTGGGCGCAGAGCATGAACTGGCGCCGCGCGGTCGACTGTTCGAGGAACAGGTCGGCGAAGTTGATGCGGACGGGCTCTGGCGCGCCGGCAAGCCGGGACAGCTCCGCCAGCGCAAGACGGCCAAGGCTTCTTTCGTCGCTGTCGAGATTGAGCTCGCGGCTGATGACGGCGGCGATCTGTGCCGCGTTGACGCGCAGATGTATGCGCGCCGTGCCGAGCTGGAGACTGTCGACCTGGGCGCGCAGCACGAGGATTTCGCGGGCGAGGCCGTCATCCTTGCCGGCGCGTTTCAGGGCCTCATCGAGCGCGTCGAGGATCTCCGCCGCATCCGTGAGCCGGCCGGGGCTTTCGGCAGTCAGCCGGTTGGCGGCACTCACCAGCGTTTCGGGATCCTGGAGATTGCCGCTGAACAGAGCCGCCTGAAGGGCGGTTTCAGTGGCGGCAAGATCGAGCCGGTCAGCGAGGGCGCTCAGCCTGTTGGCGTCTGGAAAGGTGTCAAGGATGGCCATTACCCGGCGGTGGTAGCGCTGGAGCTGGGCGGCCTTTTCGGACAGGCGGAAGGCCAGCGAGTGCGACCAGTGAATGTCGGTCCGCCCGTCGAGGTCATAGCCGACCCAGCTGGCGATGGACGGGAGGGCCGGGCGCAGGGTGCGCCAGTCCCCGGGGAAATGCGTGCGCGCTGCATCGAATGCGAGGCCGGCAAACTGCTGCTGCGCCTGCGCGGCATGATGGAGCGCGGCCTGTGCCTCCTCATGCTCGCTGGCGAGCGTGATGCTGCGATTCCAGTCCCGCGAATCGGCGTGAACGGCTGCGTGAAGTGCGGACAGGGTCGTCTTGCCGGGACGCACCGCCTGCGCGGCGATGGCTGCGCGCAGCTGCGGCGAAAGGGAGAAGGTCGGGTGCGCGGTGAACACGATGCCGCCGCGCGGCTGTTCCACCGCTTTTGCAAAGGCCTCAAAGCCGCCTTTGGCGGCAGCCTCCAGCTGAGCTTTGACCGGCGCCCAGGCGGCGGCGGGATCGGCTTTCGAATGGCGCTCGCGCAAGCGGGCTGCGCGCTGTTCCACCAGCAGAAGATGGGTTTCGTTGATCAGATCAGCCACGTCCCCGATCTCCGTCTGCCCGGCCTCCATGTCCTGAAAGACGGCCTGGGCCAGCGCGAAGACCGAATTCGTCATCGGGTTTTCGGCGATTTCTTCCGCCCGCAGGCGCAGATATTCACCGGCAGCTGCAAGGGTCGGCTCAACACGTTGTGTATCTGTCATATTATGTTCCAGCCCCGGGCAGCAGAGTTCCCTGACGGAATACCCCCTTGTCCCTGCCCCATACAAGCAGGAGTTCGGGCCAGGCCGAAGGTGGGGTCCCCGCAATAGCGCGCAGGCCGAACCCGGGGCCGCCTGCCACGAACAGATCCAAGGCCGTTGGCACGCCCGAACCGCGCAGGGCAAAATAGAGGATCAGGCAGAGTAGATTTCGCCGTGATTGATTGGGTGAATGCCAATGGCGGCGCCGGCGTGCAGCGCGCGTTTGCGCAACCTGGCGCTGCGATCCGGCACGGCGCCCGAGATGCGCCGCGCCGAGCTCATGGCGATCTGGCCGTGCGGCGGCGCGCGGCAGGTCTGGCGCAGAACCTGGTGCGCAGGCGCAGGCTTGAACGAGGACCGCCGCAGAAACCAGAGAAGCCAGTCAGCGGATCAAGGGTCAGATTCTATCTGAACAGGGCGGGCAGCGACATGGAGATCGCCGGAATATAGGTAATGAGGATCAGGGAGACGATCAGGGCGAGATAGAATGGCCAGATGGTCCTGACCGCCTGTTCGACCTTCAGATTTCCGACGGCGGCACTGACGAACAGGACCGAACCAACCGGCGGGGTGACGAGGCCGATGCCGAGGTTCAGCATCATGATGATGCCGAAATGGACCGGGTCCACACCGACCTCCATGACCACCGGCAACAAGATCGGCGTGGTGATGACGATCAGCGGCGACATGTCCATGAAGGTGCCGAGGACGAGCAGCGTGACATTGATGATCAGCAGGACGAGCAAGGGATTGCGCGTGATGGATGTGATCAGGTCCGCGAGCTGGGCGGGTGCTTCGAGGATCGCGAGCGCATAACCGAAGGCGGTAGCCGCGCCGATGATCAGGAGCACCATTGCCGTGACTTTCACCGACTGCATGGCCGCCTCGACGAAGCGGGTCAAGCCGAGCGAGCGGTAAACGAAGGCGCCGGCCAGGACCGTATAGATCACGGCGACGGCGGAAGATTCGGTGGCTGTGAATATGCCGGAGAGGATGCCGCCCATAATGATGATGGCGGCCATCAGGCCCGGCAAGGCAATCAGGGTTGCGCGAATGAACCTGCCCCAGCCGGGGAAAGCGCCGCTGGGATAGCCCCGGCGCACCGCGACGAACCAGGTGACGGCCATGAGGATCAGCGCCGTCAGAACGCCGGGGACGATGCCCGCGAGGAACAGGTCCCCGATCGGCACGCCGATGCCGGAGGCCGCCGAATAGATGATCATATTGTGCGAAG
>CAYPDA010000055.1:0-14903 GCA_964409375.1 uncultured Hyphomonas sp.
GGCAGCCGGGCAGGCCTGCTTCATCGGCGGTGGGCCGGATGAGGTCTTCGCGGCCCATCAGCGCCAGCATCTCGGCCAGCTGCCCGCCAGCCGCCGGATTCCCCCCGAAATCATGCAGCGCAGCCTGTGTAAACAGGAAGGCGCGTGCATCATCAGCAATGTCAGCCTCTTCATACCAGCCGGCGCTGCGTGTGAAGTCGGCGCTTGCCGCCATGATGTACGGCGTCGTCATTGGCCGGCCCGTATCACAGGAAGAAAGCCCAAATGCCAAGAGCGCCATCGCTGCGGATCGCATCGAACAAACCCCTCATCTGACCCGCACTCAGAGGGCGCCGGGAGCCTTCCGGCGTCAATCGGCTTCTCCTGCCGGGTTAAATTGACGCTGATGGATGCAGTCGAGGCGCGAGCGGGCAGGGCAGGCAGGCAATTGCCATTGAAGCTTTCCAAGCCGGAAACCCGCCGTTAAGTCTCGATCAAAGGGCGTTGATTTGCGGGAGGCGGAACCAGCATGCTGGAGGGATATGAGTGGGGCTGGGACAATGCCCGCGCGCTGCTGGGGATGGCGCTGATCTACGGCCTTTGCTGGCTCGTCTCTGAAAAGCGCAAGCTGTTTCCCTGGAAGCTCGTGCTCGGCGCCACCGCCATGCAGTTCGCCTTTGCGCTTATCCTGTTCGGGATCCCCTTCATCAAGGACATCCTCCTCTCGGCCAATGCGCTGGTGGACGGACTGCAGTCCGCCACCCGCGCCGGCACCAGTTTCGTTTTCGGGTATGTCGGGGACAATGTCGCCGCCAGTGAGCTGATCGGGGGGTCGGCGCCGCCGCTGTTCTTCTTCCAGATCCTGCCGATCATCATCGTGGTGGCGGCCCTGTCGGCCATGCTCTGGCACTGGCATATCCTGCGCTGGATCACCAACGGCTTTGCCTTCGTCTTCCGGCGAGGCATGGGCCTCGGCGGGGCAACCTCGCTCGCGGTGTCCGCCAACGTGTTCATGGGCATGACGGAGGCTCCGGTCCTCATCCGCCCTTACATCAAGGGCATGACCCGGTCAGAACTCTTGATCATGATGACGGCCGGCTTTGCCACCATCGCGGGTTCGGTCCTCGTGGTCTACGGCGCCTTCCTGGAAGGCAAGATGGACAATCCGCTGCCCCAGCTGCTCGCCGCTTCCATCATTGCCGCGCCGGCCGCCGTTGGTGTCGCGCTCGCCATGATCCCGGAAACAACCCCGGTGTCGGAGCGGATGAAAGACCCCGACTTCAAATACGCCTCGACCATGGACGCCTTCTCGACCGGTGCGACCGATGGGCTGAAGATCGTCTTTAACATTGCCACCATGCTGATCGCGGCCCTCGCGCTCCTCTGGCTGGTGAATGCAGGCTTGGGTGTGTTTCCGGATGTGAACAGCGCGCCGCTCTCCATCGAACGCATCCTCGGCTGGATGTTCGCGCCGCTGATGTACATGATCGGCGTGCCCTGGTCCGAGGCCTCGCAGTCCGGCTCGCTGATGGGCGTAAAAACGGTGCTGACTGAGTTTGTCGCCTTCCTGCAGCTTGCAGAGCTCCCCGTCGAGGCGATGGACCCGCGCACGCGCATGATCACTGCCCATGCCATCTGCGGCTTTGCAAATTTCGGCTCCATGGGCATCCTGATCGGCGGGCTCTCGATTGTGGAGCCGGAACGGCGCAGCGATTTCCTCAGCCTCGCCTGGCGCACGCTGCTGGCGGGCACGCTCGCGACCTGTCTGTCGGGCGCGGTCGTGGCGGCTCTGCCTTACCAGCTGTTTGTCAGCGCGGCCGGTTGATCCAGCGGCGGGGTCGCTATCGGACTTCTCAGGCCTTACATGCCCTGACAGGCGCAAAGCAGACAGCCGCGCCAAAGCGCAAGGGACTGAGGATTTGAAAAGACCTGCCGGACTGATGCTGATTGCCGCCGTTCTGGCGCCGCCTGCGTTTGCAGATGTGCCGCAGCGCCTTGAGGCGGTTGAGGTGTGGACCGACCGGCCCGCCAGCGCGCCCGGCGCGCGCAGCGTGCTGGATGAGACGCTGATTGCCGATATGGCCGCGGACCGGCCTGCGGAGATCCTCAACCAGGCTCCCGGCGTCAACATCCAGATGAATTCCGGCCAGGAGCATCTGATCGCCATCCGCTCGCCGGTGCTGACCGGCGGGGCGGGGCAGGGCAGCTTCCTGATCCTCGAGAACGGCGTGCCGACCCGATCGCCCGCCTTCGGCAACGTCAACAGCCTGATCGAGCCGCATCACGAACTTGCCAGCGCTATCGAGATTGTCCGCGGGCCGGGCAGTGCGAAGTATGGCTCGAATGCCGTGCACGGACTGATCAACGTCATCCTTCCGGGGGCCGGCACGCCGCAATCGGTGCGCGCCAGCTATTCGACGCTCGGCCGCCTGCGCGGTGATGCCTCGGTCGATCTGACGCCGTCGCTGCGGTTCAATCTGTCGCTGATGGAGGAAGAGGGCTGGCGAGACGAGACAGGCAGCCAGCAGCAGAAACTGTCTCTCGTTCAGGATGCTAGCTTCGCAGGCTGGACCGGCACGGCCTGGCTATCAGCCTCCAGCCTCAACCAGGAAACCGCCGGTTTCGTACAGGGCCCGCGCGCCTACGAGGACCGTAGCCGGCGCAAGACCAATCCGAACCCGGAGGCTTTTCGCGATGCCTGGTCGGCCCGTCTCGGCGCGCGGCTTTCGCGTGAGGTGGGCCCCGGCACGCTCAGCCTGACACCGAACCTGCACACGCAGGCGATGGTGTTCTCCCAGCATTTCCTGCCCTATGGCGGAATCGAAAAGAACGCCCATACCGGGGGCGGCATGCTCGCGCGCTATGATCTGCCGGCGGACGGCCGCCTCACCTGGCGGTTCGGCGCCGATACTGATATTGCGTCCGGCTACCTCAAGGAAATCCAGCCCGAGCCAAACCCGAATCCCAGCTTTCCGCAGGGTGTGCATTACAATTACCGTGTGATGACAAGGACTTATGCGCTCTGGTCCGAAGCCGATATTCAGTTAACGGATGAGATCCGCCTGCTCGCGGGCCTGCGCGGTGAGACGCATGGCTATGACTACACGACGCGCGCGCCCACTGGCATCAATGGCCGCTTCAATGTGCCGGACGACCGGACTGACCGGTTCACCTTTCTGACGCCCAAGCTCGGCCTCGTCTGGGAGCGCGGCTGGGGCGACGTCTATGTGAATTTTGCGCGCGGTGCGCGCGCGCCGCAGGTGTCCGATCTATACCGTTTGCAGAGCCTGCAGCGGCCAGGCGAGATCCGTACAGAAACTATAGATAGCGCCGAGATCGGTCTGCGCGGCTACGGCTTCGGCGGGCGTCTGGACTATGATCTTGCTGCCTACCGGATGGGGAAGGCGAACTTCTTCTTCCGCGATTCCGATGGCCTCAACGTGCCGGACGGCTCGACCCGGCATATCGGCGTCGAAGCGGCGGCCACGCTCGCGCTCACCGATGCGCTGAACCTCGGCGGCAATATCTCCTGGAGCGAGCAGACCTATACCTTTGATCGCCCGGTCCTTGCCGCGCAGGAGCGCATCCGCAGCGGCAACCGGATCGATACGGCGCCCGAATGGCTCGCGGGCCTGCGTCTCGACTGGCAGGCGGCGGATGCGCTGAATCTATCTGTCTTGGCCGATCATGTCGGGGAATACTTCACGGATCCGGCCAACACTGTCATTTATCCGGGGCACACTGTGCTTGGCGCCCGCGCCGGCTGGCAGTTCAGCGAAGGGCTCGAGGCCTACTTTATCCTCCGTAACCTGACGGATACGGCGTATGCCGACCGCGCCGATGTCGGATTCGGCAATGAACGCTACTTTCCCGGCGAGCCGCTGAATGCGACAGTCGGGCTGACACGACGATTCTAGGAGGGAGCGAACATGAAACTGTATCATAGCCCTATGGCGCCCAACCCGGACCGGGTTGTGTTTTTCCTGCGCGCGAAGGGCAAGCTCGACGCCGTCGAGATCGAGGAAGTCTCGATCATGCAGCAGGAGCACAAGAAACCCGAATACCGCGAGGTTTCGCCCTTCGCTCAGGTGCCGGCGCTGGTGCTGGATGATGGCACGAGGCTGACCGAGAGCCGCGCCATCTGCACCTATTTCGAGGGCGTGTTTCCGGAGCCGAACCTGATGGGAGCGACGCCTGCCGAGAAAGCCCTGATCGAGATGTGGGACAGGCGGGTGGAGTTGATGTTCTTCATCCAGTTCGCCGGCTGGTTCCGCAACGCCCATCCGATGATGGCTCCGCTGGAAGTGCCGCAGAGCCCCGAGGCCGCCGCCAAGGGCGAGAAGGCCGCCAAACGCATGGCCGAACGCCTGAACGACCATCTTGCGGATCATGAATTCGTGGCGGCGGACCGCTTCTCGATTGCCGACATCACGCTGTTTGTCACCTGCGGATTCTGCCGCGTCATGCAATGGGCCCCGCACAAGGAACTGCCAAACCTCTCACGCTGGTACGGCGCGATGAAGGAACGCGGTTTCGCGGGCAAATAGGCGCTGTCTATGGGAGAGCGCGCAGCGCACTCAATCTGCTCCCTCTCCCCTGGGGGCGGGGCGGGGCGGGGGTGAGCGGGTGCTCCATTTCAGCTCTTGCACGTCGCCGAGAGCGTATCGCCCTGTCCCCAACCCTTTCTCCTGGGGGAAAAGGGGTTTTTCTGCCCCCCGTCAGTCCGGCGCGTCCATTGCCAATATGATCTGGGCATAGCCGCGCGCCAGTCGGCCCATATTCTCGACCGAGAGGCGTTCATCCGTCCCGTGAAATCCGGTCAGGTCTTCGGGGCTCATCACCGCCGGCGCAAAGCGATAGACATTCGGCGTGATCGCCGTTGCATAGCGCCCGTCCGTCGCCCCCAGAACGAGACCCGGCGCAGCAGGTGCGCCATTTGATGAGGCCTCTGCCACACTCGCCAGCACGGCATAGGCGCGGTTGTCGGTGGGCGATACGGGCGAGGCACCTGCGCCGCGAATACCCTCCGTACCCGTCCGGATCTCGATGCCTTCGATCCCGGCGGTCACCCCGCGCACATGCGCCATCACGTCATCCTCCGTGTCGTTCGGATGGATACGGAAGTTCACCATCGCGCTCGCCCGCTGGGCCAGTACATTCTCCTTGGCGGAGCCCGCCAGCATGGTCGGCGCCGTCGTAGTCCGGATCATCGCATTGCCGGCGGGGATGGCTGCGAGCTGGTCGTCGACCATGCCTTCGAACAGCCAGAGATTGGCGAACGCCATCCGCTGCGCGAAGGGCATGTCCGGCCCGGCAGACCTGAACAGGTCGGAAACCGGCGGTTTAGAGAAGTCCGCCTTCATCTGGTTGTCATCCAGCGCCGTGATGGCGCGCGCCAGGCGCACAGCGGCAGAGTCGCGGGGCGGCGTGGAGGAATGCCCGCCCGCTCCGGTGGCGATTATCTCCAGCGTCAGATAGCCCTTCTCAGCGATGCCGATGAAGCCCATCGGTTTGCCGGTGAGCGGGGAGGGGTCCACGATCATGAATCCCTCGTCGAGCGCCATTTCCGGTTCGACCCCGCGCGCTGCCAGCAACGCAACGCCGGCTTCCGCGCCGGAGCCGGACACCTCCTCATCATGGCCGAACAGGAAGTAGATGCTGCGCTGCGGGCGGAAGCCCGACTGCGCCAGCGCCTCGGCAGCCTCCATCAGCGCCACAAGGGAGCCCTTGTCATCAATCGTCCCGCGGCCATAAACATAGCCGTCCACGATCTCCCCGCTGAACGGAGGCGCGGTCCAGTCCCCCTCGGTGCCGATATTGACCGGCACGACATCCTGGTGCGCCATCAGGAGGATCGGTTTCAGCGCGGCGACTGACCCTGGCCAAGTGTATAGCAGCGTCAGCGTACCGGGAACCAGCTCGCGCGTCATGGCGGTATGCGCGGCGGGATATGTTTCCACGAGCCAGTCCTGCAGCGCCAGCCATTCGCCCTCCTGGCCGGGTCGCGGATCGCCCGGCGCCAGAGTGATCGTGCGGAACTGCACGGCGCGGGCCAGGTTCTGCGCCCCCCGCTCAGCCGAGACCGCCGGCGGCTCCGGAAGGGTCACGCGGCTGCCCACCGGATCGGCGCCGTAATTGAAGGTCCTCGCCAGCACAACCACAACGAACACGCCGACAATGGTTCCAAGGCCGAGCAATATGTGCCGGATCATGCCGCCGTCTCCTCCCGGGCTATCTGCCCCTAGCTTCGGGGAGGAGTTTGCCCGCGCCGGACGCCTCGTCAAGCAAGCCCGCGCCAAAAAATGACTTGGCCGTCACGCTCCGGCGCGGCAGACAAGGCGCCATGTCAAATAGTGAAACCCGGCGGCTGTCCTTCCCGCGCGTTCTCGCCTTCGCCTCCCTCAGCGTACCGATCGCAGGGGTGGGTCTGCCGCTCGGCGTTTATCTCGCACCGCTCTATGCGAACGAGGCGCCCAACGGTGTCGGCCTCGGGCTGGAGCTGACGGGCCTCCTGTTCATGCTGCTGCGCTTCTGGGACATCTTCACCGATCCGATCATGGGCTACATGGTCGACCGCTACCGTACGCCCCTCGGCCGGGTGCGCCATTGGATCATCCTCTGCGTCCCCGTCCTCGGCATCTCCACCTTCTTCGTCTACATGCCGCCGCCGGGTGCGGGGGCCGGCTATTTCATCGGCTGGATGCTGATGTTCTATGTCGGCTTCACCCTGCTGCAGACTTCGCGCTCCTCCTGGGTGCCCGCCATCGCGCATGATTACGACGACCGCTCGCGGCTTTTCCTCTGGCCGGAGATTATCTCGGTCTTCGCCATGCTGGTGCTGCTGGCGGTCCCGCTGATCCTTTCCACTGCGGGAGTCGAGGCAGACCGGTTCGGCCAGGTCGCGGTGATGGGCTGGATCATGATCATCGCCCTGCCCATCGTGGCAACGCTTTCCTGTCTGTTCGTGCCGGATCCGCCGCTGCGGGGCGAATCCAAAATGGTCGAGAAGTTCGAGCTTCGCCCGCTTTTCCGGGCCATCCGTAACCCCATCTTCAGCAAGGTTCTCAGCATCGAGTTGCTTGTCTCGACCGCGATTTCGGTGACGGCGGCCAACTTCCTGTTCGTCGCCGAATATGCCTTCGGCGCCAGTGATGCTCAGACCAGCCTGACGCTGATGCTGTTCTTCGTCATGGCCATCATCGCCCTGCCGGGCTGGCTCTGGCTCGCCAAGAAAACCGAAAAGCGTACCGCCTATTTTATCGCCACGACCTTTTCGGGCGTTGCCTTCATCGCCTTCATCCCGCTCGCGCCGGCAGGCAATTTCACGACTTTCCTGATCGCCTCACTCATCGCGGGCATCCCGTTCAGCGCGCCGATCTTCCTCGCCCGCGCGATGACCGCCGACATCGTCGAAATGGAAGCAGCCAGGACCGGCGAGAACCGCGCTGGGAATTTCTATGCCCTGCTGACCAGTTTCAACAAGGTCGGCTCCAGCCTGGCTTTCGGTGTCGGCTATTTCCTCGTCGGGCGGGTGGCCGGTTTCCAGCCGGGCCAGGAGAATTCCGAGGGCGGCGTGTTCGGCCTCGTCCTGGTGTTCGGCCTCCTGCCAGCGCTGCTCTACATCGCCGCCGGCCTGATCGCGCGCAGCTATCCGCTCACCCGCGCCGTCCAGGAAGAAACAGCCCGCAGCCTCGAAACCCAGATCGTCATCTCCCCGGGGCCGGAGGGGCGCTAAAACCCGCCGCCCTCAGCCAGCCATTCCTTCTCATCGTCTGTGCTCACCCGCCCGACCACCGCATTGCGGTGAGGGAACCGGCCGAACTGGCGGATTGCGCCGAGATGGTCGCGCGCATAGTCGAGTGTCTTCTTGGCGAAGTCCTTGAAAGGTTCGCGCGCCTCGGCATGCAGCGCCTCGAACAGCGCGACCGAGCGCATCTGGTCCTCGATCGCCTCGGAATGTTCGAGTGGCAGGTAGTAGAACACCCGCTCGACCTCGGAGAGCGTCTCGTTCTCCCCCGCCTCGAGGCCATCCTTGCACAGATGAAGCGCCAGCAGGTCCTGCGCAAAGGCGCGCGGGCTACCCCGGAAAATGTTGCGGCTCATCTGGTCAAGCACGATCAGGGCCGCCAGCCGCTGCCGCGGCCCCCGAGCCGCCCAGTTCCAGGCCAGCGGGCCGGCCGACAGAGTCTCCAGCAGCGTTTGAAACCGCTCCGTCAACAGACGGTCGAACGTCTCGCCGCCATTGAACCATTTCGGCGCCTGTGTCTCCAGCACCGCCGGCGACGCCGCATCGGCGCCGAACCAGGCCTCCAGAACGGCTTCCGGTGCCGTCAACGCGCTCATGCGCCCGCCCGTCTTGCAACCACCATGTAGTTCACCGACGTATCTTCGCTAATCTTCCACTGGCCGCTCAGCGGGTTGAACACCACGCCGGTTGCCTCCTCGGTCGCGAGCCCGGCAGCTTCCAGCGGGCGGCGGACATCTTCAGGGTCGAGGAACTTTGACCAGTCATGCGTGCCCCGCGGCAGCCAGCGCAGGATGTATTCGGCGCCGATCACAGCGGTCGCCAACGCCCTGGCGGTCTTGTTCAGTGTCGCCACGATCATCAGGCCGCCAGGCGCGACCAGCCTTGCCGTATCCTCCAGGAACTGCGCCGGGCTCGCGACATGCTCGACAACTTCCAGGTTCAGCACGATGTCGAACGGCGCCTCATCTGCCGCCAGCAGGCCCTCGGCGGTCCCGGCGCGGTAGTCGATCGTGAGGCCCTGTTCCTGCGCATGGGTCAGCGCGGTCTTGATATTCGCCCCGGAGGCATCGACGCCCGTAACGGAGGCCCCCAGCCGTGCCATCGGCTCGCAGACCAACCCGCCGCCGCAGCCGATATCCAGCAGGCGCTTTCCCGCCAGCGGTGTCTTCAGGCCGGGCTCCAGGCCGAAATGCTGCTCCGCCGTGTGGCGGATGAATTTGAGGCGCACGGGATTGAACCGGTGCAGCGGCTTGAACTTGCCGTTCGGGTTCCACCAGTCCGCCGCCATGGCGGAGAACTTCGCCACCTCGTCCGGATCGATGCTCGGGGTGATAGGGCGCGCGTCGGAGGCCTCGATTGTTTTCGCCATCGTTTAGCAATCCTGTTTGATCCGGCGCAAAGTTTCGCCTACAGCGCCGCAACATAGACCCTCCAGCGGGCGGCTAACAGGTATTTGAGGCGAAATGGCGCGGACAGTGCTGAAATTCGGGGGAACGTCGGTCGGGGATCTCGACCGGATTGCCAATGTTGCGGAAATTGTCGCGGCGCGTGCGGCCCGGGGCGAGAGGCTCGCGGTCATCGTCTCGGCCATGTCGGGAGAAACCAACAAGCTTGTGGCCCTCGCGGATGGCGCCGCAGGCAAGGATCTGCCGCGCCATCTCTATGATGACGAGTATGATGTCGTCGTCGCCTCCGGCGAGCAAGTCACGGCAGGCTTGCTGGCGCTGGCGCTTCGGCGGCGAGGGCTGAAAGCGCGCTCCTGGCTCGGCTGGCAGCTGCGCCTCAAGACCGACAACAGCCATGGCCGTGCGCGGATCATGGGCTTTGACGACACAGCCCTGCCGGATTCGGTCGATGCGGGCGAAATCGCCGTGGTTGCCGGTTTCCAGGGCGTCACCGATGACCACCGCGTCACCACGCTCGGCCGGGGGGGCTCGGATACCAGCGCTGTGGCGGTTGCGGCCGCGCTGAATGCACGGGTCTGTGATATCTACACCGATGTGGACGGGGTCTACACGACCGACCCCCGCATTGTTCCAAAGGCGCGCCGCCTCGACAAGATTTCCTATGAGGAAATGCTGGAGATGGCTTCGCTGGGCGCCAAGGTGCTGCAAACGCGCTCGGTGGAGCTCGCGATGAACCACGGTGTGCCAGTGCGCGTGTTGTCCAGTTTTGTGAAACCCGGTGAGGAGAGCCCCGGCACCCTCGTCTGTTCAGAGGAAGAAATCGTGGAAAAACAGGTCGTCAGCGGTGTTGCCTATTCGCGGGACGAGGCCAAGGTCACGCTCTACGGTGTACCTGACCGGCCCGGCTCCTCTGCCAAGATCTTCTCGGCGCTCGCGCGGGCCGGCGTCAATGTCGACATGATCGTCCAGGCCTCCTCGCGCGAAGCGGACAAGGCGAACCTCGTCTTCACCTGCACTGACCGCGACAGCCCGTTTGCCCGCGAAACCCTGGAAGCCCTGCAGGCCGAAGTTGGCTTCGAACGCCTCGAAGTGACCCGCGATGTCTCGAAGATCTCTATCATCGGGGTCGGCATGAAAAGCCATACCGGCGTCGCCGAGAAGATGTTCACCGCACTCTCCGAGAAGGCGATAAACATCGATGTTATCGCTACCTCGGAAATCAAGATATCCGTCCTCATTGCGGCGCCCTATACCGAACTTGCTGTCCGGGCCCTGCATACGGCATTCGGACTGGACGCCGACTGACGCGACACCGTAAACCGGGGGAGCATGCCCCAGAACCTGCCGGCCACCCGTTTGCTGATGAATCGCCTGCGCCATGTGATGGCGGAGGATGGCGATCCGCGTTCGCGGCTGGACCAGGTCGTCCGGCTGATCGCCTCGACGATGGTGGCGGATGTGTGCTCGATCTATCAGCGCGAAGCTGAAGGCACGTTGCTGCTCATCGCAACCGAAGGGTTGAAGGCCGACGCCGTGAACAAGACGCGGATGGCGCCGAATGAGGGCCTCGTTGGCTATGTGGCGCGTACCGCCGAACCGATCGCGATCGAGGATGCGCCGCGCCATCCCGCCTTCTCCTACCGCCCCGAGACGGGGGAGGACCCGTTCCATGCTTTTCTCGGCGTGCCGATCCTGCGCACCGGCGGGGTGACCGGCGTTATCGTCGTGCAGAACCGAACTGAGCGGGCCTACCGCGACGAGGAGGTCGATACCCTCCAGACAATCGCCATGGTGCTGGCCGAAATCGTCCACCGGATCGAGGAAGACCAGAACGCGGCACAGACCGGCCGGCGTCAGAGGCTGCCGAATGGCGGGAATCTGAGCGGGCGGATTTTCTGTGAGGGCCTCGGCTATGGGCGCGCCGTGTTGCATGACCCGGTCGTGCCTGCGGCGCGCTTCTTTGCGGCGGATCAGACCGCCGAAGCGAAACGCCTGAATCAGGGGCTGCGTGATCTGCGCACTTCCATCGACCGGATGATGCTGATTGACGGCGCCGCGCTCGGCGATGATCCGCGCGACGTGATGGAAACCTACCGGCTGCTGGCGCATGACCATTCCTGGGCCGAAAAGCTGCAGGAGGGTGTCAGATCAGGTCTCTCTGCAGAGGCCTCGGTCGACCGGGCGCGGCGAGAACACCGGGCAAAGCTCTCCGCTGCGCGCGATCCTTATCTGCGCGAGCGGCTGCATGACCTCGAAGACCTCGACAACCGGCTCCTCCGCGTCCTCGGCGGAGAGGATTCCAAGCCCCAGATCACCAGCGAGCGCAGCGTCCTCGTCGCCCGCCGGCTCGGCCCGGCAGAACTGCTGGAATATGCCAATGCGGGCCTCAAGGGTATCCTGTTGGAGGAAGCAGCTGCCTCTTCGCATGCCGCGATTGTCGCCCGCGCCATGGGCATCCCCGCCATCGGCGGTATCGAGGGGCTGACCACGCGGGTGGAGCAAGGCGATTATATCATCGTAGATGCCGAACAGGGAAAGGTGCATGTCCGCCCCGACGATGTGATTTATGACGCCTACCGGACGCGCGTGTCCCTGCGTTCCGAACGTCAGGCGGCCTATGCCGCGCTGCGGGGCCTGCCGGCGCGTACACGGGACGGTGTGACGATCTCGCTCTTGCTGAATGCAGGCCTCGATCTCGATCTCGACATGCTGGAACCCGCCGGCGCGGACGGGGTGGGTCTGTTCCGCACCGAATTCCAGTTCCTTGTGGCTGAGACCCTGCCGCGGCTGGAGGACCAGGTTGCGCTCTACAAGCGCGTGCTCGATCGGGCCGGCCCGTTGCCGGTGATCTTCCGCACCCTGGATGTCGGCGGCGACAAGGTGCTGCCCATCATGAACCAGCTGCGCGAGGAGAACCCGGCGCTGGGCTGGCGTTCAATCCGCTTCGCGCTGGACCATAAAGGCCTGTTCCGCCGTCAGCTCCGGGCGCTGGTGCGCGCTGCCGGGGACGGGCCACTGACGGTGATGTTCCCGATGGTGACGACGCCCGGCGAATACCGTGAGGCCTGCGCCCTTCTGGAAGAAGAAGTCGAATGGACCGCCGAGCGGACTGGGCACCGGCCGATACGGGTCGAGCGCGGCGTGATGCTGGAGACACCGGCGCTCGCCTTTTCGCTGCAGGACATGGCCGGGGAAGTCGACTTCCTGTCGGTCGGCACCAATGACCTGATGCAATTCTTCTTTGCCGCTGACCGGATGACCCCGTTCATCAGCGACCGCTATCAGATGATCAGCCCGGCGGCCCTGCGCTTCCTGAAGATGGTGGCAGAAACCTGCGAAGCGGCAAAGATCCGCCTTTCGGTCTGCGGCGAGGCGACGGCGTCTCCGCTCGCCGCCCTGTGTTTTGCCGCGTTCGGGTATCACAGCCTGTCGATGGCGGCCTCGGCCATCGGGCCGGTCAAGCAGTCGCTGCGCAGCATTAACCTCGGCGGATTCCGCCAGGACCTCGAAGCAGCGATGGAAGCACCGAACGATGCGTTCCGTAACCAAGTGTTAGGGATAGCCGTCCACCATGGAGCGGACATTCCGGACAGCTGAAGCCGGTTGCGAATGGGTGTTGGCGTCGTTACGTTGGCTTGGACCGTTTCTTGCCCACTATCACCGCATGGAAGCAGACGGTCAGTAAGACTGGTTGAAAATGGCACAGAACCCAACGCCCGAGCCGGTTGAAGATGGACTTGTGTCCGGACCATCGGTCGATGAAAACGGAACGGACCGTTCCAACGTAACTCCCATATCGCTCCGCGCAGCGCAGGAGCTGGATATGCGGGAAGGGCGTTTGCGGGCCGAAGAGATTTTCCGCACCAGCCAGTTCGAGGGCGAGACGCTCCGGATGGGCCAGGTGCTCCGCCGGGTGCGCGAGGCGCTGGGCATTGAACTAAACATGATCGCCCGCGAGACCCGCATCCGCGAACCGGTACTGATGTCCATCGAGCGAATGGAAGTGCAGACCATCGCGCCGGGGTATCTGAAAGCCTACCTTCTGACCTATGGCCGTTTCCTCGGCCTGCCGGAAAAGGAAGTCGTTCAGCGCTACACCCGCGAATGCGGCGGCATGGAAGAGGTCAAATCCGCGGCGCCGGTGCCGAAAATCGGCCCGATCCGGCACACGCCCAGCCGCTGGCCAAAGATTGCTGGCCTGGCCATCACGCTCGCGGCAGTCGCCGCCGTGATCGTCGGTATTGTCCTGTTCATCAACCGCCCGCCGCCGGAGCCTGTAATGCAGTCGCCGGTCGCCGTGAGCGGCGCGCGCAACAGCCTGTTTGCTGAAGTCCGCCCCGTGCGCTCAGCGACCGAAGACCTGCCGCTCGAAATCGTGGCCATCCGTCAGGCCTGGCTGGAAGTGCGCGGCGCCGATGGCACCATTTTCGTCAGCCGCACGATGGCCGAGGGGGAAACCTATTTCCCCCGCCTGAATGCCGGCTGGACCATTTCCGCCCGTAATGGCGGGGCATTTGAATGGCGCGTCGGCGATGTCAGCGTCGGCCCGGTCGGCCCGGAAGGCTCGCAGGTGTTCTCGATTTCGGTCGACGACCAGCTCGCCAGAGCCGCTGAAATGGCCTCCCCGACGGTTGCCGCCAATGGCACGGCCCCGGAAACGCGCTGACCTGCCCCTTTACGCGGGCGCCTCGTCGGGCCAGATCATACATCTGAACGTCCGGTGACCCGGCCAGCAGGAAGGCACGAGAGCCCCATGAGCCACAATCCGATCCGCCCCTGGCGTAATGTCGAGCGGCGCAAATCCCGCCAGATACGCGTCGGCAACGTCCTCGTCGGTGGGGACGCGCCGATTGCCGTGCAGACGATGACCAACACACCGACCGAGGACGCCGCAGCGACGATTGCGCAGATTGTCGCCTGCGCCGAGGCCGGGGCAGATATTGTCCGCGTTTCCTGCCCGACGGAAGAGTCCACCGCGGCCTTCCGCCAGATCGTGCGCGAAAGCCCCGTGCCGCTCGTCGCCGACATCCATTTCCACTACAAGCGCGGGATCGAGGCGGCGGATGCCGGCGCGGCCTGCCTGCGCATCAATCCCGGCAATATCGGATCCGAAGCGCGGGTGCGGGAAGTGGTCGCCGCCGCGCGCGCCAATGGCTGCTCGATCCGGATCGGCGTCAATGGCGGCAGCCTCGAGCGCCACCTGCTCGAGAAGTATGGCGAGCCATGCCCCGAAGCGATGGTGGAAAGCGCGCTCGAACATGCCCACATCCTCGATGATCTGGGCTTCCATGAATACAAGATCTCGGTAAAGGCCTCCGACATGTTCCTGACGGTGGCGGCTTATCACCAGCTGGCCGAGGCAACTGATGCGCCGCTGCATCTCGGCATAACCGAGGCGGGCGGACTTCGTACGGGGACGGTCAAATCCTCCATCGGCATGGGCGCGCTGCTCTGGGCCGGCATTGGCGACACGATCCGCGTGTCGCTTTCGGCGGACCCGGTGGAAGAGGTGAAGGTCGGCTATGAGATGCTGAAATCCCTCGGCCTGCGGACGCGGGGGGTAAACATTGTCGCGTGTCCCTCCTGCGCGCGGCAGGGGTTTGACGTGATCTCGACGGTGGAGATCCTCGAGAAACGCCTCGCGCATGTGACCGAGCCGATCTCGCTGTCGATCATCGGCTGCGTGGTGAATGGTCCCGGCGAGGCGGCGTTGACCGATCTCGGCTTCACCGGCGGCGGCAAGGACAGCGGCAAGATGTTCGTGAACGGAC
>CAYPDA010000056.1:0-14334 GCA_964409375.1 uncultured Hyphomonas sp.
CAGGCCATCACCCGCTCCATCGCGGACCAGGCCCGCACGATCCGTATCCCGGTGCACATGATCGAGACGATAAACAAGATCATCCGTACACAGCGCCAGATGCTGCACGAGATTGGCCGCGAGCCTACCCCGGAGGAACTGGCCGAAAAGCTGGGCTTGCCGCTCGAGAAGATCCGCAAGGTCCTCAAGATCGCGAAAGAGCCGATCTCGCTGGAGACGCCAATTGGCGACGACGAGGATTCAAACCTCGGCGACTTCATCGAGGACAAGATGGCGCTGCTTCCTGTGGACGCGGCCATCCAGTCGAACCTGCGCGAGACGACGACCCGCGTTCTGGCCTCGCTCACCCCGCGTGAGGAACGTGTCCTGCGCATGCGCTTCGGCATCGGCATGAACACGGATCATACGCTGGAAGAAGTCGGCCAGCAGTTCAGTGTCACCCGCGAACGCATCCGCCAGATCGAAGCGAAAGCGCTACGCAAGCTGAAGCACCCAAGCCGGAGCCGGAAGCTCAGAAGCTTTCTGGATACCTGATCCGGGATGCGAGTCGTTCAGCCAGAGGGCGCGCGCGGCAGTCTAAAGTGGCTGCAAAAAGCAATAGAACAGGGTGGAGCAACGCTCTGCCCTGTTTCGTTTGGGGACATTCGCTGGCTCTCACCGCTGCCGGATGATCAGTTCGCGGAATATCGTGATGGCGCATTTCTGGAGCGCATCGGCCATGGTCATTTGAAATCGGCCCTCGCTGAATTCTGGCCGCGTGGCGGTCCTCAATGGGATGCACTGGGACTGATCAGGGACAAGCCGGTTCTTGTGGAGGCCAAGGCGCACTTGCGGGAGTTCTTCTCCCCGCCATCTCAAGCCTCGGAGGGCTCCCTGGCGAAAATATCAGCTTCTCTTCAGGGGGTGGCCGAGCGGTTAAACGCTCGGCCGGGCACGGACTGGTCAAAGGTTTTCTTCCAATATGCCAACCGGATTGCGCACCTTGAATTTCTCCGTCGTCATGGTGTTGACGCGCATTTGCTCTTTGTGAGTTTCCTGAACGATACCGACATGCAAGGCCCTTGCTATCCGCAAGAATGGCATGTCGCCTTCGAGGTCGCTGACTATGCGCTCGGCTTACAGAAGAGCCACCCTCTACGCCGTTACATCCATCATGTTTACCCGGATGTGATGGCGTTACAGGCTTAGACTACTTCGCGGCGATCGCGCACGAATACTTGATAAAAACCTCACATAGCCATGCAGCAGAACCGCCTCGCATGCGTTATTGACTCTCGACGGGTGCAAGCTCGCCACCCCTCAAACACCCAGGACCCCTCCCATGCGCGTGAAGATCGAAGCCTCGCTTGCCTACAGCTTCGCACAGCCGGCGGATGTGCTCCTGTCGCTCGAGGCTATCCGGTCGGAGGATCAGCGCATCGTCTCCGACCAGTTGACCGTCACGCCCCCTTCAGACCTCAAGGTGGCCGCGGGGCCAGAGAACACGGGGCGGCGCCAATGGATCACTGGCCACGGCGATGTCGACATCGCCTATACCGGCCTCGTCGATGTCTGCCGCGCGCCTGTGAACTTTTCCGGTCTTCGCGTGCCACCGCGTCGGGACCTGCCCTATGACGTCATCCGCTACCTTCTACCGAGCCGCTACTGCGAATCCGACAAGCTGGGACCGTTTGCCGAAAGCCGGTTCTTCGGCATGGAAGGCGGCGACCTCGTCCTCAACATGGCCGACTGGGTCTACAAGAATTTCGCCTACTCGCCCGGCTCCAGCAATGAGACGACAACCGCGACCGACACCTTCCTGCTGCGCCGCGGCGTCTGCCGCGACTATGCCCACACCCTTATCAGCTTCTGCCGCGCGATGGGCGTTCCGGCCCGCATGGTCTCTGTGTACGCGCCGGATATCGACCCGCCGGATTTCCATGCGGTCGTGGATGTCTGGCTGGACAATGACTGGCACCTGATCGACCCGACGCGGCTGTCCTCGGAAGACAATCTCGTGCGCATCGCCATCGGCCGCGACGCCACCGATATCAGCTTCATGACCATCTTCGGCGCCGCCACCTTGCGCGATCAGCGCGTGACCGTGTCCGTCGTCGCGCCTGAGACGGCGGGGTAGGGGCGGCGAGACAAGGACGGTCCGCCGCGATACAATCCGGACAGGTACCCCGACTGACTGGGAGATTGCAAATGCCCGCTCCGCCTGCAGATGTCCTTCTGGCGACACTGGAAGACCGGTTCCGGCAGAACATGCACCGGCATACCGGTCTTGACTGGGACGTCGTTCGAGTACGGATAAAAGCGAAGCGCCAAGCGATCCGCAGCCTTGCCGAGATGGAACGCACAGGCGGAGAGCCGGATGTGGTGGGGCTCGAGCCTGGCTCCGGCGCCGTGATCTTCACAGACTGTTCGCCCGAAAGCCCGGAAGGCCGCCGCAGCCTCCGTTACGATCCGGCCGCGCTGGCGGCGCGCAAGGCAAACAAGCCCGCCGGCTCGGCCATCGGGATGGCGGATGACATGGGTGTCTCGCTGCTGACTGAAGACCAATACCGCGCCTTGCAGGCACTCGGCGAGTTCGACCGGAAAACCTCTAGCTGGGTCCTGACCCCGGCGCCCATCCGCGGGCTCGGCGGCGCGCTCTTCTGCGACCGCCGGTATGGCGCCGTGTTCGTCTATCACAATGGCGTTGAGTCCTATTATGGCGCGCGCGGGTTCCGCGGACGTCTCGTCGTGTGACGGGGCGCCGGACTGATTTTGGCAAAGTTTGCCATTTTTTTGGCGGGGCAACCCAAGGAGCCCCGCCATGGCCACAATGAACATTTCGCTTCTCGATCAGATGAAAGCCTGGGTCGAGCGGGGCGCCGAGGCTGGACGCGGCAGAGCAGCAAGGCAGTCCGTCAGCGGATCAATAGGCACAGGCGCCCGCGCTGACCCCGGCAAATGCAGGCGGGCTACTGCACTTAGCAGGTCGCCCTGGTCGATCGGCTTGGTCACATAGCCATTCGCGCCCAGCGCCAGGAAGCGCTCCCGGTCACTGGACATCGCATAGGCCGTCAGCGCGATCACCGGAATGTCCCGGTACGGCGTATTTACCGCGCGCAGGATCGACAGCGCCTTCATCCCGTCCATCACCGGCATATGAATGTCGAGGAGGAGAATGTCGAACGTGCCGCGCGCCAGCGCCTCCACTACCTCCTGCCCATTCTCCGCCTCGGTGATCAGGGCGCCATGCGGCAGGAGGAACAGTTTCACGACCTCCCGGTTCACCCGGTTGTCGTCGGCCAGCAGCACGCGCAAACCTTTCAGCGAATGGCTCGGCGCCGGGGCCGTCTCGGCGGTCTCCGTGTTCAGTCCGCGCCCGGTGGCGGCGCCTGCCAGGAAAGTCAACATGAAGGTTGAGCCTTCGCCGGGCACGCTCACCACGCTCACCTCGCCGCCCATCAGCCGCGCCAGCCGGCGCGTGATCGCAAGGCCCAGCCCCGTGCCGCCAAAGCGGCGCGTGGTGGAATTGTCAGCTTGCGAGAACTCCGAGAACAGCCGCGTCATCGCCTCGTCCGAAATGCCGATGCCGGTATCGGAAATGCGGATGGACACGCGCCAGGATACGCCCTCGGGCTCCGTCGCAAGGTGGATTTGCACTTCGCCTTGCCCGGTGAACTTCGCGGCATTGGAGACAAGGTTCGACACGCATTGCCGGACCCTGACCGGATCAAAGCTCAGCGAACTCTGCAGCGGATGCGCCACGCTGATCTCGAGGCCGACGCCTTTCTCCCGCGCCCGCGGCTCGAACAGGCGCGCCACGCGCCGAACGCAATAATAAAGGTCTCCGTCCACTGCGGATATTTCGAGCTTGCCCGCCTCAATCTTGGACAGGTCGAGCACATCATCGACAATCGCCAGCAGCGTACGCCCGGAATCGAGCACGGTATCCACCTTCTCGCGTTGCGCTTCAGTCAGCGCCGGGTCGGCGGCCAGAGACTGCGCCATGCCGAGCATGCCATTCAGCGGTGTACGGATCTCATGGCTGATCGCGGCCAGGAATTGAGATTTGGTATGGCTCGCCGCCTCGGTCGCCTTCGCCCGCGCCTCGGGTTTCTTGTATGCGGTGATGTCGAAACTGATCCCGGCCACCCCGATCCCGCCGGAGGGCAGACGCACCGGCACCTTCTTGGTCAGCGCCGTGACATCCGACCCAACATGCTCCTCGCTAAGGGAAATGCCCCCGGCCAGCACCTTATGGTCTTCGCGTTCGAGCACATCACATTGCGACGGGCTGTAGAGTTCCCGGTCATGGCGGCCGATATAATGGGTCCGGCCCGTTGCGTTGGAAATCAGGCGGTCATGCGCGGCATTGCTATAGATCAGTTGCAAGGCTTCATTCTTGACAAAGACCGGGTCGGGCAGGGCATCCAGGAATGCCTGCATCAGTTTCGCGAGATCGGCGCCCTCAGACGGCAATGTGGTGTCGGGCATCATGTGGGTCCCCCGGGGGATGATATTTTTTCCTTGTTTTCGCGACGCTTCATAAATTCAATGTTAACGCTAACCTTGCCCGTTCGGCGCCAGGTCCGGGTTTATCGCCCGGCGAAAAGCCGCTAGGGCTCGCGCCAGACCAGACCGGAAGGCCCCTCAGAATGTCCTATTTCTCGCCGCTCAATACCCTTCCGCCCGATTCGCTCCTCGGGCTGATGGTCGCCTACCGCTCGGACGAGCGCCATGAGAAGTTCGATCTTGGCGTCGGCGTCTACAAGGACGAGGCCGGCAGCACGCCGATCCTCTCGGCGGTGAAGAAGGCCGAAGCGAAGCTTCTCGCGGCGCAGACGACCAAGGTCTATGAAGGCCCGCGCGGCAACACCGATTTCTGCGCCCATGTCGAACGCTTCGTGTTCGGCGCCGATCATCCGGCGCTGGAAGAGGGCCGGGTCCTCTCCTTCACCACGCCCGGCGGCTGCGGCGCGCTGTTCCTCGGTACCGGGCTGATGCGGCGCATGGGCGCGCGCCGTGTCTGGGTGTCGAAGCCGACCTGGCCGAACCATCCCAACGTCGTCAAATCGCTCGGCCTGGACGTCAAGAGCTACGCCTATGCGCGCGACGGCGCCTTCTACAAGCTCGGCGCACTGGCGGATCTGTCGGGCGCTGAAGAAGGCGACGGCGTCATTATCCAGGGACCCTGCCACAACCCGACAGGGATCGATCCGTCCACAGATGACTGGCGCGAGCTTGGCCACGTCGCACGCGAGAAGCGCCTGATCGTGATGATCGACATCGCCTATCACGGCTTTGCCTCCGGCTTGCAGGAAGACATGGCCGGCGTCCGCGCCTTCATCGAAGAGGCAGGCGAAGTGCTGATCGCATATTCCTGCTCGAAGAATTTCGGCCTCTACCGTGAGCGGACCGGCTGCTTCCTCGCCATCGGCGAGACAGCCGAGGGCATCGCCGCCGCGAGCACCCATATTGCCGATATGGGCCGCGCGACCTGGTCGATGCCGCCGGCGCACGGGGCAGGCATCGTCGCGACGATCCTCGATGACGCGGACCTGCGCAGCGAATGGGAAGCGGAACTTGCCTCGATGCGGACACGGATGATCTCGCTGCGCGCGCAGCTCTCCGACGCTCTCGTCAAGCAGACCGGTTCGAACGCGCTCACCGCCCTGAAGACCCAGAATGGCATGTTCTCGCAGCTTCCAATCTCGGCAGAGGACACGGAGCGTGTGCGGTCTGCCGCGGGAGTCTACATGCCCTCGTCAGGCCGCATCAACATTGCCGGCCTGCATCCGTCGGACATTCCGCGCCTCGCAGAAATCCTCGGCCGGTATCTGGGTTAGTTGGCTCTAAACACCGCCTTCGCACCCACCCTCGTCACGCCCGATGGCCGAAGGCCATCTAGGCGCCCATCTCCAAACTTATCCCCAAGCGCGCTCGGCAAAAACCCCGAGCTTGGCTCCCAGACCGGCTGCGCCGATCGGGAGTGACGAGCGAATCACTGTAAGGATAAGCCTTACACCCCGTTCACAAAGATCACCCGGTAATCCGCCGCCTGAAACCTGTGCGCCCGCGCTTCGGTATAGGCGGGGCTGTCATACCAGGCCCTGGCCTCGTCCATAGTGGGGAACGACAGGATGACAACACCGTCCGCATCCGGTCCTTCGGCCACCGCGTGCGGCCCATAGAAGGCCAGCGGCGTAATATTGTGATCGCCGCGCGCGGCCCCGGCCGCCTCGGCATAGCGTTTCATCGCGGCCTCATCGCGCAGCTTCTCGCGGATCAGGATCACAAAGGCCGCCATTGGAAATTCCCTTTCAGATGCTGAGCCCCTTGGGGGCGATGCGTTCCAGTTCCGCGATCATCTCCGGCGGCGCGGGGATCGCCTTGCGCGCGTCAAGATCCAGCGTGATCGCCACCGCCTCGCACGTCGCCCAGGCCTTGCCGGACACCGGGTCCATCACCCAGTGCACCAGCGCATGCGTCTTGCCCTGAATCTTGCCGAGCGAGGTGTGCACCGTCATCAGGTCGCCCGTGCTCGGTCGGCGATGATAGCGCAGGCGGTATTCCAATACGGCCGCGCCCATGCGCTTGTCGCCCGCGGCGCTCGCCACCTGCTGGCGCCACTGATACAGAAGGTTCGGCACAGAATCCGAAATCCGCCCGATGAACCAGGATGGCTCCATCCATCCGTGCACGCCGCAATGGCTGGCCAGCACCGCCGCCATGCCGATCTGCGGCACACCGGCCGCCGTGACCACATCCATTGTGATGTCGTCGAATGCCAATCCGGACGCATCCGGATCAAAACTGCGCGGCAGCGCCTCCGGCGGCGTCTGGCCCATCCGCCGCTCCATCTCGGCCCGCGTCCGCGCGCTCCAGGCAAAGCGCTCGCCTTCGGCTGTGTCCAGATGCGCGATCCGTGTGCGGAACGCCGCCGCAAGGCTGCCATCCCCGTGGCGCAGCTCCTGATAGATGACGGCGTCCGTCTCGCCGGCCTCCAGCACGCAGCCATTCATCGACAGCGGCCGGCCCGGCAGCACTTCGCGCACGAAGCGGATATGCTGGTCGATGGGAATGATCGTGGACGGCGCATTCGGCCGGAACGCTTCCGGCATCGCCAGATGGTGCCCCATCGCGACCATGCCTTCCAGTTGCTTCTCGACATAGACGCGCACATTCATGTGCCCCATCTCGTCGCAGTCCCACTGGTTGGCGCTACCCTGCCAGAGCGGCGTCACGGCGCGCATCTCCCGCAGCGCCCGCGAACCTCGATAACCGCGCGGGTCATGGCAAAGCCGGCCGCCTCGGTCTCGGCTTTCAGCGCCTTGCTGGTCGCCACCGCATGCAGCTCCTCGGCCTCCTCACAACTCTCGCAGATCAGGAACACCGCCGAATGGCTGTGGCTGGTATGGCCGCAGGCAACATAGGCGTTCAGGCTCTCGATCTTGTGGACAAGGCCGGCGGTCTGGAGAAAGTCCAGCGCCCGGTAAATCGTCGGCGGCTTGGCGGAGCCTTCGCCGTCGAGATTGGCGAGCAGGTCATAGGCCTTGGACGGGCCTTCGCTCTCCAGCAGCAGACGCAGCACCTTGCGGCGGATGCGCGTCATCCGCTGGCCCTGCCGGACGACAAGCGCCTCGGCTTCGGCGAGGAAAGCGTCGGTATCCTGCGGGGCGCAGGGCCGGTTGGCGGCATGGGAATGGGCATGTGTCTGGGCCATGGCCTCTATGTCATGTGTTTTGGGCCGGATGTGAAGTCCCTGACGCGCAGGGAAGGTCTGGACGGGCGCCGCAAATCACTCGAGATTCTCGTCTCAGGCGACCTGAGTCGCCGGTGTAAAGGCAGGAATTAAGAATGCAGATGTCGGAGCGGGAAGGCCTGGAGCTGTGGCGCAAGGCGGTGACCGCTTCGGTCCGGTCAGAAGCGCCGGATCTGACGGCGCGCCAGCAGGCCGTGCTGATGACCATCGCGCTCGCCCCCGGCCCGCATACCGTGCGCGGCCTCGCCGAACATCTCGGCGTCGCCAAGCCGGCCATCACCCGCGCGCTTGATGCGCTGGAGCGCCTGCATTTCATCCGCCGCCTGCCGGATGATACCGACCTGCGCTCGATCTTTGTCGAACGCACAGCCGACGGCATGGCCTATCTGCGCGCCTTTGCACAACTTGTGCTCGCGGCCGCTTCGGGCGAAGAATCCACCGGAGCGAAGCCGCCATCCCGCCGCAATTCCGCGGTAGCCTGACGAGGCATCGCTGCTGCAGGGAGGCCCGCCCGGATGCCTGACGTAAACGATCCGCGCCTCGCCCGTCCGGACGGTACACCGGTTGCCTATCAGGTGACCGCCGGCGCCGTTCCGCTACGCGAGACACCGGCGCCCGATGGCCGCATCGCCACCCTGGCCTTGCACGGCGAGGCACTGGAGGTGTTCCGCGAAGAGGGCGAGTTCGGCCTCGCCCGCTGCCGGCGCGACCATTATGTCGGCTGGGTCCTGATGGAAGCGCTGTCCGCGCCCGTGCTGGGAACCACCCACAAGATCCGCGCCCTGCGCACCTATTGCTTTACCGAGCCCGACCTCAAATCCGCCCCGCACTACCTGCTCAGCCACGGCGCCCAGGTCGTGGCCACCGGGCGGCAGCAGGGGACCTGGACCGAGTGCGACCGCGCCGGCTGGGTCTACACGTCCCATCTCACGCCGCTGGACCAGGTCGAGGATGACCCCGCCGGCGTCGCCCTTCGCTTTCTGGAATCGCCATACCTGTGGGGCGGGCGCGAAAGCCTCGGGCTCGACTGTACCGGCCTCACCCAGCAGGCCTTCGAGGCCTGCGGCGTCCTCCTGCCGCGCGATTCAGACATGCAGGCTGCCTGGTGCGGCGAGGCGGTGGCCGACTGGAAAGCTGAAGGCGCCCGGCGGCGCGGTGACCTCGTCTTCTGGAAGGGTCATGTCGGCATCCTGACCGCGCCGGACGAAGTGTTGCACGCCAATGCCCACCATATGCAGGTCGCGCGCGAGCCGCTCTGGCCGGCGATCGCGCGCATCCTCGGCGTCGCAGGCCCCGTCACCACAGTGCGCCGCATCAATCTGGCGCGCGCCCGCGCGGCGCCGCCTGCCTGGAAATCCGCTGGATGAGCGCGCCGATGAAACCCGTCCTGCTCGCCCTCATCGCGGCCCTCTGCCTCGCCGGCCCGGCCGCCGCCAATCCGCCCGGCAATGAGCCGCTGACGTCTGAGGTGATGCAGGCCGAACTCTTCGGCATCCAGATGTCCGGCATTGTCGTCGGCACCGGACAGACCTGGACCGAGTGTATCGAACCCGGCGGGCGCACCCTCTACGAAATCGGCGGCTACCAGTCCGAAGGCATTCTCGAAATCACGTCCGACGCGCTCGCCTGTTTCACCTATCCCGGCACCGGCGCCTCCTGCTTCCGCGGCCAGCGCTCCCCGCTCGGCTACCTCTTCCGCGAAGTCGGCGGCAGCGCGGTCTTCCACGCCACCAAGATCGAGCGCGGCGTGAAGCGCTGCATCACGAGTGATCTGGTGGGCTGAAGATGGGTTTGGCCGGCCAGCTTGTTATGCCGGTGATCTGCGTGTACAGTTGTCTGACTGTGTACCGATAGGGCAGCAGCCTTTGTCCGGACGGCGTCCAGATCAGGGCGGCCCCGCCTGTATGGAACGGGCCCTGAACCTGCCAGTAAACAGCGCCGAATGTCTGCCTGGCGTATCTCAACGCGGCAAAGGCCTGGCGGGCATCCGGCCCGTGCGCATGGATTTCCGCATCATACCATTTTTGCAGGTAATGTTTGATGATCTCGCGCACGCCGTCCTGGGGCTCGTACACGAACATCCTGCGCACCGGCGGGCCAGCCGGAACCGATGCAAGTGGCAGCGCGGGCAAACCGGCCGCACCGGCAATCATTGTTCGTCTGCTGAGGTCCATCCGCTTGCATCCTGTGAGTTCGTGCACAGAGGACCATGGATGCGAGAGGAATAGAATCTGCAGGCGAATTACATTTTATTCAGGAACTGCACCCGCGCCGCGCCGAAATCGCGCGTGTCGAGCACCTCCCAGCCGGGAAACATCAGCGCCTCGTCCGGGCCTGTCTCGGCCACCACCAGCGCGTCCGCGCTCAGCCAGCCGCCGCCGCTGAGACAGTCCAGCGCCGGCTGCACCAGCCCCTTGTGATAAGGCGGGTCGAGGAAAGCGAGCGTGAACGGGCTGCCAACACCGGCGGGTTTCTCCCCGAGATCGGTGGCCGAGCGCCGGTGCAGCCGCGTGTTCCCGAACAGCCCAAGCACCTCGATATTGTCGCGGATCGCGCCGCGCGCGGCATGGTCGGTCTCGACAAACAGGCAGAACGCCGCACCCCGGCTCATCGCTTCCAGCCCCAGCCCGCCGGACCCTGCAAACAGGTCGATCACCCGCGCACCCTCGATCGGCGGCGCCCAGGCGGCATGGGCGAGGATGTTGAACACGCTCTCGCGCGTCCGGTCGCTGGTCGGCCGGGTCGTCATCCCCTTCGGCGCGGCGATGGGGCGGCCTTTATGCTGTCCGGCGATGATGCGCATGGCGAGGTCCTTTACTTTTGAAGCGTCTAGGGCGATGCCCCGCGAATGACAACGCAGGCTGAGCCCATGACCCGCGCCCTCGAACTCGCCCGCTTCGCTGCGGCCGCCGGCGAAGTGCCGGTCGGCGCAGTCGTCGTCGACCCCGCCACCGGCGACATCGTCGGAGAGGGGCATAACCAGCCGATCACCGCTCACGACCCCAGCGCCCATGCCGAGATCATCGCCCTGCGCGCCGCCGCCGCCCGCCTCGGCAATTACCGCCTCACCGACCTCGACCTCTATGTGACGCTCGAGCCCTGCGCGATGTGCGCCGGGGCGATCAGCCTTGCCCGCATCGGCCGGGTCATCTTCGCCGCCGCTGATGAGAAAGGCGGCGCCGTCGTCCACGGGCCGCGCCTCTTCCTACAGCCGACCTGCCACTGGCGCCCCGCCGTGGAGCAGGATCTCGACCAGGCCGCCGAAGCCGCCGGCCTCCTGCGTGATTTCTTCCGCAGCCGGAGGGGCTGACGCCACGCATCAGGCGCCTGCCGCAATGCCCCCGATCAGTCCGCGCAGCCAGCTTAGCGCTGCGTCGCCGGTATTCTCCCGGTGCCAGAACAGCGCGCTGCCGGGGCCCGGAAAATCAAAGGGCAGGGGCTTGATGACGAGGCCGCAGCCCTCCGCCAGCGGCAGAGGCAGGATCAGCGCCGCCTGCGAATGGCGCACCACCTCCATCGCCGGCTGATGATGCGGCAGGCGCATGACCGGCACGATCCGCTGCCCGGCGCTGCGGGCCATCTCCTCCACCAGGCTGCGCCCCTCGCGCCGGCTGGAAACGGCAACATGGCGCAGCGACAGGAACGCCTCGGGCGTCAGCGGCACGTCCGCCAGTGGATGCGACGGCGACAGCACGCACGCATAGGGCGCGGGCGGCAGGATGGTGTGTTCCAGGTCCGGCCCGCGTACATCCGGCATGTCGATGGCAAGGTCGAGCCGCCCGGACGCGAGTTCCGTCGAGATCGCCGCGCGCGGAAGATGGCTCCAGCCAAGGCGCACCGACGGCGCCTCCGTCTCCAGCCGCTGCGCCAAGGCGGGCGCAAACACAAAGGCCGTCGCATCGCGCGCCGAGATGTTGAACACGCGGGTGGAGCGCGAGGGCTCGAACTCGGAGCGCGGCTCAAGGCCTGCGCGCAGACGGTCCAGCCCGTCGCGCACCGCCGGCATCAGCGCCTCGGCCATCGCGGTCGGCTTCACGCCGCGTCCTTCGCGCACGAACAGCGGGTCCTCGAAATGCGCGCGCAGGCGGGAGAGGGCGTTGGACACGGCCGGCTGGGTGATATGCAGCGTCTCGCTCGCCCGCGTCAGGCTGCGCTCGGCATAGATCGCCTCCAGCACAGGCAAGAGGTTCAGGTCCAAGGTGCGCAGATTCATCGGGCGGGTCCCTGTCTAATTATTCGCGATGGTGATGTAACGACTTCATAAGATAAAGTATCGGTATAGTACAGCCTGTGGAACAGTAGTGAAAAATTACAATCTGGAGGAACGCTATGTCTCTCGCCCGCAAGACGTCCCGCCCGTTCCGCCAACATTTCCATGCGGCCCGGACGGAGTTGCCTGCCGACCGCCCGCTGGAAGTCGATATCATTCAAGCCCTTGATCAACTCGCCGACGCATCAAGCCAGGAACGCCGGGACCGGGACCTGCGCCGAATGGCAGCCGAAGCCGCCCGCCCGCGCCAAGATGCCCAGATGCCGGTCCGCCAGGTCCAGCCTGGCCAGCTTCGCCCCTTCCGCTACGCCTCGCTGGCGCCGGTGGGCGGGGACATGTCCCGCATCACCGGCCGGCGGTGATGTCAGACCCAGCCCAGCGCGCGCATCAGCATGAAGCCGCCAATGGCGGTCACCAGCCCCGTCATCCACGCCCTGAAGTTCACGTCACTCATGGCCTCCAGAACCTTGCCGCCGAGCGTCGTACCGAGCATAGAGAGCGGGACCGCCAGCACAAAGAACCAGACCGGCGGAAACGCCGCCTCTCCGGCCGCGGCGATCACTGGCCCGCTCCAGAAAATGATCTTCACCAGATGGGCCAGCACCTGCGTCACCGCCTTTGTGGCCACGATCGTGCGCCGGTCCATGTCGGTCTTGACAAAGAAGATATCCAGCAGCGGCCCGGCGACGCCGCCCAGCGTATTCAGGGTTTGTACGGCAAAGCCCGCAAGTTCGGCCTGACCGCGCTTGACTATGTCCAGCCGGATCCAGCGTTTCGGCAACCAGACGAGCATCGCGGTAAACGCCAGGAACAGATAGACCGCGCGCGCCTCCGGGCGCCAGGCAATCGCCAGCAGCACCAGAAAGGCCGCGCCCGCGCCGAGCGTATACCGGCCAAGGACGCGCCAATCGATGTATTTGCGCCAGAGGAATGCCCGGTAGCCATTGGACACCAGCTGCACCGCGCCGTGAACGACCATGGCGGTGGCGACCGGCAGCATCGCCGCCAGCACGCCCATCAGGATCAGCCCGCCGGCCATGCCGAAGATGCCGGAAATGAACGCCGTCACCAGCACGGCAACGAGAATCACAAGGGCGCTCAAAGGACTCATGCCTCGCGCTCTAGCGCAATTCCCCCGACGTCACGAGCGCCGGAAAGCGTTTGCGCGTCCCCCCCCGCCTCAGCTACCCTGCGGCCAAGAAAAAAATCCGGCGCACAGCCACACAAAGAGGAAATTCCGCCATGCCTGACACCCAGCATACGCCAGACGCCCACGCCGAACTCAACGACCTGCGCATGTCCGAAGCGGTCCGCCCGCTTTACGACCATGTGAAGAAGTTCATCGAAGAGACCGTGAACCCGATGAGCGTGGAATTCCACCGCCTCGGCGAAGGCAACAAGGACATCTGGACCTACGCCCCCGGCCAGCTCGAATGCCTCGAGAAAGCCAAGGACGAAGCCAAGAAGCAGGGCCTCTGGAACTTCTTCCTGCCGGATGCCGAAACCGGTGAAGGCCTCTCGAACCTCGACTATGCCTACATCGCCGCCGAACTCGGCAAGAACCCGATGGCGTCGGAAACCATGAACTGCTCGGCGCCGGACACCGGCAATATGGAAGTGCTCGAGCGCGTCGGCACGCCAGCCCAGAAGGAGAAGTGGCTGAAGCCGCTGCTCGAGGGCAAGATCCGCTCTGCTTACGTGATGACCGAGCCGCACATGGCCTCCTCGGACGCCAAGAATGTCTCGATGAAATGCGAACTCGACGGCGACGAATACGTCCTGAACGGCGAAAAGTATTACGCCTCGGGCGCCGGCGATCCGCGCTGCCGCATCATGATCGTCATGTGCCGCTCCAATAACGGCCCGGACGTCAACCGCCAGCAGTCCCAGGTCCTCGTGCCGCTGCCCCATCCGGGCGTTACCATCGTCGGCCCGATGCATGTCTTCGGCGAGCCGGACGCGCCGCACGGCCACATGCACCTGCGCTTCGAGAATGTCCGTGTCCCGAAGGAAAACATGCTGCTCGGCGAAGGCCGCGGCTTCGAGATTTCCCAGCTCCGCCTCGGCCCCGGCCGCATCCACCACTGCATGCGCTCAATTGGCCAGGCCGAACGCGCGCTCGACCTGATGTGCATCCGCGGCCTCAGCCGCGAAGCTTTCGGCAAGCCGCTGGCGAAACTCGGAGGCAATACGGAGATCATCAGCCGCGCCCGCATTGAGATCGAAGCGATGCGGATGATGGTCCTCAAAGCCGCCAAGGCGATGGACGTCCTCGGCAACAAGGAAGCCCGTATCTGGATCTCGATGGTGAAAGCCATGGTGCCGG
>CAYPDA010000057.1:0-14303 GCA_964409375.1 uncultured Hyphomonas sp.
CAATCGACCAGCTTGTGAATCCAACGATTCACAGAATCAGCAGGATGCTCTAGCGATAAACTATCGCACTTACAGCCAAAAATGACATCAAGTTCGGCGCAATCATGACGTTGGCGATTTATGGGAGGAAGTCGATGACCTTTACCGAGGATAAAACTCGCGTGTCCGCCAAGCGGACATTCAAGCTGACAGCACTGCTCTGCAGCGCGTCTGCAGTCTCGCTGATCAGCGCCCTGCCTGCCGTAGCGCAGGAAGAAGAGGAAGCAGAGTCGCGCCAGGCCGTTGTGGTGGTCGAGGGCATCCGGGCCTCACTTGAGCGGTCCATGGACATCAAGCGAAAGTCCAGCGGCATTGTGGATGCCATCTCTGCCGAGGAAATGGGCAAATTCCCGGACACCAACCTCGCCGAATCCCTCCAGCGCATCACGGGCGTCTCGATCGACCGCTCGAACGGCGAAGGCTCGAAAGTCACCGTCCGCGGCTTCAGCCCCGGCTTCAACCTGGTCACGTTCAACGGCCGGACGCTGCCAACCGCCGACGTCGGCGTAATTGGCGAGCGCGGCAACTACGGTGCGGGCGGCGACCGTTCGTTTGACTTCTCCAACCTTGCTTCCGAAGGCGTCAGGGCGCTGGAAGTCTACTGTCCATCGTCAGGTATCTTGAGACAGATGGCTGCCTGGCTTAAGGAGGGTCTGGCGCATCTGGGTTTGAGTTAAGCAGCGGATTGGGCGTGCTGCAAGCGCCTGAGTTTCATCGTCCTTTTGATTTTCTCACGTTCGAGCAAGATGGTCTGCCCGCGCCCGGTGTAGACATCGGCCGGGGCGAGGTTTTTCAGGCTCTCGTGATAGCGCTGGTGGTTGTAGTGGCCGACGAACGCGTCGATCTGAGCTTCGAGGTCTCCGGGCAGGAAGTAATTTTCCAGCAGGATCCGGTTCTTCAGAGTCTGGTGCCAGCGTTCGATCTTGCCCTGCGTCTGAGGGTGATATGGCGCGCCGCGCGTGTGCTTCATGCCTTTGTCGGCTAGATAACCAGCCAAGTCGCCAGAGATGTAGGATGGTCCGTTGTCTGACAACAGGCGTGGGCGGTGAACGACATTGGCGGTTTCGAGCCCCGAAGCATCGAGCGCGAGGTTGAGCGTGTCCTGCACGTCACTTGCCGCCATGCCCGTGCAGAGCTTCGAGGCAATGATGTAGCGGGAGAAGTCATCGAGCACCGTGGAGAGGTAGAGCCAGCCCCAGCCGATGACCTTCAGATAGGTGAAGTCCGTCTGCCAGAGCTGGTTGGGCGCCGTGGTCTTGTCCCGGAACTCACTGGCGGCTTTCATCACGATGAAGGCCGGGCTGGTGATCAGGTCATGCGCCTTCAGAAGCCTGTAAACACTGGCTTCCGAGACGAAGTAACGCTTCTCGTCCGTGAACCTGGTGGCCAGCTCTCTCGGGGAAAGATCTGGCTCGTCGAGCGCCATGTCCAGAACCTGATCACGCACCTCGTTCGGGATCCGGTTCCAGACCCGGCCAGAGCCGCCGCGCCGGTCTTCCAGGGCTGCCTCGCCGAAGCTGCGATACAGATCGTACCAGCGATAGAAGGTCGGCCTGGACAGGCCGATCTGTTCCAGCGTCTTTTTCACCGGCTGGTGCGATTGCTCGACCAGCCGGATGATTTCAAGCTTCTCGGATGCGGGATACCTCATTCTTCGGCGTCGCTCGCCATTGTCCTCGGACCAATGGCGGACCATGGCTCGCCCCCGATCACGCTTTTTTTCAGAATGCGGTTCTCAAGCGTCAGGTCCGCCACAACCTCCTTCAGGTCACGCATTTCGCGCTTCAGGCCCGTCACTTCGCCGGACGTCGCCTGACGCTCAGTGTCGCCGGACAATCGTTTCTTGCCGGCTTCAAGGAACTCCTTCGACCAGGTGTAATACAGCCCCTGCGCGATCCCCTCGCGCCGGCACAACTCGGCAATCGAGTACTCGCCGCGTAGGCCTTCAAGGACAATCCGGATCTTCTCCTCGGCTGAAAACTTCCGCCGGGTCTGACGCTTGATTGCCTGCACATGCTTCTCAGCCGAACTCTCTTGCGGCCCGGATTTCTGTCTCATCTTCACTCCTCGTATCAGTTACGATGAGCCAGAAATCTTCCTTAAGCAATTTCGCCGATCTGTCTCACAGTCGCTGACGGGGAACAATCCAGATCTATGTGTCCAGGCTGGTCCAGATGTTCCCGTTCCACGGCTTCAGCGAAGCGCTCGCGGTCCGCTACAACGATATGGCCCGCACAGAGCTGGAGCGCATCCGCGACTTCATCGTCCTGCACTACAATCTGACAGAGCGCACAGACAGCGACTTCTGGCGCACCATGGCATCAATGGATATTCCCGATACGCTCTGTAACTGGATTGAACTGTTCCGAGACACGGGCCTTGCCTACCAAGAAAAGGTTGAGTTGTTCCAGGTCGATTCCTGGCTCCAGGTCATGATGGGCCAGCGCCTCTATCCGCAGGGCCGCCACCATCTGGGAAGGCTGATGAAGCACGAGGAACTGACCATGGCGATGAACGGCCTCAAGTCCCGCGTCGCCAATGCGGTCGCACAACTGCCCTCCCATCAGGCATTTCTCGATGAATATCTCGGAGACGCCATGACGGCTCGGTGATGGGCGCGTCCGCAGCGAGCCGCCATGCTGGCCTGGGTTGAGCCCTATTGAGCCTGATCCGCCTTATAGAAACCGAGATTATCAATCTCGAACCAGGCCGTCTCGCCGCTCTCCCGGCTGACCATGATGCCAATCTTTAGCAGGTCATCGCCGTCCCATGCCGGGGCTGGATCAACGCTCCCTGCAAAGGAAAGATCAGCAAACGGGATAGTCGCCGCCTGCCATCCGCTGCCCGCCGCAAACGATGCCTCCCAGAAACCGCGCAGCGTCAGGATTCGAAGGGTGTAGTCGCCCTCACCGAATATCTCCAGCGAGACCCCTTCATAGCGCGTGACATCTGCCGGGATCACCGATCCCCGGCTCAATGGGAATAGAACGCCCGCCATCGGATTATCCTTCCGGGCCATGCGTGCACTGACGGACAGCGCATGCCCGCCGCCGTCGCGCGGCCGCCTGGCATGCGTGATCACGGAGCGCTCCATGCCGAAGTCGAGATCGGTGACGGGCAGGGTGTCGATCGTCGTCCGGCCATCGGCCCGCTCGAAGTCATCGATCAGCGCGGGCGCCGGGCGGGGCGGCAGGGTCGCCGGCAGCGGGGCGGGCGGATTGGCCGCGTCATAGAGGAGTTCGCCGTCAACAAACACGAGCGAGACATTGCGAATGTCGCTGATCGCCTCCCAGGGCTTGCCATCGACTAGCACAAGATCGGCGCGCATGCCCGCGGCGATGGTGCCACGATCGTCTGACAGGCCAAGCGCCCGGGCGCTTCGCACCGTTCCGGCCAGCAGCGCGTCCGTCGGCGAAAGCCCGGCTGCCACGAGCAGTTCCAGTTCGCGCAAGGTCGCCTCGCCGTGCAATAGCCCGCCAATCCCGGCATCGGTCCCCAGCGCGACCGGCACGCCGGCCTCGAACAGCCGGCGGAGATTTTCCTCGGCAACCCCGTATTTCCAGATGCGCATCTGGACAGCCGCGCTCTGAAGGTCGAGTTCCGGGGCGCCGGGGCGGTGCGGCTCATAGATGGCCAGCGTCGGCGCATAGGCGAGGCCGGAGGCGACGATATCTGCGAGTTCTTCCTCTCTCAGATACCGGTCCTGAAGGCTGTGCGCGATGATGTCGATACCGGCGCGGGCAGCAAGCGCGCCGCGCGATGACGTGACGGTATGGGTCAGGATCCGGATGCCATGCTCATGCGCCGCTTCAGTCAATGCCGTAAGCGTCTCTTCATTCATGCTGGTCTCTTCCGGCGAGCGTTCATACCGCCATCCATCCGTGAACACCTTTATATAGTCCGGCTCATAGGGAAGCAGTTCGTTCACCGCGCGGCGGGCCGATTCGGGCGTCGCCACCCATTTTGTCATCGATTCATCGCTCCAGTCCGCGCCATGTCCGCCCGGCGTACTCATCCGGGCAATCAGTTTCACATGTGGCGACGGAACCTGGTCCAGCCATTCGCGCCGCAGCACATAGGCTTCCGGCGGCTGGTGGAAATCCAGCACGGTGGTGACGCCTGCCGCAAGATACAGCGCCGCAATTTCGGGCAGCGCCGAGGGCGTGCCCCTCGGTGTCCAGTGGGTGTGCACATCATGCAGGCCGGGCAGCAGCGCGTGTCCCTTGCCGTCAATAACCCGCGCCCCCCGCGGCACGGAAACACGCGGCCCCGCCGCCAGGATCCGCCCGTCACGCATCACGACCGTTCCGCGCCAGGGCGCCGCGCCCGTCGCATCCAACACCTCAACATTGGTGATGGCGACCGCCGGGACCGGGCGCGCCGCAGCGCTGTGCAGCACGAAAAGACTGAAAATCCCGATCAGAAGGATACGAATTGGGCGCGGCATGGAATTCTCCTCAAGCAAAGGCGATTTGCCTTGGTGCTGTACTGGCGTCTGGTTCTTTAGACGCATCAGAGACGCGAAACCGCCGAACATTTGGAACATACCTATTGTGGCACCGTCGGGCTGCGTTTTAAATCCAGGCTTGCGGAGGTGGCTGGACAAACATGGCACGCAAATATCTTCAGTCGAATGAAGCGCGCGCGCTATCCTTTGATCTTGATGACTGGGTTCGCCGCTACGGACGCGCACTTCACAGCTATTTCCGCCGCCGTGCCCCGCCCTTCGTGGATCCCGAGGATCTGGCCCAGGAAGTTTTCGCCCGCATCGCCATGCGGGGTGACCTGTCAGATATCCACTCCACTGAAGCCTACCTGTTCCGGACGGCCAAGAGTGTGCTCATCGACAGCCTGCGGCGCGCTGAGGCGCGCGGAGGCGGACGATCTGAAATTTTCGACGAAGACAAACACGGAGAGGCGGATTTTGATCCCGAACGCGTCCTTATGGGTAAGGAAGCGCTCGATTTGCTGATTGTCGCACTCCATGAACTGCCAGACCCTGTGCGCCGGGCATTTGCGCTTTACCATTTCGAGGAATTTCGCCATGCGGACATCGCACGCAGACTGGGGATATCAGTGAGTACCGTCGAAAAATACATGGCAAAGGCAAACGCGCATCTGCTGCGCCGCCTGGGCTATGGCAAGCGGCCCTGACATGACACCATGAGCACACCAGCAGGTTCCCGCGACATGGCCGTGCAGCAGGCGGCAGCCTATTGGGATGCGCGCCTGCGCAACCCCAATTGCCGCGATGAAGAGCGCGCTGCGTTCCGCCGCTGGATTGCGGAAGACCCCCTGCATGCCGAGGTGTACGAGCAGCTCCAGCGTTCTGTGTCTGCCCTGCGCTCTGCAGCCCACCGGCCCGAGATCAGAGCCTTGCGGGATTCGGCGCTGGCCCGGCGTCACGACGTGACCCTGCGGACCGCTGCGCTCGCCGCAGTCCTCCTGCTCGCCGCGGTGACCCTGCCGGTCGGTCTGGGCCTCCTGGGCGGCAGTCCCGGCGCGCGCGAACCAGCTGCGGCTGACCAGCTGTTTGCCGAAGACTATTCCACCGCGATCGGGCAGCGCTCGGGGATAACGCTTGAGGATGGCTCGGTCGTTACCCTCAATACCGACAGCCGGATCCAGGTCAGCTATTCCGACGATGAGCGCTTGATCAAGCTCCTCAGAGGTCAGGCGCTGTTCGAGGTCGCGCACGATGCGGACCGTCCGTTCGCCGTTCTGGCCGGCGACCAGCGGGTCGTTGCTCTCGGCACGACCTTTGATGTCCGCCTCAATGACAGGGATGTGGAAGTGGTGCTCGTCGAAGGCAAGGTCGAGATTGTCGATGTGCAGGGCACCCGCCAGGCATCTGCGAAACTTGTCCAGCTGGAATCCGGTGAGCGCCTCGTGGCACGCGCGGCGGCCCCGCCGGTCATCACTCGCATCGATACCGGAAAAGCCACCAGCTGGCGCGAAGGCCATGTCAGTTTCGAAGACGCTCCGCTGATCCAGGCCATCGCCGAAATGAACCGCTACTCGAAGATCCAGATTCAGGCCAACGATCCCGAACTGGCGGAATACAGGGTCAACGGCGTGTTCCGGAGCGGCCAGCAGGCAAGATTTGTCGAAGCGCTCGAAGCCTACTTCCCGGTCGTCGCGGAACGGGACGGAGATGCAATTGTGTTGAAAATGTCACATCCGTCCTGATTTGTTTCCGAAAATTTAAATTTGCCGGGTGGACCGTGCAAGCGCCTGCGTCTTCTGAACTGAGGGGCTCTCTCAGAAGCAGGAAGCCTCACCACATAAGCTGAGTGAGAATGGAATCATGACAAGGACGCAACAGGACCGGGTGAAGCGCGCAGCATTGGGCGGTGCAGCCCTCACAGCCATTATGACGGGTGTCGCTTTCGCAGAGCCTGTCCAGTTTTCGGTTCCGCCCGGTGGGCTTGCAAATGCGTTGAACGATTTCTCACGCCAGAGCGACCGTGAAATCCTCGTCTCCTCCGACCTCGTCTCGGGCAAGCTGAGCCCGGGCCTCATCGGCGCGTATGAGCCGGAAGATGCCCTCACCCACCTCCTGTCCGATGCCGGACTGACCTACCGGGTCACCCCATCGGATGTGTTTCTGATCGACGCATCCGAGATTGAGCCCGCCGGCCCGGCCGACACGGCGATCACTACCGAGGGCAATCTGCAGACGAGCGCGCCGGTCCAGACCGCCGCCGCCGAACCCGCCGAGCGCCGCGAAGACGTCATCGTGGTTGTCGGCTCGCACATCCAGGGTGCCATCACCACGGCGGCGCTGCCGGTCACAGTGATCGGCGAGGAGCAGCTCGCCGCCATTGGCGCGGATTCCGGAGACGACCTCTTCCGCTCCATTCCGCAGATGGGCGACGTTACGTTCAACAGCACCTATCTGCCGCAATCGAGCAACGCCGCCCGCGGCGATGTCGGCTCGGTCAACCTGCGCAATCTCGGGATCGGCAACACGCTGGTCCTCCTGAACGGCCGCCGCGTCGTTCAGCACCCAACCAGCCGGGCGAACGAGAACCTCGTTCCGGTGCTCACCTACAACACTAACGCCATTCCGACAGCCGGCGTCAGCCGGATCGAAGTCCTGCGCGACGGCGCAGCCGCCATCTACGGCGCTGATGCTGTAGCCGGCGTCGTCAACACCGTTCTGCGCGAGGTCAATCGCGGCGGCGATATCACCGTCCAGTATGGCGGCGCGGAAGGCACGGACCTGCGGCAACTCGACGTCAACGGCACCTTCGGCACGGACTTCGCAGGTGGCCGGGGCAATGTGTCCTTGTTCGGCGGCTATACGACCCGGACCGATCTATCCAGTACCGATCAGGAGCGGACCGCGACGGCCAATCGCAGCAGCTTCTTTGTCGGCACGGATTTCGAGGGCGTCGGCACGCTCGACCGAACCAGTGTGATCGCCCCCTGGGGTAACTTTGCTGCCGTCGGCACCGGGACCGTCCTGCAGGACGGCGTCGCCATCACCACCGCCGCGGGTGCCTTTTCGATCATTCCCTCCGCCAACGGAAACTGCCGCGCCACCATCGGCGACGGCGTCTGCCTGCGTTCCGGCGCCCGCGCGACAACCGGCGCGGACCGCAACACCCGCTATGACTTCAACGCGGTCGGCATCTCCCTGTTGCCGGAAGTCGAACGCCTCAACCTGTTCTCGACCACGCGCTATGAACTCGACAACGGGATGACCCTGTTCGGCGAGCTCGGCTACTACGTTGCCGAGACGAGCGCCGCCCAACAGTCTCCCACGCAGCTGGGCGCGGCACAGATCACCGTGCCCGCCAGCAATTACTGGAACCCGTTCGGCCCCGTGACCTTTGCGGATGGCACAACCAACCCGAACCGTCTGCCGGGGCTTAGCATTTCCCCGGACGGCGTCCCGGTCACGATTTCCAGCTACCGCTATGACGATTTCGGCCTGTCGAATGTGGATGTCGAGAACACTCAGTTCCGGATCCTGGGCGGCCTGCGCGGTGAATGGAATGGCTTCGACTGGGAAAGCGGTCTGCTCTTCTCACGCGCCAGCGTCAGCGACAAGCAAACCGGCATCAGCTCAACCCGTATGCAGGAAGCTCTCTCCTGGTCGACGCCAGACGCCTACAACCCATTCAATGGCGGTAACCCCGCCGATCCGAGCGGCCGGGACACCAACCTGTCAAGCGCCGCGGCGATCAACTATGCCAGCGTCCGCACCGAACGCTATTCGCGCACGAAGCTGGCGCAATGGGATCTGAAACTGTCCCGGCCTGACGCGTTCACGCTGCCTGGCGGTGATGTCGGCATGGCGACCGGCCTGGAGGTCCGCCGCGACACCCAGCGGGACGACCGCGACATCCATGTGGATGGCACGCTGACCTACACCAACCCCATCACCGGCGCTGTCTCCCCCAGCGATCTCATCGGCACCAGCGACACGCCCGACACGATCGGCGGACGCACGGTCGGCGCGGCCTTCATCGAATTCGCCGTGCCCATCATCTCGCCGGACATGGGCATTCCCCTGGTCGAAAGCCTCGAGATGCAGGCGGCCGGGCGCGTCGAGCATTATTCGGACTTCGGCGACATCGCCAAGCCGAAGGTTGCCATTTCCTGGACGGTCGTGGACGGCTTGCGCTTCCGCGGCTCCTGGGCCCGATCCTTCCGCGCGCCAAACCTCGAGCAGACCAATGCCACGGTCGTTTCCCGTTCGAATACGCGCACCGACTGGGTACGCTGCGAAGCAGACCTGCGCGCAGGACGCATCGCCAGCTTCTCGGCCTGCAGCGGCTATGGCTTCGCCACCACCGGCCGGCGCGCCGGCAATCCTGATCTGGAAGCCGAGACCGCTGACACCTGGACCGTCGGCACGGTTATCCAGCCGCGCTTCATCCCGGAGGAGTACGCCTCCCTGACCTTCACGGCGGACGTCTGGAATGTCGAGCAGGAAGGCCTGATCGGCATTTATGGTGAAGGCAATGCCCTGATCCTCGACTACCTCCTGCGCTCGCAGGGATCGAGCAATCCGGATGTTGTCCGGGCAGATCCGACGGCGGACGAAGTCGCGGCCTTTGCCGGCACAGGCCTTGCCCCGGTCGGCCGCGTCCTGTTCGTCAATGACGCTTACCGCAACCTCCAGCCCCAGACTGTGCGCGGCCTCGACCTGTCCACAGCGCTGGAGCTTCGGGAGACCCCGCTCGGCCGGTTCAACTTCAATGTCAACGTCGCCCGCCTCCTCGAGTATGAGCGGGCGCCTTCGCCGGATATCCAGGCTTTGCTGGACGCCCGCGCGGCAGGCGAGATCAATGAAGGCACGATCATCCCCGAAGGCGGAGACCTGCTGCGCCAGAACGGCTCGCCGCGCTGGAAGTGGAACGCCTCGGTCACCTGGAATCCCACGGATGCCCTCACTTTCGGCGCCTACACCCAGTACACCGGCAGCTTCATCGATACGACGATTGTCAGTGGCGGCGAAAACTGGACTGTGGACGATCAGCAGACGGTCAATCTGTATGCCCAGTACGCCTTCGATGAGGGCCTGGTATCGAACACCCGTCTGCGTATCGGTGTCCGCAATGTCGGCGACGAGCAGGCGCCGCTCGACTCAAGCTCAACCGGCTATAACGGGGCTCTGTACCAGCCCTATGGACGTTACTGGTATGCCAGCGTCCGCAAGAGCTTCTAGCTGAGACTGAACCGGCTTGCCGCCCGGATCTGGCAGCACAGGGCCATACAATCCGGGCGGCAGGCGCAGTTCTTCACGCCGTCGCGCGGGCCTCGCCGTCCGCAAGAAACTCCAGCACGGCTTCCAGCGTCATCGGCCGGGCAATGTGATAGCCCTGCACGCTGTCGGCACCCATGGCCCTCAGCAGGCTGACGACCGCCTCATTCTCCACGCCCTCCGCCACGACCGACATACCCAGCGCATGCGCAAGGTCGATGGTCGACTGGATCATCAGCTGGTCAGAGTGCCCATCCTCAAGCTGGAGGATGAAGGATTTGTCGATCTTCAGCTCCTGCGCCGGGATCTGCTTGAGATAGGACAGCGACGATAGCCCCGCGCCATAATCATCAATCGAGATGCGGATGCCGGCATTCCGGAACAGGCTGATCAGGCGCAGCGCCTTGTCCGGATCACCGATGACCGCCGTCTCGGTAATCTCGAAGCAGAGCTGCGCCCCGGCCGCGCGCACCTTGCCGATGGCCCAGAGCGCGAAGCTCTCATCATTCAGCTGCCGCCCGGATATGTTGATCGAGAGCGGAAGGGCATGCCCCGCCGCCTGTAGCCGCTTCTGGTCCTTGATCGCGCGGAGGATGACCCATTCCGTCAGCTGCCGGATATGCCCTGTTTCTTCCGCTAGCGGAATGAACGTGTCCGGAAATATCGCACCGCGATCCGGATGCTGCCAGCGTATGAGGGTCTCGAATCCGCAGATCGCGCCGGTCTTCAGGCATAGCTTGGGCTGATAGGCCAGCCAGAGCACGCCGCCTTCGCCGGTCGCCGCCAGCATCTCGCTCATCAGCGACAGGGTGCTGGCGGGATTGCCATACGCCGAAATATCGAACACCGCAGCCGGGGTCTGGCCCTGTTCGGCCATGTCGGTGGCGACCACCGCCTGATCAACCAGCCCGATCGGCGCCTGAGCTCCGGAGCGGGCCAGCGACAGGCCGCAGCACAGCAGGAGATCAATGGAGGCATCCCCGATCGTCACGGGGCCGGAAAATTCGTCCACGAACTGTTCCAGCGCGGCAAGCGCCGCCAGCCGGTCTCCCTCAGTCACAAGCAAGGCGAGGTCGGATGTATTGATCCGGTAGACCGCGGCGCCCGTAAAGGCGCCAATCCGCTGCGCGAGGATCCCGATTGCCTCGGCCGAGGCCGCGTGGCCGACCGCGCTGCGAACACTGGCGAAGCGCCGTATACGCACCACAATCGCCGCCGCAGTGCCCGGCCCACTGGCCGCCTCCATCGCGCCGAGATCGTCATTCATCGCCCGCCGGTTGCCAAGGCCCGTTTCGGTGTCCTCGCGTGACAGCCGCACAATCGCGCTTTCGCGCGCGTTCAGATCGCCCAGCATCGTGTTGAAACTTTGCGCCAGGCGGCCAAACTCGTCATTCGCCGGCACATGGACGGGCGCGCGCTTTCCGGCGGCCAGCGCCTGCACGGCCGCGTCCAGCGCGCCGATCGGTCGTGTCAGCCCGCGCGCCACCAGCCCGCCGCTGACCACGAGCAGCGCCGCCCCGAACAGGCTGAATACGAGGATCGCGAGCATCATCGGCCGATAGGGCGCCATCGCTGCCTCCATCGGATAGGTGATTACGAGGCTGAGCTGCTCACCTTCGCCAAAATTCTGTATACGGGCGGACGCGCCAAGCGAGCCATCGCGCAGATAGGCCTGCCCATCCTCCCCCTGCCATGTTCCGGAGGGCAGGATCGTTGCCTTGACCGGGATCGGCAAGAGTTGTTCCAGCGCGTCCATGCGTGTCTCATCCAGCTGCGACCAGAAGATCGCCCAGCCCACCAGCATCGGAGCATAGATCGGTACGCCTACGGACTGGAAGTAATCCCCCTCCAGAGTAACGACCCCGCTTGCGCGGTCCATCTCATACAGGGCGTCCAGCATCTCGTCCGGCAGCTGTGTTTCTGCGCCTTCGGCGTCCAGCACGTGGCCGTCCGGAAAGGCGACCGCGGCATTAAGGCCTGCTGCGCGCGCCGCCACATTGGCCACCGCCGAGGCAATCGTCGGATAATCCTCCGTCGCCACGGCTTCCCGGAAGCCGAAGTCGGCCGCGAGCACATCCGCGCGCGCCGTCATGTTCTCGCTTTCCATCATCCATAGCCGCTCGAACACGGCGAGGCTGGCGATCAGTTCGCGCTCCACGGTCCGCTCAGCATTCACCCGGATGCTGAAATAGACGGCCGTTGCAACGAGCAGGATGATCAGCCCGAACAGGGCCGAGTAGACAAGTGTCAGCTTGCGGCGGAGAGAGCCGCCGATCCAGCCTCTAATGCCCATGATGCCGCCGCCGCATGCGCAGGCTCGCCGCGATGGGCGCGCCTGTCCGGGCACTCGGTACCTCGATGCGCATCTCCTGGCCGCTCGCGTCCGGATGCCAGATGTTTGCCTGGGCCGGGCCTGCTGGCAGGTCGATGACCGTTTCGCCGGCCGCATTGGTCAGCCCGGTGTACGGCGTATCGACCACCCGGATATAGGCCACCATGTCGTCATGAATGTTGCAGCCGATGGCGGCAATGCCCGGCGTGCTCAGGGTCACGGCACGGTGTTCCTCGCGGCCATAGAGCTTCAGTTCAAACCGGTTGCCGCGCGAGAAGGAATAGACATGGTGGCGTACCCGGTCCAGATTAGGAAAGTTGACTTCGGCTCCCGCCGGCACGATCAGGATGTACGGGTCGAAAGCCAGATTCTCCTGCTTCATCACATAGGTTCCCGCCGGTGATGCCCGCGGCGCGCCGGGTACCTCGACCATCACGACCGCATTGGCCACCGGCACGCCGGACGCGTCTGTCACGCGAAAGATGACGCCTTCGGCGGCGGCGAGACTTGCCGGAAGCAGGAGGGCAGCGATGAAAATCAGTGCGCGAATGAAGGAAATCATGAGCAGATGAATGACATTGGATGATTTCAGCGCCGTTAATCAGTTGGCAAAATTCCCTGCCGAACATGCAATGAGAAAATCAAACCCGGCGGGCCGGAATGCGCCTGCGGGTCGTTTTAAGGCGCCGGGAGGATGAGGGCGAATGACAATCCGTGTTGTTGCGGGTCTCGCGGCTTTTGCGCTTGGCTCCGGCTCGGTTGCAGCCGCCCAATCTGTTGAGACGGGCGGCAAACTGCTCCTGACACGCGGCATTTCCACGGTTGAGGGAGCCGGTGGCGGCGGCTTAGTGCCCTGGGCGCTGATCACGGGAAATTCAACTGAAAGGGGTATCGGCGCTACCGCCCATTACACCTATGTGACGCTATCCGATTTCGATGTCGAGAGCATCGGCGCCGCTATTGGTCTCTATGACCGGGTCGAATTCTCCTATTCGCGCATGACGCTTGACACCCGCGATGCCGGTGGCGCGCTGGGCCTGGGGCAGGGGTTCGGGATCGCCCAGGATGTCTGGGGCGCCAAGTTGCGCCTCGCGGGCGACGCCGTTTACGCACAGGACAGGTGGATGCCGCAGGTCGCCGTCGGGGCCCAGTTCAAGCGCTCCAACCGTGAAGACCTCGTGCGTGGCCTCGGCGCGGACGACCATGAAGGGGTCGATGTCTATGCCTCCGCCACCAAGCTATTCCTCGCTCAGAGCCTCCTCGGCAATGCCACTTTGCGCTATACCAGCGCCAACCAAACCGGTCTCCTCGGCTTCGCGCCGTCCGGCGATGCCAGCCTCCAGCCGGAGTTTTCGCTCGGCTATCTCCTCAGTCGGAGATTGATCGTGGGCGGAGAATACCGCTTCAAGCCGGATAATCTCGCCTTCGCGCAGGAGGATGATTACTTCGATTTCTTCGGCGCCTACACCGTCAATCACAATCTCACCCTCACCGCCGGCTACGCCGATCTCGGCTCTGTCGCCACCTTCGGCGGCCAGCGCGGCCTATACCTCAGTGCACAGATCGGATTCTGACAGTTGAAGTTGATCCTCTTCCTCCTCGCTGCCGCATGGCTGGCTGGTGCCGCTCTCGCTCAGACGGCGGAGGTGCCGCCCGGCGAACTTCCCGTCGACCCTTACGAGATCAGCAATGACAATGCCGGCGCCGCCCCGGTCAAGGATGCGAACTTGTTTGAGGCATTCGGCGGCAAGACCGGCATTGGCCGCATCGTGGACGCCACGGTTGACATAAGTCTCGCCGATCCCAGAATTGCAGACATCTTCGCTGCCAGCGATCTCGTCCGCCTGCGCCGTACCCTGAAGGAACAGTTCTGCTACCTGCTCGCCGGCCCGTGCGATTATACGGGCAAGGACATGGCGTCATCCCACCGTGATCATGGCATCACTACCGCCGAGTTCAACGCCCTCGTCGAGAACCTGCAGGTGGCAATGCAACGCGAAGGCGTCCCCTTCCGAGTTCAGAACAAGCTCGTCGCCCGTCTCGCCCCTATGCACCGGGAGATCGTGACGCGTTAGGCGCCCAGCCGCGCGCGCACAGCGCCCCGTCCGATCAGCGGCAGAACGGCGCCCATGTCCGGCCCATGCTCGAGGCCCGTCAGTGCCTTGCGCAGCGGCATGAACAGGCCCCGGCCCTTGCGGCCCGTCGCGGCCTTCA
>CAYPDA010000058.1:0-14185 GCA_964409375.1 uncultured Hyphomonas sp.
GCTGGAAAGCCGGCATCGGCCCGCCCGTCCGGTTCATCTGTTGGCAGACGAAAGCCGCAAGGTTGCCGCCGGCGCTATCCCCCGATACCGCAACGCTCGCGCCATCAATGCCAAGCTGCTCGCCTTGCGCGGCGAGCCAGGTCCAGGCGGCGAGGGCATCCTGATGCGCGCAGGGAAAACTGGTCTCGGGCGCCAGCCGATATTCGATTGCCAGCACCCGGCAGCGCGCGCCTTCCGCCAGCCGCCGGCAGATCATGTCATGGCTCTCCAGATCGCCCAGGACAAAGCCGCCGCCATGGAAGAAGAGAATGCCCGGTCCGGGCGGGATGCCCGCGCCAAGCGGCACATACAGCCGGGCCTTGAGTAGGCCGGCCGGTCCTGGCAGGGTGAGCTGACGCACTTCGGCGAGTTCCGGTGCATCCGGTTCGCCGGCATAGTCCATACGGAAGAATTGCTGACGCAGCCGTTCGATCGGCAGGCGCAGATCGGGCGGGTGAAGCTCGGGCAGCTGGAACTTGCTGCGGAAATTGCGAAGCGCGTCATCGAAGGTCATCGTCCCTACCGGTCGCAACTCAATGCGGCGATGTGAGGGCGTCTCTGCGATGTTGCAAGTGCGAAGCGGTGGAAGTTGCGCTAAAGTTGTATGACGCCTGCGAGAGGTGGCTCGGCATACAGCGCCTGCACAAGGTCTGCGCGCCGCGACTGGACGAGCCGCTGGTTCACATAGCCCTTGTCGGTAATTTCTCCGGCATCGATGCTCGGCGCCTCGGTCATCAACATCAGCCGCTTGATCCGGCGCGAGGATCCGGGCTCACCCGAATTGTAGGCTGCCGCCTTGCGGGCAAGGTCCGCGACCAGCGCGCCAAAGCCCCTGGCTGGGTCGCCTGCCGCCTTGATGTACTGCTCTGCCGCGACGGGCGAGGGCCAGACCAGCGCGGTGGCGAAATCCTTGTCCTGGCCGCAGATCACCGCATCGAAGATCAGCGGTGAACAGGCGGCGACAAAGTCCGGCCGCAGCGTGCCGACGGAGACCCAGGTGCCCGAAGACAGCTTGAAGTCTTCGCCCACGCGGCCATCGAAGATCAGCCCCTGGTTCACATCGGACTCGTCCACGAAGCGCACGGCGTCGCCAAGGCAGTAGAAGCCTTCCTCATCGAACACTTCGGCATTCTTCTTCGGATCATTGAGATAGCCGTCCATGACCGTCGGACCCTTGACACGGACTTCCAGCTTCTCGCCATTAGGGCTCAGCTTCAGCGTCATGCCCGGCAGCGGCAGGCCGATCAGGCCGACGCGCTCGGCTTCCCAGTGCACCACGGTGATGCCCTGCGTCTCGGTCGCGCCATACATGGTGATGATCGGGATGCGCCGGCCCGTCGCCTTGATTGCCAGTGCCTGCAGCCGGTCATAAAGATCGTCAGACAGCGTGGCGCCGCCATAGCCGATGGACCGCATGTTCTTGAAGAAGGCCTTCAGCAGCCCCTCATCCTGCTCCATTGCCTCAGCCAACATCGACAGCGCGATCGGCGCGGTGCCGAAGCTGGAGGGGCTTGCCTCATGGATATTGCGGATGGTGTTATGGAACAGGGCCGGCGTCGGCTTGCCATTGTCGATCCAGAAGGTCGCGCCGTTCCAGATCGCGCCATTGAAGTTCACATTCGAACCGGAGATGTGGTTCCAGGGCAGCCAGTCGAGGACGGCATCGACGCGGCTTGGATCATATTCGGGGTCGCGCTCATTGTCGCGCAGGCCTTCCTGGCCTGCGATCATTGAACACATGGCGCCCTGTGTCGTCGGCACAGGTTTCGGCATACCTGTGGAGCCGGAGGTGAAGAGGTATTTCGCGATGCTGGCCTCGGTCAGCGTCGCCATAGCGGCGGCGACGGCAGGCGTGGGCTCGGTCGCGGCGAGGTCGTCATAGCGGCGCACGGAATTGTCGCCGCCTGGATCCGCGCTGAGGATGGTGCAGCCCTGCGCGCCGAGCGCGGCAATCGCGTTCTGGAAGGGGGCGAGCTGTTCGGCAAAGATCACCGCCGGTTTCACGGCCTTGAAGCAATGCTTCAGCTTATCGAAATCGGTGGACATGGTGGAGTAGGGCACCGAGACCGGGGCCGACGGCGCGCCGATCTTCTGCGCGGCCAGGATGATCATCGCTGAGCGGACCGAATTGCCCGACAGGATCATGATGGGCGCGTCCGGCCCGGCGCCGAGATCGAGGAAGCCCTGCGCCAGCGCGTCGGTGATGCGCCTCGCTTCGCTATAGGTTACGCCGGTCCATTCATCCGTAGCCGGATCACGCTCCTGCATGAATACCCGGTCCGGATGCTCCGCGGCGCGCTCGTCCAGGCAGTGGGGGATCGTCTTCGGCCGGTCTCCGGGGGCCTGGCGCGCGTGGACATAGATCGCGCCGCGTTTGCGGGTCATTTCCGCGTCGGGGGCCTTCATCGGCAACAGCCGGAAAGGCGGCAGGGTCTGGCCCTCAGCCATGTGTACTGTCCTCCGGATATCGTTCAATTTTTCCGGGAGGATAGCCAGCGGGGCCGCCCGTGCAACGGGTGACGCCGCGCCAAGGCCTGCTTCATTCAGGTCCGGCAACCTGCCGTATCGCGCTGGCCGCGTGATCAATCGCCTCCAGCATGAGTGCCTCGTCCAGCGCTTCGGCCATGACGCGAATGAGCGGCTCGGTGCCGGATTTGCGCACGACCAGCCGTCCGGCCTCGCCCAGCAGGGCTTCCGCATCAGCGAGCGCCTGCTGCACGCTGCCTAAGTCCATCGGATTGGCGCCTGTGTAGCGGATGTTCACCAGCTTCTGCGGCGCGGGCCGGAACATGTTGAGCACGTCCGACGCCTTCCCGACCGTCGCCGCGAGAACCGAAAGGACCTGGAGCCCGGCGAGCAGCCCGTCCCCGGTTGTCGAGACGTCTGACAGAATGATGTGGCCGGACTGTTCGCCGCCGAGATTGAAGCCCTCCGCCCGCATATGCTCGGCCACATACCGGTCGCCCACTTTGGTGCGCGCCATTGTCAGGCCACGCATTTTCAGAAATTCTGCCAGCCCCATGTTCGACATGACCGTGGCGACAATGCCGCCGCCTTTGAGACGCCCGGTGCGGTGCAGGTCGGCAGCGATCAGTGCTATGACCTGGTCGCCGTCCACCGCTTGGCCGGTCTCGTCGATGACGATCAGACGGTCGGCGTCCCCGTCGAGCGCAATGCCGATATGGGCGCCGGTTTCCAGCACCGCGGCCCTCAGCGCGCCCGGCGCGGTCGAGCCAAAGCCGGCATTGATGTTCAGTCCGTCCGGCGCGTTGCCGATCACGGTCAGGTCTGCGCCGAGTCTGCGCAGCGCGGCAGGCGCCGTTTCGAAGCCCGCCCCCTGGGCGCAGTCCAGCACAACCTTCAGGCCTCGGAAGTCCGTGCCGGCGGGCAGCGTCTCCAGGCAGCGGCGGACGTATCGCTCCCCCGCATCGGGGAGGGCGAACGGCTCGGTGACCGCGCCGGGCGAGGCATACGGGCCCTCAAACGCGGCCGCCATCGCCGTCTCGAGCGCTTCTTCGGTCGCATCATCAAACTTGATGCCCTCGGGGCTGAACAGCTTGAGACCGTTATCGTCGGACTTGTTGTGGCTGGCCGACACCATCACGCCGATGGCAGCGCCGGTCTGGCGCGCCATCAATGCGACTGCCGGGGTGGGCACGACGCCCAAACGCACCGGCACGAGGCCCATGGAGGTGTAGCCCGCCACCAGCGCCGCTTCGATCATCTCGCCGGAGCGCCGCGTGTCGCGGCCGATGACCACCTCGCGCCCGCCTTCCGGCGCAAAGGTGCGGGCCGTCGCGATCGCCAGCCGCAGAGCGGACTCGGCCGTCAGCGGGGCCTGGTTGACCCGGCCGCGAATGCCGTCTGTTCCGAAATACTGCCGTGTCATCTACGCCTCCGGCCCCGCACTGGGCCTTAGCGCGGCGTCACATCCCCATACACGACAAAATGCGGGTTATCATAGCCGCGGGCCCGCTTGCCATAGAGCAGGGGGGCGCCGTCCAGTGTCAACACACGCCCGCCGGCCGCTTCGACCACCGCCTGGCCTGCCGCCGTGTCCCATTCCATCGTCCGGCCATGCCTTGGATAGAGGTCAGCCTCGCCGGCGGCGATGAGACAGAATTTCAGCGAAGAGCCGGCGCTGACTATGTCCGCCACGGGATAATTGGCGAGCCAGGCATCCGTCTCCGGGCTCCGATGGGATTTGGAGGCAATCGCGGTCAGGCCCTCGCCCGGCGCTGCGCGGATCTTCAGGGGTGAGGGTTTCGCCGGCACGGGGCCATCAGGCGCCGCTTTCGCCTGCCAGGCTTCGGACGGGCTCTCAGCCACGAATAATCGTTGGAGCGCCGGCGCATAGACCACCCCCGTCACCGGCCGGCCATGTTCGATGATGGCTATGTTTACCGTGAACTCGCCATTCTTCGCTACGAATTCCTTCGTCCCATCCAGCGGATCAACCAGCGCGAACTGGCTGCCATGTTCGGGAACATGCCCATCGGCGACGGACTCCTCAGCAATCACCTTTAGGCCGGGATCCAGCGCGGCAAGGCGTTGCAGGATGATCGCTTCGGCGAGCCCATCGGCTTCGGTCAACAGGGAATTGTCGTCCTTGCGACTGACATCGAAATCGCTGCGGTAAATCCGCATGATCTCGGCGCCGGCAACAAGCGCGATCTCGGCCAGCGCCTTTCCGGTGATTGGCATCCGCCGGCTCCAGTCTCAGCGATAGATTTCAAGGAGTTCGACCTCGAACTGCAGCGCAGCGCCCGGCGGGATCGTGCCGTCCGGCGTGCCCTGCGCGCCGTATCCGAGCTCGGCCGGAATATACAGCATCCAGTGGTCGCCCGCCTTCATCAGCTGTAGCGCTTCGACCCAGCCCCGGATAAGCCGGTTGGCCGGGAAGGTGGCCGGGTCGCCGCGCTCATAGGAGCTATCAAACAGCTCACCGGTCTCGGCGAGGCGGCCTTCATAATGCACCGACACATTCTGCCCGCCGACCGGGGAGGGGCCATCTGCGTCACCGCTCCGGATGACAGCGTATTCGAGGCCCGAGCCTGTCTTGACCACATCGGGATGATCGGAATTCCAGGGCGAATACCGCTCCCAGGCTGCGCTGTCAGACACCTTCTGCGGCACGATGCCAAGCAGTGACACATAGAAGACGAGATCGTCGCCGGCCTTGATGACCGGGCCGCGGGCCTGGTTGCCATAGCCGAGCGCGTTCGGAACATAGAGCAGGATGGCGTCGCCTTCGCGCATCTCCTGCAGGCCGAGCGTCCAGCCGGGGATCACCTGGTTCAACCGGAACTCCGCTGGGCTGCCGCGCTCGATCGAAGAGTCGAACTTCTCGCCCGTGGCCAGGCGGCCGTCATAATGCACTCGCACACGGTCGGTCGGCAAAGGCGACTCGCCGCCTTCGGCGCCGCGGTCGAGGACCACATATTGCAGCCCTGCATCCGTGATCTGAACGCCCTCGGCGCCGGGATTCCAGGGGAGGTAGCGGTCGAACGCGGCCTGAGCATCGCCGGCGCTCTCAGTCTGATCGGTACCTGGCAATGAACTCTCCTCCGCGCCATTTGCGGGCGCAATGATTGGGTTTGGCGCGCAGCCCGCCAGAATGAAGGCAATGGTTGTCACAGCGGTGAAAGAATGAAACATCGGGCAGCGCCTCCTTGCGTTTCTGTCAGATCGGGCGCGGCGGGTAGCCCGCCTGCGCCAGGGCATCGATGACTTCCTGGGTGTGCTGGCTGTCGCGCGTCTCCATCAGGATGTCGAACTCCGCGCCTTTCGCCGGCACGTCCAGCGCGATGCGGTTATGGGCGACTTCCATGATGTTGGCGCCATTGTCGCCGATGATCTTCGAGACGAGAGCGAGCAGCCCCGGCCGGTCGTCGCCGACGATGCGGATGCGGGCGAGGCGGTTCTCGCGCACCAGCGCGCGGGTCAGTACCGAGGCGAGCAGGCGCGTGTCGATATTGCCGCCGCACAGAACGAGCCCGACCTTGCGGCCATAGAAGCGGGACGGATGCGCGAGTAGCGCCGCGAGGCCGGCGGCGCCGGCGCCTTCGGCAATCGTCTTTTCCACCTCGACAAAAAGAGTGATGGCGCGCTCGAGATGTTCTTCCTCGACAAGGACAATGTCGTCCAGCACGCGTTCGCAGATGCGCCGGGTCAGCTCGCCGACCTCTTTCACCGCGATGCCCTCGGCGATGGTCGCGCCGCCCATCTTGGGAGACTTGCCGCGCAGGGCTGCATGCATGCAAGGGTACATTGCCGCTTCGACACCGATGACCTTGATATCGGGCTTTAGGGCCTTGGCGGCTATCGCGATGCCGCTGATAAGGCCGCCGCCGCCGATAGGGACCACCAGCGTGTCGAGCTCCGGATTGTCAGCCAGCATTTCCAGCGCGATCGTGCCCTGTCCGGCAATGATGTCGGCGTCATCGAAAGGGTGGACGAAGACGAGGCCTTCCTTCTCGCCGAGCTTCAGGGCGTAGTCCTTCGCCTCATCGAAGATCATGCCCTCGAGGATCACGCGGGCGCCGTGATCGCGGGTATGTTCCACCTTGTTGAAGGGGGTTGTCTTAGCCATCACGATGGTGGCCGGAATCCCGAGGCGGCGGGCGTGATAAGCGACGCCCTGCGCATGGTTGCCGGCCGAGGCGGCGATCACGCCGGCCCGCTTCTCGGTATGGGAGAGTTTCGACAGCTTGTTGAGGGCGCCACGCTCCTTGAAGGCCGCGGTGTATTGCCGGTTCTCCAGTTTGATCCAGACTTGCGCGCCGGTGATCGCCGACAGCGTCTTGGAATGGGCGAGCTCCGTGCGCTCAATATTGCCCTCCAGCACCTTCGCGGCCGCCTGGATATCAGCCAGGGTCACGGGGAGTTCAGGGGGGAGCGTATCGGGCATGGCAACGGGTCCGGCAAAGGCGCGCGCACCCTATTCGGGGCAGGAAACGAACACAAGTCAGGCGCTCGCGCCGGGCAGGTCCTTCATCTGGCCTTGGAGCTTCGCACGCGTACCCAGTGCCCGCTCAAGGGCGCCGGCGAGATCGGTGTCGCTATACGGCTTCTGAACCACTTCGGCGCCGGCGAAGCGTTCGCTGAGGCCGCCCGACCCGTAGCCGGACACGAAAATCACCGGGACGCCCAAGGCAACCAGCTGGTCAGCAATCGGTTCGCTGGAGGCGCCGTTGAGGTTGAGGTCAAGCAATGCAAGGTCCGGCATAAGTCCGGCGTCGAGGTGGCTCAGCGCAATGTCAACGCTCACTGCGGTGCTTGCAATCTCAAAGCCAAGCTGAAGCACCAGGTCTTCGAGTTCGCAGAGGAGCAGGGCGTCGTCTTCGACGATGAAGATTTTTTTCTGCGCCATGATCTGCTCCTGTCATTTCCTGTCTTCGAGCCAACCCTCCATGCGGCAAACCAGTCCGGTTGGTTCATAGTCCAGCGATATCTCGCCATTGATTTCCTGTGCGAGGATCCGGGTCAGCATCTTTGACCCGAAGCCTTGCCTGTCCGGCGTGATCACTTCAGGGCCGCCGGCCTCCTGCCATAACAGCCTGAAATGAGAGCCATTTCGCTTATCAAACGTCCAGGTCACGTGAACGGTTCCCTGATCATTCGAGAGGGCGCCATACTTGGCCGCGTTGGTCGCAAGCTCATGCACGGCCATGGCGAGGGTCTGCATCTGCCGGGCGGTGACAGGCACGCGTGGTCCATCCAGCTGGATCCGGCAGGCGTCCGAGGGTTCATAGCCGAAAGGTGTCAGGGCGTTGGCCAATACGACTTCGACATTTGAGCCCTGCCAGCTTTTCTCGACAAGAAGATTCTGCGCGTCGGACATGGCGCGGAGCCGGCCGAGCAGTTCTTCCTTGGCGAGCTGCATCGGCTTGGTATCGACCAGCGACATCCGCGTGATCGCCTGGACAGTGGCGAGCGAGTTCTTCACGCGGTGGTCGAGTTCGCGCATCAGGAGGCGGTTGTCCTGCTCGCCCCTGTACTGTTCGGTGATGTCCACGGCATTCTGCATCACATATTCGACCTCGCCGTGCGCATTGCGCAGAGGGATCTGCGTGCAGGTCCAGATGACTTCCCGCATTCCGCCGCCATCGACGGGAATGGCAAACGGTTCGGTGGTGAGGACGTTGGCTGTACCATCGCGTGCGAGCTCAAAGGCAGATTTGAATATCGCCGTGCGCGCCTCGGATTCCGGAAACGCCTCGAACACATATTTGCCCTGGATTTCGCTCAGCGTGCAGGCGGTCGTCTTGAGATAGGCAGCGTTGGCAAACTGAAAGACCAGATTACGGTCCAGGATCATCAAGGGCGTCGGAATAAGACCAAAAGCCTGTTCGAAATCGATATGTCGCAAAGGCGCGCCATCGATCCGGCCGGTATCGATGGGACCCGCAGGCCTGACCTTGTACATTCCGTCCGCTCGCCCCCCGTCACAACCATTGGTAATATAAGGCCTAGATTAGCAAAGCCTCCAGATTGTGGAATATACAAAAATCAATCCGCGCTGCGATTTAAGCGGTCCGTCAGCTAAAGCGCAGCGCCTCGCCGCCGTCCACCGCATCATGCTCCGCCACCCAATGGCCGGGCGCGACCTCGACCAGCTGCGGCTGGTACTGGTCGGCGTCGGGATCATCGACGACTTTTGACTTGATGAAACGCAGCGCCGCGCGGCTGTCCAGCGGGCTCGGCAGGTCGCCGGTCAGGCGCACGCGTTCGCGCGCGCGCTCGCCTTTCGGGTCGGCATTCGGCACCGCGGCGATGAGGCCGATCGTATAGGGATGGCGGGCTTCCTCATAAATTTCGGTGCGGCCCGCGAGTTCGACGATCCGGCCGAGGTAGAGCACCATCACGCGGTGGCTGATCTGGCGCACAACAGCGAGGTCATGGCTGATGAAGATCATCGCCAGACCGAATTCCTTCTGCAGCTCGATCAGCAGGTCGACGACCTGCGCCTGAACCGAGACATCAAGCGCCGAAACCGCCTCGTCGCAGATCACGAGCTTCGGCTTCAGGATCATCGCGCGGGCAATGCCGACGCGCTGGTTCTGACCGCCTGACAGCTCGTGCGGATAGCGGTTGATCAGGTTCGGATCGAGGCCGACGCGCGGCAGGATCTCGCGCACCTTCCCCTCGCGTTCCGCCTTGTTGAGATTTGGCTCATGCACCTGAAGTGGCTCGGCGATCGAGGCACCGATGGTCATGCGCGGGTCGAGGCTTGCCAGCGGGTCCTGGAACACGATCTGCAGGTCGTCGCGCAGGCCGTCCATCTCGCGCCGGCTGGCCTTGGCGATGTCGCGGCCGAGCCACGCGACACGTCCGGCTGTGGGCGGGATCAGCCGCAGCACGCCGCGGGCGAGAGTGGACTTGCCACAACCGGACTCGCCGACCACGCCCAGCGTCTCGCCGGGCTTCAAATCAAAGCTGACCCCATTGACCGCCTTCAATTGTTTCCGCCGGCCAAACAGCCCGCCTTTGACATGGATAGGGAAGTGCACTTTTAGGTCATCGACCTGCAGCACAGGTTCTATGTCGGCTGCCGGTGCCGGAGACAGCGGCGGGCGCCCTGGCGGGTCCGGCTGGTCCAACCGTGGCACTGCCCGCAGCAACATCTTGGTGTAATCATGCTGGGGCGCATAGAAGATGTCGTCGGTCGTGCCCTGCTCGACGATCTCGCCATAGCGCATGACGATAACCCGGTCGCACATGCGCGCAACGACGCCCATATTGTGGGTGATCAGCACGATGCCGGTACCGGTCTCGCGCTTCAGTTCGCCCATCAGTTCCAGTACTTGCGCCTGGACGGTCACGTCCAGCGCAGTCGTCGGTTCGTCCGCGATCAGCAACTTCGGGCCGCATAGCATGGCGATGGCGATCATCACGCGCTGGCGCATGCCGCCGGACAGTTCATGCGGAAACTGGTCGAGCCGGCGTTCGGCCTCCGGAATGCGCACATGTTCGAGCCATTCGATGCAGCGCCGGTTGGCGGCGTCGCCCTTCAGGTCCTGATGCAGCTCCAGGATCTCGCGCATCTGGGCGCCGACCGTCATGTGCGGCGTAAGGCTCGTCAGCGGGTCCTGGAAGATCATCGACATTTCCGCCCCGCGAATGCGGCGCAGGGTCGAGACCGGTGCACCGAGCATCTCGATGTCACCGAAACGGATGCTGCCGGTCGCGCCGCCATTGGAGGCGAGCAGGCCCATCGAGGCGAGCGCCGACTGGCTCTTGCCGGAGCCGCTCTCGCCCACGATGCCCAGGCATTCGCCCGCCGAAACGTCGAAGGAAATGCCCTTCACCGCCTTCACGGTGCCGTCCGGCGTCTCGAAATCGACCTTGAGGTCTTTCACAGTCAGAAGTGTCATGGCCGAAACGAGTAGCGGCTCAGCCTCCATGTGCAAGTGGCGCGTGCAGGAAACCCGTCCGAACGCCTGCAGCTCCTGCCCTAAAGGCAGGCTTGCGTCTCCCCGGCCCAGTTGGGAACATGGGACAGACCCTGAAGCCTTCTGGAGCCCGTTCATGCCCGTCATCAATTTTCTCACCCAATGTGTTTTCGATGCCGGCGCGCTGAAACAGCTCGGCCATCTCGCGAAGGCGCGCGGCATCACGCGGCCCTTCATCGTCACGGATGCGGGCATCAAGGCCTCCGGCATCCTCGCCAAGGTCGAGGACGCGCTCGGCGTTGCCCCGGCGGGCATCTTCGCCGAGACGGTGCCCAACCCGACTGAGACGCAATCGAAGCTTGTGGCGCGGCTCTACAAGGAGTCCGGCGCGGACGGGATCATCGCGGTCGGCGGCGGCTCATCGATGGACCATGCCAAGGCCATCGGCCTCATCGCCAGCCATGACCAGCCGCTGGAGACCTATGCCGCGATCATTGGCGGGGCCAAGAAGATCGGCAAGATCCCGGCGCTGATCGCGATCCCGACGACCGCCGGCACTGGCTCGGAAGCCTCCGTCGGTATGGTCATCACGATGGAGAACGGCCGCAAGGAAACCTTCGCTTCGCCGAACCTGATCCCCCTCGTCGCCCTATGTGATCCTGACCTGACACTCGGCCTGCCTGCGGGCCTCACCGCCGCGACCGGCATGGACGCGCTGACGCACTGCATCGAGGCGGTGCTCACGCCTTCCGTCAATCCGCCCGCCGAGGGCATCGGCTATGACGGCGCCTACCGGGCTTATGGCATGGGCATGCTAGTGCGCGCGGTGAAGGATGGATCGGACGCCGAAGCGCGCTGGCACATGATGATGGCGGGCTATGAGGGCGCGCTCGCCTTCGTCAAAGGCCTCGGCGGCGTGCATGCGCTGAGCCATGCGGCGGGCCGGTTGCATGACAAGAAGCTGCACCACGGCACGCTGAACGCGGTCTTCCTGCCGCATATCCTGCGCTTCCATCAGGGCGCCGCGGACGAGAAATACGCGCGCCTGCGCCTGGTCATGGGCCTGAAGCCCGGCGCCGATCTTGCTGATGCCATCCAGGATCTCAACGACGCCATCGGCATCCCCAACACCCTTGGCGCCATGGGCCTTGCCGCGTCAGACGGCCCTGGCATCGTCGAATATGCGCTGAAAGACCTCGCCCATCTCGGCAATCCGCGCCCGATGAGCGCCGATGATTATGGCAAGGTGTATGAGACCGCGCTCAACTAGCGTCCCAATAAGCGCAAAACCGGCGGACCAGCGCACTGGGCGTCTCGGCGGTCAGGCGCCGGGTCGGGCGAACGGCTTCCTTCAGGCATTTTGCCTGCGCCGCGGACGCCGCCTCGCGGATTTCCCGCGCCAGCGCCTTGCGCAGGGTGCGCGCCGGGAGTTCGGCGATCGCCTCGCTGAGCAGACCTAGGTCGCGCCAGTCGCCCAGGAGGTCGGAAACCTGCTCGGCCGTGCGGCCATGCGCCGTCATCGCGTCCGGATGGATCCGACGCAGAAGGAGGGCGTGATGCCAGTGGTTTTTCGCGCGCTTGCGCCATTCGTGCAGCGGCTCTTCTTCATCGGCGGTGAGGGCGGCCGCAAAGCTCTTCTGAAGGCGGCGATAGCTGCGCTTCAGGCCGGGGGCGAGCGCGTCGAAACCGTCTGCCTCAAGCGTCCACTCCTTCGCCCGCCGGTTGGCGGCCTTCATCTCCTTGCCGAACAGGCGCAGCAGTTCGGCGGCGTCCTCCGGGGGCAGATCCTCGCCCTTGGCGCGCAGCAGCGCCGCTTCAGTCAGGTGCAGCGTGTCGGCCGGCAGCTCAAGGCGGGTGAGCGCCTCGACCACCGCGCCGGAGTCGCGCGCCGCCGACAGGCTGCGCGCCGCGTCTCTCAACACGACTATTTCGGCCTTCGCGGTGGGCATCACGGGTCCAACAAGCTGCAGCAGCGAGCGCACGCGCTTGGTGCTCTTGCGCACCTCATGCACCTGCACCGCCGGGCCCGGGCTCTCATCTCCCAATACCCTGCGCATCAGGGCGAATTCCTCCGCCGCGATCCGCCGCACTTCGGCGGCCACGTCTTTCTTGCCCGGTTTTATGCGGTACGCCATTGCCTCGCTCGGAGTTCCCGGGCGCAGATTGGCACAGCGGGAGGCAGCCCGCCAACCGGATCGCGCGGCGCGCGAGTGATCACCTCCATGATTTTGTAGGAAAGATACATGATCTTGCCGCGAATCTCGCGATACATGAACCCATGTTCGAAAACATGCAGTCCATCTCCAACAGCGTCGGGCTCATCGCTTGCGCCACCGCGATCGGCGCCTCATGGGTCGCTACGATTGCCTCGCCCAATTGCAGCTTCGACAAGCTCACCGGCGCTCGGGCCGACACGCATGTGCGCGAACTGCTCTACCGGACAGCGACGCCGATTGCCGGCCTGATGCTGGCCTCCGGCGCTCTGTTCGCCCTTGCAACAAGCTGGGTGGCCGCGGCGGTAGCGGTCCTTTCGGCTTTCGGCTTCTTCTCGACGCGGATGATGCTTGCGCCGCGCACGGGCAAGAACCCCAGGGGAGTGCGCACCAGCCGCAAGGATCAACGCGGCTATTCCGTCATGCTGTCGCTATTGTTCACGATGGCGGCGCTGACTGCCGCTGTGCTGGGCGTGTTCCGGCTCTGAGCGGGCTCAGGCCATAACCAGCCAGAGACAACCCATTTCGTGTAGCTTGCGAAAGCTTTCCGACGATCGCTGCGCCGCGGAGCGGGCAAGGCGTCCGGCGGTTTTCCGGTTCGCCGCCAGCATCAGAACGCAGATGACAAGGCCCAGGCCCGCCATCCACCAGCCGACGACCAGCGCCGCGATCAAGCCGATCAGGCAGCTGAGATAGGCGAGGCCGTCCAGTACCCTCAATCGAAGGTCTAGCCTGCGCCCGAAAGGCTTCAACAGTTCCGGCCGCCGGTGCAGCGCCTCGGCGTCAATGGCAAACCGTGTGCCCGGCGTATTCTCGAAGATCAGCGCGCGCGTCATGCGCCCGGCATCGTGCGGATTGGGCTGGCAGCTCAGAAACATCAGCTTCACTCCCCGGTCAGAACTCTCCCTGCAGGCGAACAAATACAGCTTGGGTGTTAACCGCGCACAGGCGCGCGAGTAACACTTTAGCCATTCGGCAAGACATTTGCTTAACCCTGATGGCACGCGCGTCTGGTGAAACCGTTTGCACGCGCACTGGCAGCGGCATACGCTGCACTGCAACATGAAGGGACTGTAAGCCTATGCTGTACTCTCTGGTTGAAATGAACCGTGCGGCAATGGCGCCGATCCGCCTGGCGGCCCGTGCGGGGCGCGCGGCGTTGAATTCGCCGCTGAACCCGATGGGCAGCACCAGCTACGGCAAATCCCTCCTGGCCATGGCCGACGTCTTCGAAAGCGCGACGCGCTATTATGGCCGGCCGGAATGGCGCATCAATTCGGTCCGCATCAACAGCGTCAATGTGCCAGTCCGCACCGAAACCGCCTGGCGCTCGCCCTGGTGCGCCATGGTCCACTTCCGCAAGGACGAGGCGACCCTCGCTGCCGTGCGCCGCAAGGGCGCCGCGCCGCTGCCCCGGATGCTGATCGTCGCGCCGTTGTCAGGCCACTACGCGACCCTTCTGCGCGGTACGGTCGAGGGCTTCCTCGAAACTCATGACGTCTACATCACAGACTGGACCGATGCCCGCATGGCGCCGGT
>CAYPDA010000059.1:0-14015 GCA_964409375.1 uncultured Hyphomonas sp.
GTCCACATGACCGGTCCGGTGGAGCTGGAATTCGAAGCGGAAATCTGACCCCCCGGATGAGGGCGTTGCGCGCCCCGCGCGAAGCTGTCAGTCATTATATGATTATCAGGGGAACACGTCATGCGATCACTGTTTTTGATTTTACCCGCGCTTCTGCTGACCGGGCCGGCATTCGGGCAGGCTGTGACGGTGGAGGCGGGCGCATGGGTGACCCGGACGGACAATTACCTCACCACCCGTAAGGAGGGCGACCCTGGCGAGTCCCTCTCCCATACCGCTGACCTCGTCGAATGCCTGACGACGCCAGAGGAGGTGACGTTTGATGCGCGCCGGCTGGGCGGCCTGCTCCTCTGCACGGCGACCGTTACCGGCGACACGCCGTATGAGCTCGAACTCGCGCTCAGCTGTGATCCGGACAGCGATCCGATGACCGGCACGGCCATCTTCACCTTCGGCGCGGACGGGACCCGGTATTCCGGGCGGGTACGCCTGGAAGGGGAAAACTCGCTCGGCCGCAACCAGTTTGACGCGGTCTGGTTCGGCGAGCGGACCGGCGAGTGCACCGCCGAGGCGCCCTAGTTTCCGGACGCCGCGCTTGCATTTGCTGAGGTTCGGGGCGATCTGACGGGCCAATGCCTGACACAGCGTCCCCTTCCGGCCCGGCCGTCATCACACTCGGCTGCCGCCTCAACACCTACGAGTCCGAGGTGATGCGCCGCCATGCCGAGGCGGCGGGGCTCGGCTATGCCATCATCATCAACACCTGCGCGGTGACATCGGAAGCCGTGCGCGGGGCGCGCCAGGCGATCCGGCGGGCGGCGCGCGAGCATCCGGGCGCGGCCATCGTGGTTACGGGCTGCGCGGCGCAGACCGAGCCTGAAACCTTTGCCGCCATGCCGGAAGTGACCTGCGTGATCGGCAATCACGAGAAGATGCAGGCCGGGACCTGGGCGCCGGCCTCGCTGCTTGGCGGGGCGGAGAAGGTCCGCGTCAATGACATCATGAGCGTGCGCGAGACCGCCGCCCATCTGATCGACGGCATGGAGGGGCGGGCGCGCGCCTATGTGCAGGTCCAGAATGGCTGCGACCACCGGTGCACCTTCTGCATCATCCCTTATGGGCGGGGCAATTCGCGCTCCGTGCCGGCGGGGGAGGTGGTGGCGCAGGTGCGCGCACTGGCGGCCAGCGGCCATCATGAGGTGGTACTGACGGGCGTTGACCTGACAAGCTGGGGCGCAGACCTTCCGGGTACGCCGCAGCTCGGCAATCTGGTCCAGCGTATCCTGAAACTTGTGCCGGAGCTGCGATCCTTGCGCATTTCCTCCATCGACGCGATCGAGATGGATGAGGCGCTGATCGAGGCGATGGCGGAGCCGCGTGTCGCGCCCTACCTGCATCTCTCGCTGCAGCACGGCGATGACATGATCCTGAAGCGGATGAAGCGCCGCCACAGCCGAACCCAGGCCATTCAGCTGACGCAGCGTCTGCGCGGCGTGCGGCCAGACATTGCTCTGGGGGCGGACATCATCGCAGGTTTCCCGACCGAGACCGAGGCGCAGTTCGGCAATTCGATCCGGCTCGTGGAAGACTGCGGCCTCTCCTTCCTGCATGCGTTCCCCTACAGCCCGCGCGCGGGTACGCCCGCAGCGCGGATGCCGCAAGTGGCAAGGCCCGAGATCAAGGCGCGCGCGGCGCGGCTGCGCGCGGCGGGGGAGGCGGCGCTGGTCCGGCATTTCGGGCGGCATACAGGCATGGTGCGGGGCGCGCTGATCGAGCGCGGCACGGCGGCCCGCCTGCCGGATTTCACGCAGGTGAAACTCGAGCGGGACGCCGGAGAGGGTGGACGTATGCTGCCCGTCCGGATAACCGGCCATGACGGTAAGCAGCTTCTGGGTACCCCCCGCACATGATCCTCTGGTTCGGCAAGAAAAAGAAACTCGATGAGGCGAAGGCTGCCGGCGAGGCGATGCCGGCGCCGGACCTGTCGGCCGAGGAACTCGCCGCGCAGGAAGCGGCCGCTGCCGAGAAGGCCGAAATCGAGCGCAAGGTGGCCGAGGCCAATCGCGCCTGGGAAGAGCGCCAGCGGCGCGAGGCGGAGGAAGCGGCAGACGAAGCCGTCCGCGCGAAGGCCGCTGCGGAACTGAAACTGCTGGAAGACCGGCGCGAGGCCGAGCGGCTGCGCGCCGAAGCCGCCGAAGCTGCCCGGCTGGCGGCGGAGGCTGAAGCGAATGATCCGGGCCTGCTCGGCCGGCTCGGCGAAGGGCTCGCCCGCTCCACCGCCAAGCTGACCGAAGGCCTTGCGGCGCTCGGCCGCCGCAAGCTGGATGACGACACGCTGGAGGAGCTGCAGGACCTGCTGATCACCTCCGACATGGGCACCAAGGTGGCCGAGCGCGTGACGCGCGGCGTCGCCAAGGGGCGGTTCGACCGGGAAATCTCCGGCGAGGAAATCCGGCTGGCGCTGGCCGAGGAGATCGAGGCGATCCTGCGCCCTCGCGAGAAGGTCGTCGATTTCTCCGACGGGCCGCGCCCGCGCATCGTGCTGTTCGTCGGCGTCAATGGTTCCGGCAAGACGACGACGATCGGCAAGATCGCCTCCAAGCTGCAGGAACAGGGCGCAAAGGCGCTGCTGGTCGCCGGCGACACGTTCCGCGCCGCGGCCATCGAACAGCTGAAGGTCTGGGGCGACCGGGCGGGCATTCCGGTGATGTCCGGCGCGCCGGGCGCCGATGCGGCTGGCCTCGTCTATGGCGCGGTGGAACGCGCGAAGGCGGAGGATCTGGACCTTGTTCTGGTCGACACCGCCGGGCGGCTGCAGAACAAGACGGAGCTTATGTCCGAGCTCGGCAAGATCGTCCGTGTCGTGAGGAAGATTGATCCGGACGCCCCGCATGATGTGATCCTCGTGCTGGACGCGACTGTGGGCCAGAATGCGCTTAGCCAGGTCGAGGCGTTCCGGCATACGGCGGATGTCACGGGGCTGGTGATGACCAAGCTCGACGGCACGGCCAAGGGCGGCGTGCTGGTGGCGATTGCCGAGGCGCATGACCTGCCGATCCATTTCATCGGCATTGGTGAGAAGGCTGAAGATCTGCGGCCGTTTTCGGCTGCGGCTTTTGCGCGGGCTCTGGTGGGGATCAAGGGCTGAAACGCTTCCAAGAAAGGCCCTCACCTCCCACGCCCTTCGGGCGCGGGCCCCTCCTCTCCCATTGTCATGGGAGAGGGGTGTAGGTCGCGCTACGCCTCAACCCCTCTTCCGCAAGTGGGAGAGGAGGGGCCCATCGCGCAGCGATGGGAGGTGAGGGCCTTTCTACTCCGCCACTTCAGCCTGTCCGATCCCATCATCAAAAATGTCCTCGATGCTGCGGCCGAACAGGCGGGCGATGGCGAAGGCGAGGGGGAGGGAGGGATCGTATTTCCCCGTCTCGATGGCGTTGACCGACTGGCGGGAGACATCGAGCTCATCGGCCAGCTGCTGCTGGCTCCAGCCACGCTCGGCGCGCAGTATACGGAGGATGTTGTGCATCGGCGTCAGGAAACCTTCCTGGGATCTGGCAGAAACCATGCAATGCCGCAGGCGAAAAAGTATCCGATGCCGACCCAGACGACCGGGAAAGAAGACAGTGCGCCGAAGACGATCAGGAAACCAAGCAGCAGGGCAGCGCCAGCCGTCAGCAAGCCCGCATCGCGCAGTAAACGGAGTTGGCGCATCCGCAAATACTCATCCGTTTCCTCAGACACGCGGCGCATGGCGTAAAGGGCGCCGAACAGGGGGAACGCAACAAGCAGGCCGGCGGACACTTTGAGCCAGAGGGGTGATTGCGCATCAATCATATAGAGCGCGCTGGCGAGCACCGCGCTATAGACCACCACCATCGAGATATAGAGCCATAGAAAGCGGCGATAGGCTTTACGGAAACCTTTTATGTGAGCCATGGGGCTACTCCTTGTCGGGTTTGGCGCGCAGGATACGGATGATGTTGTGCATGGGGCCTACACCGTCCGGCCAAGGCGCTGGCGGCAATGAGCGACGCCGAAGGCCAGGAAGAAGAGCGGGCCGAACAGGAACAGCGGCACATCGACCACGACATTGAAGATCTCCAGGAAGCCGAACAGGAAGATGGCGCCGGTGGTGATCGCGCCTGCCTCGGCAAGCGACTGCAGCTGGCGCAGGCGGGTATATTCGTCCGTCTCCCCAACATGCCTGAGCATGGCCCAGAGCATGCCGAACAGCGGCAGGACGACCGCGACCGCGAAGCTCGCCCGCAGCCAGAGCGGGGAGGTGTCCTCATCCACAAGGGCAACGCCGGCGAACAGCGCGGCGAGGTAGGCGCCGGTCATCGGCCAGAACACATATCTGTAACGCCGGGCGGCGGTGCGGAATCCGAGTTGTTTGGTCATGGGTACCTCCTTGTCAAGTTACCTTGTCTATATGACAAGGGCACTTGTCTAGTCAAGGGGCCTTTACAAGAATTTTATTCCGCCGCCATCGCCTCCGCTGGTGCGGCCCGTGCGCCGCGAACCAGGCGCCCCGGCTTCGCGCCGGTGGGCTCGCCGTCCCGGTGGGTAATCTCGCCCTTGAGGATCGTGGCGGTGTAGCCGGAGGCGCGTTGCATCAGGCGGCGCCCGCCGGCTGGCAGGTCGCGGATCACGTCCGGCAGGTGGAGCTTGAGGTTCGCCAGGTCGATGACGTTGAGGTCGGCGCGGTAGCCGGGCGCGATCAGGCCGCGGTCCCACAGGCCGATCCATTCGGCGGTCAGGCGCGACTGGCGGTGGACGATGGATTCAGGCGTGAGCTTCTCGCCTTTCGCCCGGTCGCGCACCCAATGGGTCAGCATCGTCGTGGTGAAGGAGCCGTCACAGATCATGCCGACATGCGCGCCGCCGTCCGACAGGCCGGGCAGCGTGGCGGGGCTCTGCATCATCTCCAGCACAGGCTCGAGGCTGCCCTGCGCATAGTTGAGGAAAGGCAGGTAGAGCATGCCCTGGCCGCCGCGCTCCAGCATCAGGTCGAGCGCGACTTCCTCCGGCGTCACGCCGCGTGCTTCGGCGAGGGCGGCGAGGGTGCGCTCCGGGCCGGGCTCATAGTTCACGGGGTCTGACAGCTGGAAGATCTTGCCGAAATTGCGCAGCATCGACTTGACGAAGGGATTGTCCGTGGCCGGTTCATCGGCGAGCAGGCGGGCGCGGAAGTCTGCGTCGTGCAGGCGGCGCACGCGCTCCGCCATCGGAATGTCCGCGATCTCGCGGTAGACGGGGTGCGCACTGAACGGGTTCAGCGTCAGGTCGAGGCCCAGCAGCACGCCGACCGGGCGCGGTGCGACCTGCGCGCGCAGGGGCAGCCCCTCGGCGGCGGCTGCCTCAATGGAAGTCAGCAGCGTGCGCCAGCCATTCGGCGCGACATCGGACTGCGCCAGAGAGACCGAGAGCGGCCGGCCGGACGCCTCCACGATGCGGCGCAGCATCGCGGCTTCCTTCTGCGGGTCGTCAAAATCGGACACGAACTGCAGCACGCCGCGCCCCGCTTCGGACAGGCCCATGGCGATGCCGGTGAGTTCGGCTTCGGAGGCAGTGAGGGTCGGCGTCGGCTGGCCGTCCGAGGTGCGGTGGTTCAGCGTGCGAGAGGTCGAGAAGCCCATTGCCCCCGCCATCACGGCTTCCTTGGCGAGTTGTTTCATCGAGGCGATGTCGGCCGGGGTGGCGTCCTCGCGGTTGGCGCCGCGGTCGCCCATGACGAAGACGCGCAGCGCGGCATGGGGCAGCTGCGCGCAGACATCGGTGTCGAAGCGGCGGGCAGAGAGAAACTCGAGATAATCCGGGAAACTCTCCCACTTCCACGGCAGGCCTTCGGCGAGCACGGGGAACGGGATATCCTCGACGCCTTCCATCAGGCGGATCAGCCGGTCATGGTCCTCGGTCTTGCACGGCGCGAAGCCGACACCGCAATTGCCCATGACGACCGAGGTGACACCGTGCAGGGAGGAGGGGCTGATCGCCTCGCCCCAGCCCGCCTGGCCATCATAATGGGTGTGCAGATCAACGAAGCCGGGGGTGACGATCTGGCCGCGCGCGTCGATCTCTTTGAGGCCCTTGCCGTTTACCTCGCCTACGCCTGTGATCACACCGCCCGAGACGGCGACATCGCCTTGAAAGCCCTCCGCGCCGGTGCCGTCGATGATGGTGCCGCCGCGGATGATGAGGTCATAGGTGAACATGGCGTTCCTCAGGTCAGTGAACCCGGAGGATGCCCGAGGGGGTGGCGGTGTCAAACCCTTACGCCGCTTCCCCCTCTGACAATTGCGCCGCTCTAGGCCGTGATGTGCTTGTCTTCCAACCCGTCGCGTTCGCGGCCGCCGAAGACGGCGCCTATGCTGGCAACGAAGGCGCCGATCATCATCGCAAGCGCCGTTGCGATGGCGAGAGCGGCGCTGGTAGCGCGGGCCGTATCCACCGCTTCGCGGGCTTCATCGCGGGCCGCGGTGATGTCGTTCAGCGCGGTGCTGACGCGGGCTTCGGCGCCGGCTCTGTCAATGTTGACACGGGCGCCGACATCTTCGATCAGCCAGTTGCGGTCGTCCGGGGTCATCGCGAACTCGTCGTCGATGGCGCGGATCACAAGACGGTCGGCCACTTCACGCGAGCTGAGCTGCCCGTCGAGGTCAGCGCCCGGTGAGCGGTAGAGCCGGTCCGTGATTATACTGGCGGGACTAGGTGCATCTTCCGTAGACGCGATGGCGGCGGAGGTGACGGCCGTCGCAGTAAACGCACCTCCTCCGGCCGCGAGCGCGGCCATGCCGAACATCGCGGCGCTGGCAACGGCCCAGGTCAGGAAGCCGTGCACCGTATCGCGGAAGTAGACCTCATCCTTATGGATAGACCAGCGCACCCGTGTGCGCCCGGCGATATAGCCGCCGGCGATCGAGGCGAAGATCTGCGTGAAGATAAGCCAGATGACGGTGACGATGCCGATGGTCGCGGCGGACAGGCCGTCACCCGCGAAGGGCGACATGGCGCCGAAGCCGAACGCCGAGCCGAGCACGACGAGCACGATCGAGAGGGCGAGGGCGGCAAGGGCACCGGCGAAGACTGCAGACCAGCTGATGGTCTGCCCGCTCCATTTGGATAAACTGGCAGGTGTGGCGGGCGCGGTGCGTGCGCCCGCTGGCGCGCTAATGGGTGTGTTGGTCATGGGACGATCCTAGAAAATGAGAAGCAGAAGAAGGATCAGGGGGATCGGAACCCCGAGGAACCAGAGAAGAATACCTTTGCCCATGTTGTGGCCTCCAATGCGGGGTTGATCGGCGTTCTGCCGGTAGGTCTCAAGGACCGTAACGCCGCGAGGCCTGCTTGGTTCCGGGGGTTGCGAGACGGGCGGGCGAAACGCGGCGGCTTTTCAGCATCGGAATTCCCGCTTATGGCGACGGCCATGTCTGCCTCGCTGCTCCCAGTCGCCTTGTGTCTTTTCTCTGCCCTAACGGTCGCCATCACCAATGTGATGGTGAAGCGCGGCGGGGATGTGCTGACCGCGCGGACAATTGTGGCGATCGTCATGGGGCTGACGGTCCTGCCGCTTGTGCCCTTGGTGCCCGCGCCGCCGCCGGAGACCTGGGGGCTGATCGCGGTGTCGGTGGCGGTCCACTGGTTCTACCAGTTCGCGGCGATCCGCGCGCTGCACCGGGGGGCTTTGTCGCTGGTGTTTCCGGTAATGCGCGGGCTCGCGCCGCTGGCGGTGGCGGGCCTGGCGGTGTTCTGGCTGGCTGAGACGCTCTCGCCCCTGCAGGTCACCGGGCTTCTGGTGGCCTCACTGTCTATCCTTGTCTTTGCGCTGCCGACCGGATTGTCCGAGGCGGCGCGGCGGATGGACCGGGCAGCGCTGTTCTGGGCCCTGATGACCGCTATCGGCGTCGGGCTCTATGCGGTAGCTGACACGCAGGCGGCCCGCGCGATGCCGACACCGCTGACCTTTATCGTGTGGCTGTTCCTGTTCGACTGGATCGGCGTGACAATCGTATTTGCCTGGCAAACGCGGGGCAGGGCGCTGGCGGCGGCGTCGCGCCAACTGCGCAGCGGCGTAATCGGCGGCGTTGCGGGCGCGCTCTCCTATGGCACGGCGATCTGGGCCTATACGCTGACGGAAGCGGCGATGGTCACGGCGCTGCGCGAAACCTCTGTGGTCTTCGCGGCGGCATTCGGCGCCTGGCTGCTTAAGGAAGGCTTCGGGCGGCGCCGTGTGGCCGCTGCAGCCGCGCTGGCAACGGGACTCGTGCTGATGCAGGCCGCCGGTTAGGGTTCGGGGAAGGAAAAGCTGCCATGTGCTGGCTTGTGGCAGGGTTCTACCATTCATGAGACAAGCCGGATAAGCATCCAGAAGGCGCCAGACTGCGTAAGGAAAGCCATGAACGACACGACATCTCCGCAGGCTGCCTCCGGCGCCGGCAAAGGCATCGACACCGCCGCTGGCAAAGCCAACCAGCTCTGGGGTGATTTCATCCCTGTGCTCGGCTTCATCGTCACCTACAACATTTTCCGGCGCGTTGAGCTTCTGGATGGGCTGATCAACAAGGACACTGCGATCTTCTGGGCCACCGGCGTGCTGATGGTGCTGATGCTCGGTTTCCTCGCGCGCCAGCTGATCCAGCGTCAGCCGGTCTCGCAGATGATGATCTTCTCCTCCGCCATTGTTGGTGGCTTCGGCCTTATCGGCATTCTCCTGCAGGAGAAGGCCTTCATCTATGTGAAGCCGACGATCCAGCAGCTGTTCATGGCGACGATGATCTTCGTGCCGATGGCCTTCGGGCGTAATCTCTGGAAGTCGCTGTTCTCGAAAGTGTTCGACCTGCCGGACTTTGCCTGGCGCACGCTGGCGATCCGCTGGGGTCTGTTCTTCATCGCAATGGCAGTGTGGAACGAATATCTCTGGCGGATGTATGCGCCGGGTTTCGATGTGCCGCTGGTGATGGCCGGCATCCCGGTCGCGCCGGCAGGCTCATATGAATTCCTTGGGCTGACTTTTGGCACGCGGGATGCCGAAGACGTGTGGGCCAACTGGAAGTTCGGCAACATCATGATCGTGCTGATCTTCGGCGCGCTGAATACGCCCTACACGCTGAAGCATCTGCGCGACCCTGCGCCGGTGCCCGAGGCTGAACCGGAGCAGGCGCCTAGCGCGTAAGGTTTTCCGTTCCCGGCGGGTTGGAAAACGGCACGAAGGCCCGGTCATGCCGGGTCTTCGCATAATGGGTCAGCGCCCAGACAACCGTGGGAAAAGCGAGCTCTGACCAGGGAACGTCCTTCCAGCGAAAAAGCTTCACCTCCGTACTTTCCGGCCCCGGCGCAAAGTCTGATACCAGCCGCGCGCGGAACATGATCTGCACCTGCGCGATGCGGGGTACGGAATAGACCGCCAACAAGTTGTCGATTGAAATTTCGGCCATTGCCTCCTCGCAGGCTTCGCGCGCGGCGGCTTCCTCGACACTCTCGCCTTCTTCCATAAATCCGGCCGGAAGCGTCCAGTATCCTATGCGCGGCGCAATTGCCCGTCTGCAGAGTAATATCAGCCCGTCCTTGACGACCACGGATCCAGCGACAATCTTGGGGTTCACGTAATCAACAAAACTGCACCGGGTGCACATTCGCCGGATCCGGTCGTCTCCATCTGGCACAGCCAGGCGAAAATCTGCATCCGGGAAAGAAGTTGGCAATTGATCAGTCATCCAATCTTTATCCTATCGCCTGTATGGGGAATATGTTTGATCCGCCTACGTGGCTGTTGTTTACGCCGCTGAAACAGGATCGGCCCGCTTCCAGAACCCGTCCTTCGCCGGACATACCAAACAGACAGGAAACCCTAAAATGACCTTCACCCTCAATTCCTCGCCCAGCCACCTTTTGCACCGCGCCCAGCAGATCGCGGCCAACCAGTCGGCGGCTGCCCTCAAATCCGCCGGCGTCACGCTGCGGCAGTTCTCCGTTCTTGCCGCGCTCTCCGGCAATGAAGGTGTGAGCCAGTCCGATCTTGTCAATGCCACCGGCATAGATCGCTCGACCCTCGCCGACATGGTTGCCCGAATGGAAGGCGCCGGTCTGATCAAACGCACAGATTCCAAAACCGATGCGCGCGCCAAATCGGTCAACCTCACCGCCAAGGGCAAGAAAGCCTACGACAAGGCGCTGCCGGCCGTGACGAAGGCGGACGAAGTTCTTTTCTCAACGCTCGCCAAGGCGAAGCAGGACGCCCTGCTGCAGGGCCTGACCGGCCTAGTCGAAGACGCCGAGAAGAAAATGGCCGCACCGGCGAAAGCCCCGCGCGCGCCGAAGGCTGCAGCGGCGCCGAAAGCCGTGAAAGCGGCGAAGGCTCCGAAAGCTGCCAAAGGCGCCAAGCGCAAGAAGGCCCCTGCCAGGGCGGCCGTGAAGCCGGCTCCGGTGGCGCGCAAGAAAGCGAAGTAAGCTTCGGCTTACCTCTGCCAATGCAGAATCACGAGCGGGGCGCCACAAGCGCCCCGCTTACTTTTTCGGTCAGCGCTTCGTCCAGCGGCCCGCCAATGTGGAGCAGGATTTCACCCTCACCTGAGATGACGAAGGTTTCGGGGACACCGGTCAGGCCAAAATCCAGACCGCCGCGACCCTCGGGATCCAGCGCAATTGCCGTGAACGGATTGCCAAGGCGCGCCAGGAAGGCCGCGCCGCGCTCCGGCATATCCTTGTAAAGCACGCCGTAAAGCTGGCCTGGATGGCGCTCGCCCAGCGTCATGAGGTGCTCGTGCTCGAGCTCGCAGGGCGCGCACCAGCTGGCAAACAGGTTGACGATGACGGGCTCGCCGCCCGGGGGCGGGGCGAAGGCGATGCTGCCGCCCTCGATCAGTGGGAAGACATAGCCTGGCGCGTCGCGGGAGATCCGCTCGAACTCGCCGCGTGAGGGCTGCATCATCTGCCAGCCGCCAAGGGCCGCAACGATCAGCAGCGCGCCGCCGGGTAGGGCATAGATCCAGCGATTCATGCGCGCGTCTCCTCCTCGGCGGCCGTCATCGCGTCGAGCCGCCTGCGGGCGGCCCGTGCCGATAACCAGGCATGCAGCGCCGCGCCGCCGATCATCAGCGCGCCGACGAGATAGCAGGCCCAGATGTAAGCGGCGTTCTTGTCAAACTCGGGCATTGTCTCAGCCCTCTAGCATCGCCGCGCGCAGCCGGGCAATTCGGCGCTCGCGGATTTCCGTGCGCATGTTCGTCATCACGAGCGCGCCGAACAGCAGCCCATGCCCCAGCCCGCTGATCAGCAGCGGGACGAGATACACTGCCGCCATCTTTGGCCCTTCGGCAGTGATGACGCTGGCCGGTTGGTGAAGTGAGGTGAAGAGATCGACCGAGAACTTGATCAGCGGCACGTTAACCGCGCCGACCATGGCGAGGATCGCGCCGGCCCGCGCGGCCTTCTGGCGCGAATCCATCGCCGCGCGCAGCGCCATATAGCCAAGGAAGAGGAACAGTAGGAACAGGACGGACATCATTCTGGCATCATCCCACTGCCACCAGGTGCCCCAGGTCGGCTTGCCCCAAATGGCGCCGGTGGCGAGGCAGATGACCGTCCAGGCCCCCCCGAGGGGCGCGATCGACTTCGCCGCGATATCTGCCAGTTCGTGGCGCCAGATGAACCAGATGAAGCTGGCGAGGGCGAGGGCGGAATAGCTCGCCATTGCAAGCCACGCGGCGGGCACATGAATGAACATCACCCGCATGATGTCGCCGCCCTGGTATTCGTCCTTAGGCACCACCCACAGCCCCTGCCACAGACCCCAGCCGATGCAGACCAGCGCCAGCGCATAGAACATCGGCGCCGCCACGGCGGAGAATTTCAGGAAACGGTGCGGATTGGCGAGATATGACCACATGGCGCTTTCCGAGATAGCCTCCCCTCAGTCCGCCGCCAAGCGCAAGGCTGCCGCCATGGCATAGGGCGCAATGGCGCAGGCGAACAGCGTCGCGGCAGCGAGCAGCAGCGGCGCGCCGTCTGAACCCACGCCGCCGGTCATGGCCAGAGCCCCGAAGATGGCGGTCGGCACGAACAGAGGCAGCGCGATCAGCGATATCAACAGGCCGCCTCGCCGCACCGTGGCCGAGAGCGCGGCGCCGACTCCGCCCCAGAAGAAGAAAGCGAGACTGCCGAGCGCGTACCATCCTGCTTGGACGAGAAGCTCCAGCCCGGCCTGGGCCTGGAACATCAGCGCGAGCAGCGGCGAGGCGAGCGCCAGCGGCAGGCCCGCCGCCAGCCAGTGTGCCAGCGTCTTGGCGGCGGCGATGGCGGCCATCGGCGCCTCTGCCTGCAGCCACAGGTCCAGCGTGCCGTCCTCCACATCGGCCTGGAAAATCCGTTCGAGCGTCACCAGGCTTGATAACGCGAGCGCCACCCAGAGGATTCCGGGGCCGACTGCGCGCAGCGTCTCCGCGTCGCTGCCGATGCCGAGCGGCACGAGCACCGCAGCGCCCCCGAGAAAGCCCAGCGGCAGAAGCGCGCCCGCGCCCCCAGCCCAAGCCTCGGTGAAAGCCTGCCGGAAGGCGGCGAACAGGGGGGAGGGGCTCACAGGCTCACCTCGCGCGTCGCCGCGAAGCCTGCCTCGCCATGGATCGCCGCGATCAGCGCGCCGCCGCGCGCCCGGTGGACCGCGATAAGACGGTCCATCAGCGCCCGCCCATCCGCATCCAGGGCAGTATAGGGCTCATCCAGCAGCCAGAGCGGCCGGTGTTCGAGGCAAAGGCGCGCCAGCGCCGTGCGCCGGCGCTGGCCTGCGGAGAGATACCGCCCCGGCACATCTCCCGCGCGGGTGAGGCCCATATCGGCGAGGATTGACAGGTTATCAGCATCCGCGCCCCAGGCCTGCCCCCAGAGGGTCAGATGCGAGCGCGGCGTCTCATGCGGCTTCAGTCCTTCGCGGTGGCCGATCCAATGATGCGGCACATTCCGGTAAACAGCACCCGCCTCCGGCCGCGTCAGTCCGGAAAGCATACGCAGCAGCGTGGTCTTGCCGCTGCCATTGGCGCCGCGCAGCAACAGCGCTTCGCCCGGCGCGATGCTCAGCCCGATCTCACGAAACAGCAGCCGCTCCCCGCGCAAGATCGCGAGGCCGCTGACGGTGAGAAGGGAGGCGTCGGCGTCCGGTGGCATCAATGCAGGGCTTAGCCTGTTCTGCAGGAGCCGCAAACTGAACGCGACGCCGCGCCAGTTTGACCGCCCCCGCCGATTGCGCCGGAGAGGCGGGGCCTATAAGAGGGCCGCAGCGACGAAAGCAGGGCTTCAGCCGCAGGCCCTTTATCCGGGAGGCAACGCGCAAGACATGCCGTCTAAAGACAGCTTCAAATCGAAAAGCAAGCTCACCGCAGCAGGTAAGACCTACACGTATTACTCGCTGGACGCCGCCGCGAAGGCGGCGGGTCTCGGCGACCTCGCCCGCCTGCCGGCGGCGCTGAAGGTCCTCTTGGAAAACATGCTGCGCTTCGAGGACGGGCTGACAGTTGTCGAGGACGACATCCGTGCCTTCGGCGAATGGGCAGACAAGGGCGGCCAGAACCCGCGCGAGATTGCCTACCGCCCGGCCCGCGTGCTGATGCAGGACTTCACCGGCGTGCCGGCGGTCGTTGACCTCGCCGCGATGCGCGACGGCATCAAGGCGCTCGGCGGCAGTGCCAGCAAGATCAACCCGCTCGTCCCGGTCGATCTAGTTATCGACCACTCGGTCATGATCGACGAGTTCGGCACGCCCCGTGCCTTCCAGGCGAACGTTGACCTCGAATACGAGCGCAACATGGAGCGCTACACCTTCCTCAAATGGGGCCAGAAGGCATTTAACAATTTCCGCGTTGTGCCCCCCGGCACCGGCATCTGCCACCAGGTGAACCTCGAATACCTCGCCCAGACCGTCTGGTCCGCGCCGAACGAAGACGGCGAGATGGTCGCCTTCCCGGACACGCTGGTCGGCACCGACAGCCACACCACCATGGTCAACGGCCTTGCCGTGCTCGGCTGGG
>CAYPDA010000060.1:0-13218 GCA_964409375.1 uncultured Hyphomonas sp.
GACCGCGTCCTCGCGGCCAAAGGTCTTGAGGATCGCCTGCGCGCAGAAATCACAGACGAGGCCGTTCACATACGCAGTCACCTGCTCGCCGGATGCTGCGCTGACCGCAGCTGGAGAAGGAGCGGCGGGCGAGGCATATGCCGGCAACACGGACATCGGCAGAAGCGCAGCGAGCGCAATAGTTTTGAAGATAGTCATCGGGTGATCCTTTCAGAAACAATAGACCCAGTTAAGAAGAAAGCGCTCTTCTTCCAGCGTGTAGCCCGCCTCGACGAGAAGCGGGCCGCGGAAGAAGCGCAGGAGCGGGGTGACCTGAAGCGGATTGTCCGCCTCGGGATGGTTTTCCACCTGGAGCATGGCCCAGGTATGCAGGGCGCCGAACTCGGCCACATAGGGCGCGAGCCCGATCCGGGCGGCATGGGAGACCGACTGGTCGATGCCGTAATCGCGGGCCCGGCTGTCCCAGGAAACGAACACGCGGCGCGTTTCCCAGTCGGCGGAGACCGCCGCAAAACCGGCGCCGCGAAGGCCCCGGTCGTCGAACGGATCGGCGACGCCTGCGCCGAGCTTCACATAGAGATTGCCCTGGCTTTGCGGCGCGTTCCAGCGCTTCACGAGGCGGTTATACTGAACCCCCGTGAAGGTCGCATCAATCGACCAGTTGTGCTCGGCATAGAGCCCGACAGAGTCGAAGGCGGTCGGCGAATAGTGTACATGCAGGGCGGAATACATTCCGTTATTGTCCTGTATGGCCGTCCAGCCGCCGGCATAGCTGACCGGGCGGGCGCTGGCAGGCATGGTGAGTGCTGCGAGGCCAAGCCCCGCAACAAGATACTTGAGTGACATGAGAAGGAACCTGTCTGTGATTGATCCAGTGGCGGATTACAGATCAGGTCAGGCCTTCGGTGGCGGCGGTTCCGGGATGAGCGCACGCGAAGGCGCGTTTGTGTCTGCGGGCAGGGCCTGGGCCAGACGATATGCCGGACCTGGCGTGTCCGAAGCGTCCGGCGCAGGCACGGCGGCCAGCATGCCGGGGCAGCAGCAGAGTGAATCGTTCGCGGAGGGTTCCGGAAGGTCTGAGGGCTTCCCGCTTGCGGTCGGACCCATCGCCGCCTTCGTGTCGCAATGGTCCTGCATCATCGCGGGTGCCGCAAACTCAGTCTCTGCCGAAAGGCAGGGTCCGGCGTGCGCGGCGAGGCCGCTGGCCGCGAACAGCCAGGCGCCAAGGATCAGGAGGAGGGCCCGTTTCAGCATTCCAGTGAAAGATGGAGATCCCGGCCGCCCGCGTCAATCATTCCGCGCAGGGTCACTGCGCCGTCCAGCCGCCATCAATGGAGAGGTCGGCGCCATTGATCTGGGCTGCAGCGGGCGAGCAGAGGAAGCTGACCAAGGCCGCAACCTGTTCCACCGTCACGAATTCCTTGGTCGGCTGGGCGGCAAGCAGGACATCATTCTTGACCTGTTCCTCGGTCATGTTGCGCGCCTTGGCTGTGCCGGCAATCTGTCCCTCAACGAGCGGGGTATAGACATAGCCCGGACAGATGGTGTTGCATCGAATGCCCTTTTCCGCGCCTTCCAGCGCCGTCACCTTGCTGAGACCGGCGAGGCCATGCTTGGCCGCGACATAGGCGGATTTATGGGGCGAGGCGACCTTGGAATGGGCCGACCCCATATTCACGATCCGGCCCCAGCCAGCCTTTTTCATGTGGGGCAGGGCGAGGCGCGTTGTGTGAAACGCAGCCGTCAGGTTGAGCGCGATGATGAAATCCCAGCGGTCGACGGGGAAGTCCTCGATCGAGGCCACATATTGCGTGCCGGCATTATTCACGAGAATATCAACGCCGCCCAGCTTGCTGGCGATCTTCCCGGCCATCGCTTCGATCGAGTCCGGCTTGGTGAGATCGGCGCCTATGAACAGCGCGGTAACCTTCTGATCCTTCTCGAGGCTCGCCCGAAATTCCTCGATTTCCTTCTCGTCCCCGAAACCATTCAGGACGATGTTGGCCCCTTCGGCGGCCAGTCGCAGGGCGATGGCCTTTCCGATCCCGCTGGTCGAGCCTGTCACGAGGGCGGTTTTTCCGGCGAGCATGGGCGTTACGTCTCCTTGAGGCGGCGGGGCGCACTGGATTAAGGTTATATGAGGCAGCAGATGTGGGGGCTAGACCTGCAAACAAGGATAAACAAGAGCCATGCTGGGTGAAATAAGCGCGTTCGACGCGGCGTTCCCGCGCTTCCTGATGTCCACCGGCATGGCGGGTGCGATGCTGCTTCTGGCATCTGTCGCCTATGTGCTGCTGACCCCGTGGAAGGAACTCGCCCTAGTGCGCGAGGGCAACACGGCCGCCGGTGTCGCGCTGGGCGGGGCGATTGCCGGCCTCGCCATTCCGATTGCCTCGACGCTGGCCTCTTCGGTGTCGCTGCCAGAGCTCGCCATCTGGGGGGCCATTGCCCTCCTGATGCAGCTGATCACTTACCGGGTGGTGGATCTGATGCTGCGCGATATTCCGGGCCGCCTCACCCGGGATGAAATGGGCGCTGCCGCCGTGCTGACGGCTGCCAAGCTGAGCACTGCGCTGATCCTCGCCGCCGGGCTGTGGGATCCTGTGCTGCAGAGGATGTAACAGGATGCGCGGCTTCGACTGGGTCATCTACTGCGCGGCGCTGGGTTTCATCCTGGTCGTGCTATTCTCGCTCGCCCCGCAGGCCGAGGCGCCGGCGCCTCCGCCGCCGTCCGAGCTTGCGGAAGAATTCGGCCCGCTGCTGCCGGATCCCTCGCCGCTGGACGAGATGGTCGTGGTCCAGGCCGTCTCGCCGCAGAACGGCGTGGGCACTGCCTTTGCGGTCAACACGCGCGGAGACTGGCTGACAGCAAGGCATGTCGTCGATGGCTGCGCGCGGGTCAGCCTCATGGTGGCGCCGGGCAATTATGTGCCCGTGGCCCGGGTCGCGCTCGATGACGCGCATGATCTTGCGCTGCTCTCCACAGGGCGCAGCCCCAATCCGGTGGTGCTGGATCTGGCTTCGCCGATGTTCATCGGGGCCGAAGGCTTCCATGTTGGTTTCCCCCAGGGCGATCCGGGCGAACTTGCTAGCCGACTGGTCGGGCGCAGCCGGCTAGTGACGCGGGGCCTGCGCGAAAGCGAGGCGCCGATCCTCGCCTGGGCCGAGGTCGGGCGCACGAACGGCCTCGTCGGCAGCCTTGGCGGCATTTCCGGCGGGCCGGTGTTTGATGCGACCGGCGCGGTCCGCGGCGTCATCGTCGCCGAAAGCCCCCGGCGCGGGCGCATCTATTCAACGGCGCCGCAAGCGCTGGATGCTTTCCTGACGCGCCAGGGCGTCGAGCGTCAGACCGGACCATCGGAAACCTTCGGCATGCGCAGCTATGGCGCGGCCTCGGACACCGCGCGGCGGCGCTTGCAGGTCGTCAAGGTGATGTGCGAAGTCAGCCCATGATGGATTTCGCTTCGCGCATCACCGCGGCCGCCCGCCAGTTCGGCCCGCTCTGTGTCGGGATTGACCCGCATTCCGGCTCCATTCCGGAGATGTTTGGCGGCGATACGCCGGAAGGCGTCTGGCAATGGTCGAAGGCGGTGATCGAGGTGGCGGAAGGAAAGGTCGCAGCGGTTAAGCCGCAGGCCGGCCTGTTCGAGCGCCACGGTCCGGAAGGCATGGCGGCGCTTCAGGCGGTGGCGCGGACGGCTCGGGCGGCCGGGCTGCTTGTTCTGATGGATGCCAAGCGCGGCGATATTGGTTCGACGGCGGAGGGCTATGCCTCGGCTTACCTCGCGCCAGGCGGGCCGTTTGAATCGGATGCACTCACAGTCAATCCCTATATGGGGCTCGACACGCTGGAGCCGTATGCGCGCCAGGCGGAACAGGCAGGCAAAGGCGTGATCGTCCTTGTGCGGACCTCCAATCCGGGTGCCGCGGATTTCCAGAACCGGAATATCGATGACGCGTCGCTCTATTCCCATGTCGCCGAAGCGCTTGGTCCGCTCACGGAGCGGCTGATGAGCCCCTGTGGCTGGTCAAACCTGATGATGGTGGTCGGGGCGACTGCGCCGGACGAAGCAAGGGCCGTGCGTGCGCTTGCGCCGAAGGCGCTGTTCCTCGTGCCGGGCTATGGCGCGCAGGGCGCCGGGGCGGAAGAGGCCTGCGCCGGCCTCGTCCGGGGCCAGGGCGGGCTGATCAATGCCTCGCGCTCAGTGACCTTCCCGAAGGCCGCCGAAGGCGCGCGCGACCGGGCCGAATGGCAGGCCGCCATCGAAGCAGCAATCCTGACAGCGCGCGACGATCTGCGCGCGGTGGTGGCCGCCAGAGGTTGCCCGTTGCTCCCCTAGCGTCATGGCTCGACTTTGCGGGGTCTGAGAGTAGGGTGAACCCAGAAATCCTGCCCGCCATGCGCGACGCGGGGACATAGGTCTGGGAGGACACTTCATGCGCCAGCTTCTGAAGCCCCGCCGGGCGACCCCGTTGATCAGCCTCGGCGCGTTCATGCTGCTCGCGGCCTGCGGCCAGGACGGTATCCAGCGGGTGAGCGAGCCGGGCTTTGCCGCCGTCGATACCGCGAGGATTTCCTCCGCCAGCGCCGGGGAAGAATGGCTGTCCTATGGCGGCACCTATGACGAACAGCGCCATTCATCCCTGACCGCGATCAATGCCGCCAATGTCGGCGAACTGGGCGTTGCCTGGACCTATGACCTCGGCACCAATCGCGGCGTGGAATCGACGCCGATCGTGGTCGACGGCGTGATGTATGTCACCTCGGCCTGGTCGGTGGTCTATGCGCTGGACGCGCGGACCGGCGAGGAATTGTGGGTGTATGACCCGGATGTCGACCGGGCGGTCGGTGTGAAAGCCTGCTGCGATGTCGTGAACCGGGGCGTCGCCGTCTATGACGAGAAAATCTATGTCGGCGTGATCGACGGCCGGCTCGAAGCGCTGAATGCGGAAACCGGCGAGGTCGTCTGGAGCAAAGTCACCGTCGACCAGTCGAAGCCTTACACGATCACCGGCGCGCCGCGCGTGGTGAAGGGCAAGGTGCTGATCGGCAATGGCGGCGCCGAGCTTGGCGTGCGCGGCTATCTTTCGGCCTATGACGCTTCGACCGGCGATGTGGTGTGGCGGTTCTACACCGTGCCCAATCCGGCGAAGCAACCGGATGGCGCGGCCTCGGACGAGGCCTTTGTGCGCGTCGGCAATGTGAGCTGGGGCGATGAAGGCGCCTGGGTCACCGACGGCGGCGGCGGCACGGTCTGGGATTCGATCGTCTATGACGAGGTCAATGATCAGATCATCTTCGGCGTTGGCAATGGCTCGCCTTGGAACCGGACCTTCCGGGATCCGTCGGGCGGGGACAATCTGTTCCTCTCCTCCATCGTCGCGGTCGATGCCGAGACCGGCACTTATAAATGGCACTTCCAGACCACGCCGGGCGACAATTGGGACTACACCGCGACCCAGACGATCATCCTCGCGGAACTGCCTCTGGGCGAATATGGCGCCAACCGCCGCGTCGTGATGCAGGCGCCTAAGAACGGCTTCTTCTATGTTCTGGACGCGGCCACCGGCCGATTCCTGTCGGGCGACGCGTTTGTGCCGGTGAACTGGGCGACGGGGCTCGACCGGTCGGGCCGCCCGCAGGAAGTACCGGAAGCGCGCTATGGCGTCGAACCTTTCGAACAGACACCCGGTCCGCTAGGCGCGCATAACTGGCATCCGATGGCGTTCAATCCGGAAACCGGCCTCGCCTATATTCCGGCTCAGGAAATCCCGCAGGCTTATGCCGAGGATACGCGCTTTGCCTCGCGGCCTGTTGCCTGGAATACCGGGGTGGATTTTTCCGCCGGCGTGCCGCCGATTGCGCCGCCGGAAGTGATCCGTTTCCTGCGCTCGACGCTGAAAGGCCGCCTGATCGCCTGGGATCCGGTCGCGCGTCAGCCGCGCTGGAGCGTGGAACATGACAATGCCTGGAATGGCGGCGTGCTTTCGACCGCCGGAGGGCTGGTTTTCCAGGGCAAGCTGGGCGGCGAGTTTTCCGCCTATGACGCTGCCACCGGCGACAGGCTCTGGAGCACTGACCTCAAATCCGGCGGAGCCTCCGGTCCCGGCACCTACATGATCGACGGCGAGCAGTATGTGACCATAACCACCGGCTGGGGCACGGCTTTCGCGCTCGCTGGCGGGTTTGGTTATGACGCGCAGGTCTCACCCACGGTCGGCAAAGTGGTCACCTTCAAGCTCGGCGCCATCGGCGAGATTCCGGATCACGGCCTCGTGCCGATGAATGCGACGCCCAAGGGGGAGTCGTTCGGCACCATGACGCTGATTTCCGAGGGCACTTTACATTATGCGCGCAACTGCGCCGTTTGCCACGGCGCATTGGCGGTTTCGTCCGGGGTGCTGCCCGATCTGCGCTGGTCAGCGATCACCGCGAATGAAGATGCCTGGAAGGGCGCCGTTCTGGACGGCAATCTCGCGGCCAATGGCATGGTCTCGTTTGCTGAGTATATCACCCCGGCGGAATCCGAAGCGATCCGGGCTTATGTGCTCGCCCAGGCGCATGCCGCGGTTGGAACATCGAGTGAGGCGCCCTAATTACATAGCTTACCGAAAACTTCATGGCGCGAATAGCGGCGGCCGACTAAGGTGAGAGTATGCATATTCTGCTGACCGTCATTACCGTCCTGTCTGCCATCGCCATCTGGGCGTGGCGTATTCGGATGGCGCGCCGGGGCATCAAGGAAATCTCCGACATGGCCCGGACGGCGGCGAATGCGCCGCGCCGGCTTGCCTTCCGCTACCGGGCCCAGAAGGGCGGGATCGACCTGATCGAGGACCCGCGCGAGGCGGCGGCGATCATGTTGATGATGATGGCGCTGGCGAAGGGCGAAACGCTGAGCCCGCGGCAGAGCGACATGATCGAAAGCGAGATGCGCGCGAACTTCGACTTCTCGGAGGCCGAGGCTGAGGAGCTCGCCGCCCATGCGGCCTGGGTGGCCTCGAGCCAGCTCCCCGGGCCGGCCGAAATGCGCCGAATGAGCCAGATGATCGTCAAATCCGACCAACTCGGGCCCAAGGAGATTGTCGATCTGGATGCCATGCTGATCGCCGTGTCAGAGGCCGAAGGCCTGCCGAGCCGGTCGCAGCTGGCACTGCTTCAGATCTATCGGGACATGGCCGGATTGAAGACCTGACGAGGCAGACCCTGCGAACTCCTCTGCCGATATGTTTGCGGGCTTGCTTTGGCGAACGCCGGAAACTAGGCCTTGGCCATGTCTGAACCCCTGCCGCCCGAATACCTGTCCAGATGCCGAAAGGATGTCTGGCACAATTATTCCGTCCTGCGGCATGGGCGGTTCGACGGTTTCCTCGTCTCCTCCAAGAATTCCGGCACCCACTGGATGACCTATATGCTGGCGGTTGCGCTGGCCGATACGTACGGGATTGAGCGGCCGGTCTATTTCTCGGAAAAAGCGTTGCGGCCTTATGTGCTGCTGCCGAAGGACAAGCCGGTACATAGCGCGCTGCCAAAATTGGCGCGCAGCCATACGATTCCGCACCGGCTGTTCGATTGGGATTGGGCCCGGCAGGCGGCGCGATTGCCGCCCTATGTGCTGGGCGTGCGTCACCCGATGGGCATTCTCGCTTCGCACTATGCCAAATGGCAGCATCAGCTGCAGGTCGGCTGGCTGGAATACCTGCGCGGGGATCCGGCGGGATTGCGCTTCCGGTGCGATCTCTACTGGCTGGCGCGGTTCTGGAACCGTTGGGGCGAGATCGAGGCGGCGCTGCCTGGCGCCGTGCTGCGGGTTCAGTATGAAGAGACGCGGCGGGATCCGCGCGGGGTGCTTGAGGCGATGGCGCGGCATTGGAAGCTTGAGCTGAAGCCTGAGGCAATCGATGCCGCACTGTATGAAGGCACCAAGGAAGCGATGGCCCGGCGGGTCGATCCCGATGCCGAGCCGAACGTGATCCAGCATCGCAAGGAGACGCTGGAGGAACAGTTTTCGGGGGAGGCCGGCGAGATCTTTGCCCGTCTGGCCGGTCAGCTATTCCGTCATGACCTCGGCTACCATCTCATGCGTCCGCCGGTGTCAGAGATCCGCTTGAGCGGCCTGCGGGCCCATAGCTGATCCACCAGGGTTCGGACCCCGCTTCCGCTTCCAGGCTCGTGAAAAGTGGATCGGACAAGATGGTTGCGGAATAGTCGAGCGCAGCGCCCGAGAGCGGCAGGCCGTATGTTCGAAACCGCGTGACCACCGGCGTGAAGAAAGCATCGGCCGCAGACCAGGCGCCGAACAGGAAAGGGCCGGGCTCGTCCGTGTTCTGACCATGCGCGTCGCGCAGCGCTGACCAGAGGGCGTTAATGCGGGCGATGTCGGCATCGAGGGCGTCATTGGCCTGTGGGGTTTCGGCGCGGCCGCGGATGTCCATCGGGCATTGAGAGCGCAGGGCGCTGAAGCCGGCATGCATCTCGGAACAGGCGGCGCGGGCGACAGCGCGGCGGGCGCCGTTCTTGGGCCAGATCGTCCCGGGTTCGGCCTGTTCAGCGACGAATTCGATGATGGCGAGGCTTTCCCAGATATCGAGCCCGTCCCAGTGGAGGAGCGGGACTTTGCCGCTCGGGCTTGCCTCGCGCAGGCGCGCGGTCGTTTCGGGAAAGTCGAGCGGGATGATCTCTTCTTCCACGTGGAGCCTGGCCTTGCGGATGGCCAGAAGCGGGCGGATCGACCAGCTGGAATAGTTTAGATTGCCGGACAGGAATTTTCTCATTGGGGTTTTCCTTTGCCGATGGCCCAGCGGGTTTCGTTGATCGTCACATGGCCGAAAACGCCGCCGGTCACGTACGGATCCTGCACATGGATCGCCCGGACGGCGTCGAGGCTCTCGGCCTCCATGAGGAAGACCGAGCCGACCATCTGCCCGGCCGAGTCGATCAGCGGGCCGGCCATGCGTACGATGGCCCCAAGGCCGGCGGCCCATTCAAGATGAGCCGGGCGGGCGGCTGCGCGGCGCGCGGCGCCCTCGGTTTCATGGTCGAGGCAATGGAGGCAATAGAGGGGCATGAGGGAAGGTCCGGTCTGGTGTCCCGCTGCTATGGCATGAGACCCGTCCGGCTGTCACGATCTGGCGGACTTGGGACACATTCGGCGTAAGTGTACGCTGAACGCTGTATTGATTGTTCAGCTTTTATACTGTATCCTCGCACCATGACACAGATCGATGATACGCGAAAAACGATCCTGATGGCCGCCGTGGAGCGTATTCTCCACTATGGCTACTCGAAGACGACGATGGCGGAGATTGCCCGGGACTGCAACATGTCCGCCGGGAACATCTACCGGTTCTTTGCCTCGAAACTGGATATCGCCGAGGCGATGGCCATCAAGTTCAATGAGGAATCCTACGCGACCTTTGCCGAGATCGTAGCGCGCAAAACCTCGGCGGCCGATCGGATGCGGGAAGTGTTCCATTACGAGCTGGCGCGGACCTATTCGGCGATCGAGGACGAGGCCAAGATCTTGGAAGTCGCCGAAGTGCTCAGCAATGAGCGCCCTCTCTATATGAACGAAAAGCTGGCGACGGAGCGCGCCTATCTGGTCGAAATCCTCAATGACGGCGTGAGGACGGGCGAATTCCGGCCGATAAGCGATGCGAACGAGACGGCCGAGATGTGGCAGTCGGCGCTGATGAAGTTCCGGTTCCCGCAGCTTTTCTCGAAACTGACCCTGCCGAAACTGCAGCGGGAGCTGGACGGCGTTATGGATCTTCTGCTGGCCGGATTGTCACCAGGCGCGCAGGTTCCACCGCCCTGGGAGGGCATCACGGCGGCGACGGATGCCCCATGTCCGGTGACGGGAATGCCGCTCCAGACCGAGTGAGCGAAGAATATTGAACGATTTCTATTTTGTTCATTGATCATCGGTCAGGCTGGTGCTATATCAAGGTCATGGGCAGCGGTGGTCGCCGCCCAACCAGACCGAAAGCCCGAACCGATGTCTTCCTCGAACCAAGAAAACCGCCAGGCCTTGTTCGCCTTCTTTGCCGCTCTGCCGGCAGCCTTGATGATCATGCTGGCCACGGTTGGCCTGGCGACATATGTTGCCTGAGCGCGGCCGGACCCGGCCAGCGCATAGCCTCGAAGACAGCCTTTCCTCCCAGCCGGTCTTCGCCTGACGGGCGCCTCTCGAGGCGCCCGTTTTCAGCTTTGGGAGCGGGGTGGCGTCAGGCCTTGGCGCCGCGGCGGCCGGCGCCGAAGACGGGATCCGCCATGGCGGACGCCTCGTCCAGCGGCCAGCGGGGGCGGGCACCGACCTCGAGGAAGCCGTCCGCCGGGACGAGGCCCGCAGCGAGACGCTCGGCCCCGGCGAGCGCGATCATCGCGGCATTATCCGTACAGTGACGCAGGGGCGGGGCGATAAGGCGCGCGCCTTGTTCGTGCACCGCTGTTTCCAGCGCGGCGCGGATGGCCTTGTTGGCCGCGACGCCGCCGGCAATGACGAAGCGTTTTCCGGCCTCTCCGGTTTCGAACTCCGTCAGCGCGCGGCGGGACTTTTCGGCCAGCACATCGCAGATCGCGGCCTGGAAGCTGGCGCAGAGGTCGGCCTTTCCGGCCTCGGTCTGCGCGGCGGGCGCGGCGCGGGCCACGGCGGTCTTGAGCCCGGCGAAGCTCATCTCTAGGCCGGGGCGGTTCAGGAGTGGTCGGGGGAGGGCGTGCGCAGATGGGTTGCCGGACGCGGCGAGGCGCTCCACCGCCGGGCCGCCGGGAAAGCCGAGGGCGAGGAGTTTGGCGACCTTGTCGAAGGCCTCGCCGGCGGCGTCATCGATTGTTGAGCCGAGGCGTGTGTACTGGCCGAGGCCGCGTACTTCCAGGAACTGGCAATGGCCGCCGGAGACGAGCAGCAGGAGGTATGGAAAGGGGCAGTCTTCGCTGAGGCGGGGAGACAGGGCGTGGCCTTCCAGATGGTTGACCGGGATGAAGGGCTTTCCGGCGGCCTGGGCGACGGCCTTGCCGGTCATCAGTCCGACGAGCACGCCGCCGATGAGGCCGGGGCCGGCGGTGGCGGCGACGCCGTCGAGATCGGCATAGGAGATGCCAGCTGCGTTCATGGCGGCAGCGACGGTGAGGTCGGCGAGTTCGGCATGCGCGCGGGCGGCAATTTCGGGGACAACGCCTAGATAGGGCGCGTGCTCGGCGAGCTGGGTGCGGACCACGTCTGACAGGAGGCTCGCGCGGCCATCCTCATAGCGCAGCACGGCGGCGGCGGTCTCGTCGCAGGAGGTTTCGATACCGAGGAGTGTGAGGGCGCGGGTCATCGGCCGCATATAGTGGGGGCGGGGGCGGGGCGGAAGGCCGCTTAAGCCCCTTCTGCCTGAGGGAGAAGGGCTTCATTGCGCTTCTGGCGCGGGCGGCCCGGTGAATTCTGCGTCGAGCCAGAACTTTACCTTCTCGCCGACGCCCATGGTCGAGCCTTCCGGCGGCAGGCCAAGGGTCATGCCGAAAGCCGAGCGGCTGAGGCTGCCGGAGGCATGGAAGCCCACGCGGGCGTTGGGATCATAGGGCGGAAAGCCGGGATAGGCGCCGTTGACGCGGGCCTGGAAGGTGAGCGGCAGGGTCGTGCCCAGGAAAGTGAGATTGCCGGTGACATCGGCTTCGCTCGGGTTGGTCAGCTGGATGGCGGTCGAGCCGAAGCGGATTTCCGGGAAGTCGGCGGTGTTGAACCATTGCGGGCCGAGCAGGTCAGCGAGGAAGCCTTCGGGCGGGTTGGGGATTGTGAGGGAGGCGGGGTCGACCGTGGCGGTGAGGGTCGCGGCTTCGGGGTCGGCGGGCTCGATGGTGAGCGCGGCGTCGAAGCGGGTGAACTGGCCGACATAGTTCGAGAAGCCAAGATGATCGGCGGCGAACACGACGCTCGCATGGTGTTTGTCGAGCGTGTAGACGCCCGCCGCCGCGCCATTGGCGAGGGCGGGATCGGCGATGACCTCTGTGGGCGGGGTGTCGGCGGCCGGGCTGGACGCGGCCGTGCAGGCGGCGGGCAGGAGGGCGCAGGCGAGGAGGAGGGCGCGGGGGGCATGGTGGGACAATCCGTTGGATGTGAGTAAGTGTTTTGCACCCTCCGGGCGGAAAATTCCAGCGGGGAAGTGGCGGGCGGGGCGCCGAGCGCGCCGGTAAAATTTCACCGATCGGCGAAACGACCTCTGAGGGGATTGGTGGGAGACTGCGCTGTCAGAGGTCCGCCCCGGGGGAGACGGCATGCGCCGCCGCAGCACTGTTCTGGATTTCCGCCGGCCGAAACCGCGCCGCTGGACCGCGCCCGGACCTGTGCGCCGCAACAAGCTCGCTTTCGCCCGGCGCCGGTCCTGGAGTGTGCGCCGGGTGCTGAGATGGACCGTGCTAGTGCCTGTGCTGTTGCTGGCGGGTATGTATTGGGGTGAGCAGATTTCGCAGCAGGATGAGACGCAACGGTTTGCTGCATCGGCGCATGCCCAAGTGGAGCCCCGCCCAGTTGAGCGTGCACTGACGGAACCGTATGCGGACGAACGCTTGTCGCCCCGCGCGGTGCCGCCGCCGAATGAAAAACCAGAAAGCCGGAGGCGCAGCTCCGTATCGGCGACGAGCGCGAAGGTGAATGAACTGGTTGAAGTCGTCTGGGTCGATGGCGATAGCGGCAGGATAAGCGGCAGACGGTTCCGCCTTTACGGGATCGATGCGCCGGAGAGCAGCCCCTCTCGTGCTGAATGTGCGCGGGAACGAACCCGTGCGCAGGCTGCAGCCGCGGCGGCCAAGGCCTTCACGGCTGCCGGCGGTGTGAGGGTCAGCGAGTTCCATGGACTCGACGTGTACGGCCGGGAAGTCGTATCCTTGTCAGCGCGGGGCCGAGATGTGGCTACGGCTTTGATCCGTTCGGGGCACGCCAAACATTGGGATTATGATGGCGGTGAGTTGAAACCGGACTGGTGCAATTAGTCCGGCGCCGAGGGCAGGTGAGGTCTGCGCTTGGGGCGGCCCCTCACCCCCAACCCCCTCTCCCCAGAGGGGCGAGGGGGCCTTAAGGGTTTAATCCCCATCCATCCTCAGCGCTGCCACAAAGGCTTCCTGCGGAATCTCCACCTTGCCGAACTGGCGCATGCGTTTTTTGCCGGCGGCTTGTTTGTCCAGCAGTTTGCGTTTGCGGGTGGCGTCGCCGCCATAGCATTTGGCGGTGACGTCTTTCC
>CAYPDA010000061.1:0-12868 GCA_964409375.1 uncultured Hyphomonas sp.
GGATATTTCGGCTCGCAGATCCATTCTGCGGTGCATGTTGTGGTATCTGAAATCAACAAGCGCGGTGAGATACAAACCGGATACAAAGTGGGATACTAATTGGCTGGAGAAGAGCTCTACTGGATGGAAAAATAACAGATAATGGACAAATTTGGGTGCACATCGCTCGCGCCCTTTCTCTCGAGGCGCGCTTCTGATCGGGCTTAGCGCGCCTGAGCGTGTTGCGGCAGAGAAGGACAGTCTGAACGGGTACACCGCCCGGGTCCTTCTGACAGGAATGAGCCGATGCCTTACATTTTTGGTTGTCCGGCGTATCTTTCCCGGGAACCGCTGACGCTGCCGGTTGGTGACTGCGCCTGATCGGTGAACAGGAAGGATATCTGCATGGATCTTTTCCGGGCCATCTATACATCGCGGCCCTTCGGCTATGATGTGAGTATGCTCAGCGGCATCCTGATGGACGCGCGGCGGGCCAATGCGCGCGACGGCATAACCGGCGCCCTCATCTGCCGCGCCGACATCTACATGCAGTGGCTGGAAGGTCCTGAAGCCGCCGTCAGGGCAGCCATCACGCGCATCCGTGACGACGACCGCCACCTTGAGGTCACCCTGCATGTCGAAGACCGTGTGACAGCGCGTATGTTTGCGAACTGGTCGATGCTGCACGATCCTGCCGCGACCTGGATATGGACGCCGGAAGAGATCGATGCGGGCGCCCTGAAGACGGTGGTACCGGACGAACTGATCGGCTTCTTCATGAAGCTGCGCGGCCTCAATGGCGCGTCTGCCTGACCGGCCGGATGCGCGCCGTGTTGCCGCTCGCTCAAGGCCGCGGCGTCCGGATCCCGGCAGACCGGAGGAGCGAAAGCGCAGAGCTTGACGGTCTGCGCCGCATACCGTTTCTGGTAACTGACCAGAACCGCGTCCGAGGGGGCAAAGTGTTGATCTACGTTCTGATTGCAGTTGCTGTGCTGGCGCTGGGCGGGTTCATCTGGCTCTACAACCTGCTCGTCAGCCAGTGGCAGATGGTCAATAATGGCTGGGCCGATATCGACGTCCAGCTGAAGCGCCGCGCCGACCTGGTGCCCCGCCTGGTAGAGGTGGTCAGCGCATACGCATCCCACGAACGCACGCTGTTTGCGGACATCGCCGAGAAACGGTCTCTGGCGGAAACCGCCGGCGAGGATCCTGAGCGGCGCGCCGAAGCTGAAGCGGCGCTTGCCAGGCCGGTCACGCAGCTGCTGGCGCTGGCAGAGGCCTATCCCGATCTCAAGGCGAGCACGAACTTCGCAGGCCTGCAGACGGAACTCGTCGACGCGGAAAACCGGATCGAGATGGCGCGCCGTTTCTACAACGGGGCCGTGCGCCAGCTCAACACGACCGTTCAGAGTTTCCCGTCCAGCCTGGTGGCGCCGCTGATCGGGTTTTCAGAGCGCGCCTATTTCGAGATCCGGCCTGCCGACCGCGCGGCGCCGCAGGTCACGCTGACACCGTCATGATGGCGCTGCGGGCCCTGCTTCTGGCGCTGATAACGGCGCTCTTCGTCCTGTCGGCGGGCGCCGAAGAGCGGATTGACCGGTTCGATGTCAGGGTCGATGTGCAGACCGGCGGCGATATCCTCGTCACCGAGCAGATTGCCGTGACGGCGGAAGGCCGGGAGATACGGCGCGGTATTTTCCGGGATCTGCCGCGATACTTTGAACGCCGCGGCGCCCGGATTGCCTACCGCTACGATGTTCTTGGCGTAACCCGGAATGGCCTCGCCGAGCCCTATGCGGCAGAGACGGATGGCGGCGCATTCCGGATCCGGATCGGTGACGGCGACGTGTTCCTTTCGCCTGGTCCGCACAGCTACGAGATCCGCTACCGGGTCCGGAATCAGGTCCGCTATTTCTCCGGCTATGACGAGGTCTACTGGAATGCGACCGGTACTTACTGGTCGTTCCCGATCATGGCCGCACGGGTGAACCTGGCGTTTCCACCAGGCGCGCAGGTTGTAGCGACACAGGCTTATACAGGCCCCCTCGGGTCCGACGGCGCCGACTACACCTATTCTGTGAGCGGCGGCCGGCATGTCTTCGAGACGACGCGCCGGCTGGAAGCGGGTGAAGGCCTGACGGTCGCCGTGGGGATCGCGAAGGGCCTGATCGATCCGCCGTCCGCCCTGGATGAAGGCTGGATGTGGTGGCAGCATAACGGGTCGCTCGTCATCCTGCTCGTCTCGCTGGCGGCGCTGTCATGGTATTATGTGCGCAGCTTCGACAGCGTCGGGCGCGATCCGCCCAAAGGGCCGGTATTTGCGCTCTACGAGCCGCCAGAGGGATACTCGCCCGCCGCGGTGCATTACATCTATTACCGCGGACTTCGCGGCAACGGGGCGCTGATCGCCGCTCTGATGAGCCTCGCTGTAAAGGGACAGCTCAAGATCGACGCGTCGGAAAAGAAGGTGACCGTCCTGGAGCGGACGAGTGGGAGCGGGGCGACTGCAGGCATTTCGGCTGAGGAGAAGGCGCTCAGCAGGAAGCTGTTCGCAACGTCTGGCCGCAAGGTGCTGGACCAGACATATGATGCGAGTTTCACAGCCGCGTATACGTCACTTCAGTCTTCACTGTCCCGGAAGTATGGCCGGGATTATTTCAGGTGGAATGCCGGCTACACGGTTGCAGGCGTTGTGCTCACCGCCGGCGGCCTCGTGTTTGCGATCCTGCAGGCATCCCTGTGGACGATGTGGCACACGCTCGCCGTCCTGGCGCTCGCGGCGCTCAACATACTGTTTCTCTACCTGATGCCGGCGCCGACGCCGAAGGGCCAGAAAGTCCGCAGCGAGATTGAAGGCTTCCGGCTGTACATGGAAACCGCAGAGAAGCTCCAGCTTAATGCGGTCGAGGTCGGAAGCGGCCAGCTGCCGCCGATGTCGAAGGAACGCTATGAGGCTTTCCTGCCTTACGCGGTTGCGCTCGGCGTCGAGAAGCCCTGGACACGCCATTTTGAAAGGCTGTTGCCCGGAGAGGCTGAAAGCTACAATCCGGGATGGGCGGGTTTTTCAAGTAGCGGGGCACGTTCGCTCGCAGGGCTGAACACATCCCTGATCTCGAGCCTGAACTCGGGCGTATCGGCGGCGCTCCCGCAAAGCTCCTCTTCGTCCGGCTCCGGGGGAGGAGGCTCTTCCGGCGGCGGGGGCGGCGGCGGCGGGGGCGGCGGCTGGTAGGCCCGGTGTCTGCGAAGCGGGAGTTCTTGTATTCAATGATGACAGCGATCATCCGGACCAGGGCCTGAGGGGCGTTGCTCCGGCGTCGCGATTGCGTGTCCCGGCCGTTAAGACCGCTTCCTCCCTGCTGGCATCAGAGGGATTGAGGGCGGGTCCGTGACGGTGATCACAGGTGCCGGCGCCGTGGCCGGAGATTTCCGTGTTCAGTAATTTCCCGGCGGGTCACTGGCAGGAAAGGATTCGTCGCAGGTCTCGTCCGTCATGTCCCAGTCCGTGGGCGGATGGTCCATGGAGGCAGTCCCGGCATCACGGATGGCCGGATCCGCCTCCGCCTCCTGGCGGGCACTAGACCGGCCGAGCCCCCGTACAGCGCCGACGGCGCCCGCTATGGCGCCTGACATCATCGCAAATCTCAACATGGCTCGCTTCCCTGTATCCTGCCGAGACCGGGCCGGGTCTCGCTACCTTGCCAGAAAACGAGCGGCCCGCGGGTTGGTTGCAGAGGCGGGCGCAAAAAAGAACGTCGCAGACCAATCCGGCTTCATGCGGGCGCTGCGCGCCGGGGTAACCGGTCGTAGCCTTCGATCGTCCACTGACCGGTCCGGCGCCGGACTGACAGTTGCGGCGGCGCATGCATGCAGGCCATCAGAGAAGCGTGAACCATCGCGCCGTCCTGGCGCGCGTCCTCGAAGCGGCGATGATGGTGGGCGAGGACAAGGCGGCCGGACGGGGCGAGGGTGCGGGACACTTCGGCGGCGAGACAGCGGATGTCCTGAGCACCAAGATAGTAGAGCAGCTCGGCGATCACGATCAGATCATATCGGGCGGCCGGAAACGGCGCCGGGAGGACAAGCCGGAAGACGCGGGTGTTGCGGCACGCCGCGGTGATATTCGGGATCAGCTGGACCCCGTGATGCGTCCCCTCGCAGATATCGAGCCGGCCGGTCCGGCGCGCCAGGCAGACGCTGCTGGATCCGTTGCCGGCGGCCAGTTCAAGACCGCGCATCCGGAACCGGGATCCGGCCGCATGCACGATCTGGCGGCGCTTGACGGCCTCTGGCCGCGCGCTGAGGGTTTTCCAGGGGTCCGGGTCATCGCGAAACCGCGCTTCAAAATCATCCAGCTGCAGGGGACGTCTCATCGCGACAGAGCGAAGGCTTCGGTCGGACGCACGAAATGCTGCACAAGACCGGGCCCGATGACAAATCCTGCAGGGTCATCATCCACCCGGCCTGTCTGTGTCCGGAAAAGCCGCAGCGCGGCTTTTTTCAAGGCGCGGTCTGTCCCGAGCTGACAGCTATGTGAGCCGCGCAGTGTCTGACCCGCCGGCCAGACCCGGTAGACGGCGTGAACCACACGGGCGGGCCAGGCTGTCCGGCAGGCGCGGCCCACTGCGGCATGGTCTGGATGCGCGTCGAACTCCGACGGGCGCACCACGAGGTCCGGCAGCGCCCCGGCGCCGAGCTGCCGGACGAGATCCCGGCGGGCGCAGGGGCCGAGAGCGGCAAGTTCACCATCGGGCCAACCCAGAAAGGTAATGCGCCCTCTGCCGAGACCGGCGAGCGCCATTGCCGCCACCACTTCGCGCTGCCGCGCCTTTGCAAGCCGTGCGGGCGGCCATTTTCGGCTGCCGGGATGCGATGCAGCGCCATCGGTCACGACACATACGCGCACCGCTGCCTTCGACCGCACCAGGGCGCGGATGAGCCCGAAGGCGGCGATCGTCTCGTCATCCGGATGCGGCGCGACGATCAGGGCCCGGCGCACGGGCGGAAGGTAAACCTCCAGTGTCACAAATCCGGCCTCAACAGGCCGTGGGATGCGGCCGCGCCGACCTGCTCCCTGCGGCGGTCGGGAGCCGGCTGACGGATATACACCATGAGGTCTGTCAGAATCCGGCAGGCCGGATGCGCCCGGAAAAGGCTCTCCACGCCAATGCTTTCCTGAGCCAGCGCAATTGCCGCCGCGGCCTGGTCACTGACGGTGAGGGCGGCATGCGCCGCTGTTGAGATCTGCGCGTCTTCTTCCAGGTCGAACCAGACCGCGGCGGCTTGCCGGCAGGCGCCGGCCGCGAGGTCGGCACACTGAAGCAGGCGTGCGAGACGCACCTTCTGATGCGGATCGCTGTCACGCCTGCGGCCGCCCAGATGATCGCGGACGGCATCGAAAAGGGCTGCGGCACCGCCTGCCTGCGCCGCCGCATAGCGCAGGGCGCCGCCGGAGAACCAGGGTTCCCGCTCATAGTCCCCGGGCTGTCCGACCCGGATGGCAGCATCAGCCGGAACATCGGCCCATGACACCTGGTGTGTCCGGGACGCCTGCATGCCGACCACATCCCACCACTGGGTATTGATTGCGGGCGGCATTACCCGCAGGTCTATGAGGAGGAGTTGTACACGCGCCCGGTCGCCGGCATGACATGTGACCAGCGCATGGGTCAGCAGACCGGCGCCGCTGGCAAAGGATTTGCCGCCTGTAAGGCGTCCCTTCTCGAGCCTGAGCCCGGCCCCCGGGAGGTCGGCGTTCCAGACACCGCACCAGCCCTGGCTCTGGATGTCGTCAGCCAGACTGCAGAGAGCCGGCGCTCGGCCGTACCGCCTGATTAGCTGGACGGCATCTATGTGACCTTCAAGCAGGCGCGCCGCAGCGAGGTCTTTCCGGCCGGCCCGGTAGAGGCGGCGCAGAAGGTCAAGGAGCGCGTCCGAGGACCGGGGGTCCCGGATGGCGAGGTCGTGCAGAAACGCGCGGTCAGGCCATGGGGCGGCGCATTCGGCTTCAGGGACAGGGGATCTGGAAATGTGTCTCATGCGGCGCAGGCCCGGCGCGAAGCCTGTTCCAGGCGGCTGAGCCTCGCCTCCGCAAGCGTCAGGGAGAGGGGCGATATCCGGTCCTCCCGCGGGCCTGCCATGAGTACGAAAGCGTCGGCGGTCGGTGCGCGCGCCGCAAGCCGGCTGAGAGCCGGCAGCGCCGCCCCGGTCTCATCTGTCATGCCTGCCCGCGCGCCCGGTAATGTCAGGGCTTCAAACCATCGGCGCAGGCTGGCCTGGCGGCGATACAACGCGGCCGCTTCGTCGGGGTCCGGGACGAGAAAGGCTTCAGGATCAGCGCTCAGGCGTGCCAGTTCATCTGCGAGCCCGCCGGGCGCACGCCCTGTCAGCCGGGCAGACGTAATCACCCGGACTTCGGGATCGTGCCGCACCCGCCAGCCCTCCCGGCGGGCCCGCATGACAAGCGCCGCGTCTTCGCCCGACACAAACGGCTCAAATCCGCCAAGCGCCCTATAAACGGAGCGCCGCAGGGCGAGGCTCGCGCCGCCGAGCGAAGGGTGGGACGGAAGCGGATCATGAGCCACCGGATCCAGTGTCCGGCGAAGCGTGTGAAGCCGGTCGAGGTAGGCTTCCTGGCGGCGCCGCGCCGGCCAGGCCCCGGGCGCGCCGCGTTCGATCCTGCCGGCCACGACATCTGCGCGGCGAAGTGCGCCCAGATTCTTCCGGACCCAATCGGTCGCGGGACGGCTGTCTGCGTCCGTCACGAGCAGACTGCCGGCGCCGGGCGCCTGCTGCAGACCGGCCTGGCAGGCCGCGCGCCGGGCCGTGCCGGCATTGGGCGGGCCGGGCCTGCCCGAGGCCCACCAGCAGGGAAAGGAAAGGTGTCTCGCAGCTCCGCTCAGGATGGCTTCACTTGCATCGGTGCAACTGTCGAGATGGAAGAATGCCGCAAACGTTCCCGGCGGCATGTCCTGGCACCGGAGCGCGCCGATCAGATCTGGGAGAAGCGCCGCTTCATTCCGTACAGGGACACATATAACGGCGCGGAGGTCTGACATCGAGAGGGTCCGGGATTGTCACTGTCTTCCATTAACTTCTCAGCTGCTGAATGGTTCCGGAGCCCTGACCTCTCTGTTTACCTGGAATTCATGCCGCTGATCCACGCGCCTCTGCCTGACTGTCCGGCAGCGGACGATCCGGACATCCGAGGTCTGAACCTGGCGCACACGGCAGATACGGATCACATGGAACGTTCCGCTGGCTGGCGCGTTTCAGACAGAGCGCAAAGCCGGAATACGTTAGGACCCCGCCGAAATGCCAGTGAGTGTCAGATCAGCCGCCGGGCCCGGACATAGTTCGCAACGCGACTGCAGACAGAGAATTTCGGAGACGTATGCATCCGTCCGTAGTCAGACTACGCGTCTCGCCGCGCCGCTGTCGGCCGAGGATCAGCAGGTCCAGTCAATGCCGGAAGCGAGCCCGGTGAAATGGCATCTTGGCCATACGGCGTGGTTCTTTGATGCGATGATCCTTGCGCCGTTTGCGGCCCCCGTGGGCGGCGAGCGGCTCCATTACATTTTCAATTCTTATTATGAGGCCCTCGGGGCGCGCCACCCCCGCCATGCCCGAGGACTCCTGACCCGGCCGGCGCTCAATGAGGTGATCGATTATTGCAGATGCGTCGACGCGGCCATCACCGGGCTGATCGGCTCTGCGACGGGCGATGAATGGAAGCAGATCGCGCCCCTGATCGAATTGGGACTGAACCATGAGCAGCAGCATCAGGAGCTTATCCTGATGGATGTGAAACATCTGCTCTTTTCAGTTCCCGGCCGTCCGGCCTACCTGTCCGAGCGTCCCGCGGCCCTGGCCGAAGTCCGGCCTGCAACCGAAAAGACATGGATGGAATTTGCCGCCGGCCTCTGTGAAACCGGGTCCGGCGGGCCCGAATTTGCATATGATCATGAAGGGCCGCGGCACAAGGTCTGGACGGGCGCGTTCCGATTGCGGTCCGGTCTCGTGACCTGCGCGGAGTGGGAAGACTTTATCGAGGATGGCGGGTATCGGCGCCCGGACCTCTGGCTGTCGGACGGATGGGCCGAGGTCCGGGCCCGGGACTGGAAGGCGCCGCTTTACTGGAGTGAGGGTCAGGCTGTTGACCGCAGCGTTTACACACTGACCGGAGAGCGGGCACCCTGCCCGGATGAACCGGTCTGCCATGTCAGCTTTTACGAGGCGGACGCGTTCGCCAGATGGGCCGGAGCCCGCCTTCCCACAGAGCAGGAATGGGAACACGCGGCGCAGGCAGACTTTCCAGAAGACAGCTTTTCGCTCCATCCGGTCGCCCCGCAGCCGCGCCGGGGGCTGAGCCAGATGGCCGGCGCCGTCTGGCAGTGGACGCGCAGCGCCTACACGCCCTATCCGGGCTTCCGCCCGGCGCAGAATGCTGCCGCCGAGTATAACGGCAAGTTCATGTCCGGCCAGATGGTCCTGAGGGGCGGCGCGTCGATCACACCCGAGGGGCACACCCGGCCGTCCTACCGGAACTATTTCCTCCCGTCCGCCCGATGGGCATTTTCAGGAGTGCGTCTTGCAAAGGACATCTGACCCCCAACAGACACTGGCGCGCGCAATCGTCTATGTACACGACCATGACCCCGGTCCCGACCGGTTCGAGGCTTGCGTGATCGAAGGTCTGTCGCGGACGGACAAAGCGCTCCCGTTCCGGTTCCTGTATGATGAGGCCGGCTCCTGCCTGTTTGACCGGATCTGTCAGCAGCCGGAATATTATCCGACCCGGACCGAGATGCAGATCCTCAGGCAACATGCCGGCGACATTGCAGATCTCGCCGGTCCTGGCGCGCGCCTGATCGAACTGGGCTCCGGGGCAGGACGCAAGACCGCGACCCTGCTTGAAGCCCTCGAAGCGCCGGCGGCATACATTCCGGTCGATATATCAAGAGGCATGCTTCTGTCCGCCGCGAGGCAGGTGGCCATCCGCCATCCGGGCCTTCCCGTACATGCGGTATGGGCGGATTTCTCGCAGACCTTCGACCTGCCGCGGACCGGAAAGGGGCGGGCGATCGGCTTTTTCCCCGGATCGAGCATCGGCAACTTCACGCGGGCCGGCGCCCGCGGGTTTCTTGCCAGCTGGAAAGACCGTCTTGGACCCGGCGCCGGCATGATCGTCGGGGTCGATCTCATCAAGCCGGTGCCGGTTCTGGAAGCGGCCTACAATGATGAAGCGGGTATCACCGCTGCCTTCTCGCTCAACATCCTGCGGCGGATGAACCGCGAGCTTGGCGCCGACTTCAAGCCGGAGAATTTCCGGCATGACGCGCGCTACAATTCCCGGAGCGAGGCAATAGAGATACATTTGATCAGCGAGACCGTTCAGGAGGTTCGTGTCAGTGGGCAGAGGTTCCGGTTCGCCCGCGGCGAGACACTGCATCTGGAATCCTCGCACAAATATGATGCGGAAAGTTTTGCAGATCTTGCCCGGCAGGCTGGGTTCACTCCGGCCGCCGTCTGGACAGATCCGGGGCGCCTGTTCAGCGTGCATTTTCTCAGCGTGCCTGAAAAAGCCCGCTGACACCGGCCGCCGGGGCTCTGCGGTTTCGGGGCGGCGCGCGACATTGCCTTCCTGCGCCCGCTTGCCCTGATCGTGCCGGGCGGGCTAGTCTGCGCTCGGCGCGGCGACGAAATCCCGCTGCGACATAGCGCCATCAGCGCCCGGTTCCTGCGCAGCGCCGGACTGATCTGCGTCTTCAGGAAGCGGCGGCTTCAAACGGATCATTCGCCAGCTGCTCAGAACGGGATGACGACATCATGGATGACCTGAATCGTTTCGCTGAGATCCAGATCCTCAGCCTTGGCAGCAGTTCACTCACGCTTGGCGGCGTCATAGCGGGGCTGATCGTATTGCTGGCCGCCCTGATACTCGCCCATCTGCTCAGCCGTACGCTGCGCCGGGTGCGCGAGCGGGCGTCGTACAAAACGACCGCCGCCCTCTATCTGCTGGAAAAGCTGGTCGGCTACGGTCTCGTCTTCATTGGCATCCTGGCGGGCCTGTCAGCGGCGGGTCTGAACCTCTCGTCCCTCGCGATCTTTGCCGGCGCGCTCGGCATCGGGATCGGCCTTGGCCTGCAGGGGGTGGTCAAGGAGTTCGTGTCCGGCCTGTTCCTGATATTCGACCGGATGGTCTCGCTCGACGACTATATCGAACTGGGTGACGGCATCCGGGGCGCGATCGTCGAGATCGGCCCGCGCGCCAGCCGGATCCGAACCAACGACAACGTCAATATCATCGTGCCCAATTCCCGGCTGATCGAAGGCCGGGTCACCAACTGGACGCTGAAGGGCGACACGCGCCGCATCCATGTGCCCTTCTCGGTGGCGTATGGCGCAGACCGGGCCCTTGTGCGCGAGGTGGTTCTGGCTGCCGCCCGCAGCAGCGCCTTCACATTGCCGGAGACCGAGACCCGCAAGAGCCAGGTCTGGCTGGTCGGTTTCGGCGACAGCAGCCTTGATTTCGAGCTGCTCGTCTGGCCGACAGAGGCTGCCGTCAAGCGCCCCGCCGGTATGCATGCGGCCTATACCTGGTTGATCGCCGATGCGCTCGACGAGGCGGGGATCGAAATTCCGTTCCCGCAAACAGATTTGCACCTGCGCAGCTTCTTTGGCCATGAGGGAGACGACGCCATGCGTGCCCTGGGCCTGAAGCGTCCGGACGGGCCCGTCGCCATCACGCCGGGTGACGGCCGGCCTGCAACACCCTCCAGGAACGACGCGGCAGATGAATTGCTGAACCCCTCCAGCGATACGGCCGCGGACCGGGATGACGCGCCCCGCTAGCCTGCTGCCCGGGCAAGCGGCGGGCGCAGGTGCGGGTCAGTCCTGGCTCACGGGTCTGAGGCCGGCATTGAGCTCGCCGGGCTTGTCCCTGAACTTGACTCCAGCCGGAAAAAGAACAAAACAAGAACACATGAGCCTCGCCATACTCCGCCAGAAGGGCCTGATTGGCCCGGCCCGCGCGCCGCCGGTACAGGCTGCAGCCTTTCCCTTCGGGCTGGGTGACAAGGGGCTGCATGAGGTGGCAGATCACGCCTATGGCGACCGGGCGGCCGCAACGGGCTTCGTGCTGGCGGCTGCAGGGATGGGGCCATCTGGCGCCCTGTTGTGGATTGCGCAGGACAGCTTCGCCCATGATGCCGGCAGGCTGAGTGAGGCCGGGCTGATGGCATTACCGGGCCGGTCATCCCTGCGGCTGAACCTGATCACCCGGCGGGCAACGGATGTGCTCTGGGCGGTGGAGGAGGCGGTGGCGTCCGGCGCTGTCAGCCATGTCCTGGCTGAGCTGGAGACGGCAGACTTCACCGCCACGCGGCGCCTCACGCTTGCCTCTTCGCGCTACGGCGTCCCGGTGACGCTGCTGCTGCCCCACACAAGGCAGGGCGCTACGGCCGCGGCGACCCGCTGGCGCATCCGCGCGCAGCCCTCAGCGGCAAATCCATACGACGCGGCTGCGCCGGGGCATGCCCGATGGCGCGCGGTCCTGGAGCGCGCCCGGACGGCGCCGGACATGACCGGCAAGGATTTTGATCTTGAGTGGAATGATGAAACGCTATCTCTGCATCTGGTTCCCGGACTGGCCGCTGGACAGGCTGCGGCGAAGCCGGCAGGCGGGCCGGCCGCGCCCCTCCGCCTCAGGGCAGGCTGAACCGCGCCCCTTCGCGCTGTATGAAAAATCAACCCGCGGCCTGGTCCTGGCCGCGGTGAATGCAACGGCGCGGGCTGGCGGGCTGCATCCCGGTCTGCGGGTCAGCGATGCGCGGGCGAGCCTGCCGCATCTTGGGCTCGAACAGATCGACCGCGGCGCCGATGCAGCGGCTCTCCGGGCGCTGGCGGACTGGATGGTGCGCGCGTCGCCGCATGTCGCCCTGGACGGACCGGAGGGGCTGATGCTGGAGACCACCGGCTGCGCGCATCTCTTCGGCGGTGAGGCCGGGATGGCGGCGATGCTGTCCGGACGTCTCGGCGCGGCGGGCTACACCCACCGTCTCGCCTTTGCCGGGACACCGGGGGCGGCCCATGCGCTGACCCGTGCGGGCGGTGATAGCGCAGAGCCGGCCGTCCTGCCTCCGGGAGCCGAGCGCGAGGGGCTCGCGCCGCTCCCCGTCAGCGCCTTGCGCCTGTCTGACGAGACGCTGACCCTCCTGCGCCGCTTCGGCCTGACACGGATCGGCCAGCTGTACGGCATAGACCGCAAGGCGCTCGCCCGCCGCTTCAGTTCGCGCGAAGCCGCCGGCGCTGTCTGCCTGCGGCTGGACCAGGCGCTGGGCCTGCGGGCCGAGCCGCTGGTCCCGCTTCGTCCGGCGGCGGATCATTCAGCCCGGCTCGCCTGTCCGGAGCCGCTGGCGACGCCCGATGGCATCGCGGAGGGGCTCAGACAGCTGGCAGAGACGCTGTGCGGCGACCTGTCTGCCCATGGCCTCGGCGCGCGGGACTTTACCCTCATCGCCTTCCGCTCCGATGGCGAAGTCCGTGACGCCGCCATCCATGCCGCCCAGCCTGTCTGCGCGCCGGACCATATCCTGCGCCTGTTCCGGGAAAAGCTGGACCGGATTGATCCCGGTTTCGGGATTGACCTCCTGCTGCTCGAAGCGCGGCGGACCGGCCCGATGGAGGCCGGCAGTGCGCCGCTCTCCGGGGAGCTGGCCGGCGCATCGGTCGACGGTGTGGCGCTGGCCCGTCTGGCAGACCGGATCAATGCCCGTCTCGGGGAAGGCGCGGTCATGATTGAAGAGCCCCGGCCGCGCCATCCGCCGGACCGCGCTGCACGCCTTGTGCCTTTTGCGGGCAAGCGGCTGCCTCCCATGCCTGGCCCCATGCC
>CAYPDA010000062.1:0-11796 GCA_964409375.1 uncultured Hyphomonas sp.
GGCTCGCCATTGATCGTCATCAACTCGCCGCCATAGACGTCCCAGAGGCGGAAGGCGACCGCGATCCGGCCATCCTCGAGCTCCTCGAACGTGCCCACGACGAGGGCTTCTGAACGGATGATACGCCAGTCAGCAAAGCGGGGCTCAGCAGTGATCGTCAGATCGCGCTGAATGAACGAGGCCTGGTTCTGGATGTCGAACAATCCCGTCGAGGCGAGGTCGGCCCGGATGACATCCGCAACTTGCCGGGCCAGCTGGGTGTTGGATCCCGTCACCTGAAAATCCGGGATAGCAATCGGCATGGGCTGGAAATTACCCTCATCCACGCGGACCTGGAGCTGGGCATGCGCGGGGGCGCCGAGGCCTATCATCAGCAGGGCCGCTACAAGGAACCGTGTCACGTAGGTCATCATCAGGTCGAACTCCTTTGAGTTTCGGGCGAAGCCCGCTCAGCTCTGGCGTGGGCCAAGCGTGACTTCAATGTCTTTCCACAAGTCGTAATCATCTGCCGGCAGTCTGTAATTGCCAATTTCGGCGCATTTGCGCACGGCCAGCAAGGCACGGTCCCAGGCGATGCCCGACCGGCCCACCGGACGGCTGCGCGGGCTGGAGACCGAGACGGACTCCGCCAGTGAGCCATCCCGCGCCAGCTTCACCCGCACGACCACATCGATCTGATGCTCCGGCGGCAGATCATCGACCCCGACCCAGCATTCGCCGATCTGGCGGCGCAGCGCTGCCTGAAGAGAGGCGGTGGCACCGCGCCGGTCCCCTGCCCCCACACGGTCACGGTCGGCACTGGCGGTCGACTGCTCATTCGTCTGCGGCGACTGGCGCGCCGGTGTCTGCTGCTGGCGCGTGCGCAGCGCGCTGTCGAAATCATCGAGGAAATCGAGATCATTCTTCGGCTGAGGCTCCGGAGGGCGGCGCACGGGCGGACGCGGTTCCGGTCTCGGTTCCGGCGGCTTTGGCTCGGGCTCGGGCTCAGGCTCAGGCTCAGGCGGCTCGCGCGGATCCGGCACCGTCACCTCGGGCTCCGGCTCGGGCGGCTGCGCCTCAGCTGCGGGCGGCGGGGGCGCTTCCTCTTCCGGCGGCGGCGCGGGCTCGGGTTCAGGTTCCGGCGGCGGTGTTTCTGCCCGGCGCAGATCGGAGACATCGGAAATCCGGCCGATCTCGAGGAAATCGATCGGCAGTTCGGACGACGCCGCACATTGCGGCAGCCGCATCAGGATCTCCATCGAGCTGATGCCCGGCTGCTCGCGGCGAAGGCGCTCAATCTCCCGGTCACACTCGGAGCGCGGCTCCGGCCAGGACAGCACCGCCATGGCCAGCACGCTGGCATGCAGGAGGGTTGAAACTGTCAGGCCGCGCAGCATGTCGTGTCAGGTGTCCTTCCGGAGAGGTGGATCAGGGCGTCTTTTGTTCGGTGACGAAAGACATGCGGGTGAACCCTGCCCGGCGAACCTCGGCGGTCACATCCATGACGATACCATATGGCACGCTCTGATCGGCATACAGGAAAACATCCTTGTCATAGCCCTCGCCGACGATCGCAGTCAGCTGGGGCCCAAGTTCCTCGACCGTGATCTCCGTCTGCTGGACCAGCACTGTGCCATCCGCGCGGATCCAGACCGTCAGCGGCGCATCATTCGGGTCCGCCTTCACCGGCCCTGAATTGGTCCGCGGCAGGTTCAGCTCCTCCCCGCGGATCAGCAGCGGCGCCGTGATCATGAACACGATCAGCAGCACCAGCATTACATCCACGAAAGGCGTGACGTTGATTTCGGCGTTCAGTGCGCGCCGCCCGCGCCGGCCGCCCTTCCCGCCGGATCCCAGGATCATGCCCATCGCGTCAGTCCCGTGCCGCGTCGGATGCGCGCCGCGACAGTCGCACGAGCACATCCTGCGAGAAGGTGTCGAGCTGGTCTGCGAGCTTGGTCACATCAGCGGTGAACTTGTTGTAGAAAATGACTGCCGGAATGGCGGCCACGAGGCCGAGACCAGTGGCGAACAGCGCCTCGGCAATCGGCCCGGCGACAGTGCCAAGGCTCGTATCCTGCTGCTCAGCGATGTTGAGAAACGCGTTCATGATGCCCCAGACCGTGCCAAACAGGCCGATGAAGGGCGAGGCTGAACCAATCGAGGCGAGAATCGACAGGCCATTGCCTGCCCGTCCGACTTCCCGGTCTACCGCCGCGCGCATCGAGCGCTCGGCGCGGTTCACCAGCGCGACCGACTCCGCCGGTCCCGGTATCGCGCGGCCGGCATCGGCCCATTCGCGCGCAGCCGAGATGAACACCCGGCTCGCCGGATCCTTGCCGCCCTGCCCGGAGCGGGGATCGACTTCGCCGGCCCGTCCGCTCCAGAAGGCTTCTTCAAACTGCCGAGACTGTTTCTTCAGGCTGTTCAGCTTGAAGAATTTTTCCCCGATCACGATCCATGACCAGACCGAGGCGGCGAACAGGATGACCAGGACGAGCTTCACAACCGGGTCAGCTGCCATCAGCAGGCTGAGCAGGGAGAAATCTGCATGGCCTGAGACCGGGCCAATCACTTCCGTTTCCATGGGTCTTGCTATCTCCTTGGCCAATTCCGATCGGCCCTCGCCGGCCGGGCTGAACTGGCGGTAACAGAATTCCGGTCCGGTTCAACTGGCCGGACTGGCTATTTCAGTTCTGTCATCCTACCCAAATCCGGCAGAAACGCGGCGCATCCCGACCTTTGCGCACGTGACATATTTTTCCTTGCCCGGTGGTTAACCCCAGATGTCTGAATATTAACCTGCCGGGGACCAGCGATAGGTCTCCAGAAGGTTGACAATCTCGCGGATCGGACGGCGAAGCCGCCCATCGGCATGGATCATCACCGCCGTGATCTCGGCGTCCGCCAGTAGTTCCTCCGCCCGCAGGCATCCTTGCGAAAACCTTATGCGCGGCCCTTCCATACCCAGATAGCGGGTGCGGACATGCAACAGATCGTCGACCTTCGCAGGCTTCCGGTAAGTCACGTTCACATTCGTCAGCGTAAACGCCGCCGGATCCTCGCGCTGCAGCAGCGACTGATGCGAAATCCCCACATCGCGCAGATGATCCGACCGCCCCCGCTCAAAAAATCGCAGGTAATTGGCGTGATAGACCATGCCTGTAAAATCGGTGTCCTCGTAATAAACACGAACTCTGATCCAGTGCTGTCGCTCGCTGTCGAAATTTTGGAGGTCTAGTCGGGGATAGCTCATGGACCGCCTGTATCAGACTTGCCCGCCAGCATGAAGGCATGCGCCAGCATATCGACAAGGCTCAGCGCCTCAGCAAGATCCGCCGCCGTCTGCACGAGCGTATGTTCGCCCCAGTCTCCGGTCGTCAGGTCGACCAGCCGGAACCGGTCCGTTCCCGGAAAATCGAACACCAGCCGGTCGCCCCGCGCCACCGCCCGGAACTTGCCGTCATGCGCGATATCAATGACCCGCTCGATCACCGCCGGATTGAACAGCGCCCGCGCCTCGACCTGATCCGACGCCCGCAACCGGTAAACCGCCTCGAACGACCGCGGCCCCAGATCAACATCCTGCATCCGCGCGCCCGAAATCTCATGCGGCCAGCCCGTCTTGCGAGCCCGCAGCTGCGTCACCCCGCTGAGACCAAACGGCGCCTCCAGCACGATCACAAGATGGTTGACGTTCGGCGCGTCCTCGACCTGCTCGACCCATTCGAACATGTCGAACCCGACCCCCCCGCGGCGGCCATGAAAACCGTCCTCCAGCTGCGAGTGGGAGATCATCATGTTGTGATACTGTTCCTTCTGGGCCTGCGTGCCGAGCACGGTGACATTCACCGCCTGCAACAGGCCGGAATCGCGAACCATTTCCAGCGCCTCGTCCATGCCGCCCGCTTCCTCCATCGCGCCGGCCAGATTTCGAAGTTCCTCCGGCGCCCAGGATTGCTTTGACAGCCATTCCACCGCGCCCGGAGCCCCGCCCGGCGTCGGCACATAGGAAAGCCCCAGCGGCCGGACCAGCTCGCGCAGCGCCTTCCCCCGGATCAGATAGCGCGCCTTCGCATCCGTGAAGAGGCGCATCAGATCGTGCCGAATCAACCAGAAACTGGCCGCGATACTGCCGAGGAAAATCACCGGAAACATCAGGAAGACAAGGAGTTCGCCATACCATGTGTTCGGCATCAGGAACTGGAACACCAGGAAGGTGACCACGAACGAGAAGAAAGCGCCCGTAATGGCGCGGCCCGCCTTCTTCTGAAGCGCTGCCGTGTCTGCCGGCGCGAGTTCAGCCCCCGACAGAATCGGGAGTACGTTGGCCTCGGCATGCGCCCGAAGCCCCCCAAAGCCGTCCACCCGCTCGATCTCGTCCCAATCCGGCGCCATACTTGTTCACCCCAAACCCCGCTCAGCCCCGCCCGGGCGGGGATGAGCGGAGGCCAGCCCTACTCCTCCCCGCCGAACAGCCCGCTCTGCGGCCCGTTCGGCGGTGTCATCCCCAAGCGCTCATACGCCAGCGGCGCCGCCACCCGGCCGCGCGGCGTGCGCGCCACATAGCCCTTTTGCATCAGATATGGCTCGATGACATCTTCCACCGCATCGCGCGCCTCCGACAGCGCCGCCGCCAGCGTATCGGCGCCCACGGGACCGCCGGCATAGGTCTTCACCAGTGCATGGAGATAGCGCCGGTCCAGCGCATCCAGCCCGTCCTCATCAATCTCGAGCCGCTTCAGCGCCCGCTCGGCAGAGGCCTTGTCTATGCCCGACCCTTCGGCCTCCGCAAAGTCGCGCACCCGCCGGAGCAGCCGCAGCGCAATCCGCGGCGTGCCCCGCGCGCGCCCGGCAATCTCGACGGCGCCATTCTCCGTGATCGGAGCAGCGAGCTTGCGCGCCGCCGCCATGACGATCCGCGCCAGTTCCTCCGCCTCATAGAATTCCAGCCGCACCGGAATGCCAAACCGGTCGCGCAGCGGCGTTGCCAGCAGCCCCGCCCGCGTCGTCGCCCCGACCAGCGTAAACGGCGCCAGATCGAGCCGCACGGAGCGCGCCGCCGGCCCCTCCCCGATCACCAGGTCGAGCGCATAATCCTCCATCGCCGGATAGAGGATTTCCTCGACAATCGCCGGCAGCCGATGGATCTCGTCAATGAACAGCACATCATTCGGCTCAAGATTGGTCAGGATCGCGGCGAGGTCCCCCGCCTTGGCGATCACCGGCCCCGACGTCGCCCGGAACCCCACGCCCATCTCCCGCGCGAGGATCTGGGCCAGCGTCGTCTTGCCGAGTCCCGGCGGCCCGAACAGCAGCACATGGTCCAGCGCCTCGCCCCGCCCCCGCGCCGCCTCGACATAGACTTTCAGATTGGCCTTCGCTTTGCGCTGGCCGACATAATCCTCGAACGTCTGCGGACGGAGGGCGCGGTCCAGCGCGTCCTGCGTTTGGGCATTGGGATCGGAGAGGCCGCCGTCGCGGCTCATGTTGCCCTCCGAGGAAAGACCCTCACCTCCCATCGCCGCGCGATGCGCAACTTCTCTCCCATTGCATGGAATAGGGGTGAAGTTTCACCCGGGTACTGCACTCTGAACCCCTTTCCCGCTTGCGGGAGAGGATGGGCCCACGCCTGCAAGGTAGGGGAGGTGAGGGCATTGAAACATGTCATCGCGCCAGCTCCTTCAGCGCACCCTTTACCAGCGCGCCAACCTCCTCCGCCCCGTCCTTCGCCGCCAGCGCCACGGCCTTCGCCGCTTCGCTCTGCGTATAGCCCAGATTGACCAGCGCGCTGACCGCTTCGCCGCGCGGGCCCGTACCACCGGCTGCCGCCGCCGACGCAAGCCCCGCCACCGCGGCCACATCAAACTTTCCGAACCGCCCCAACGGCGGCGCCTTGCCGGCGAGTTCCGTAACGATCCGTTCCCCGAGTTTCTTGCCGATACCCTTTGCACGCGTGAACGCGCCCGCATCGCCCAGCGCAATCGCGTCCATGATATCCGCCGGCGACAGCCCATCCAGTATCGCCAGTGCCGATTTTCCCGCCACGCCCGGCACATCCTGAAGCCGCACGAACCAGGCACGCTCCTCATCCGTCGCAAACGCAAACAGCGTGACGGAGCTCTCCGTCACCCGCGTCTCGATATGTGCTGTGATCTTGTCGCTCATCTGCAGCTTTGCGAGCAGCCGCGTGCCCGCCAGCGCGACATAGCCAACCCCGTTGACATCGATCAGCATATGATCGAGCCCGATCGCCGCCACCTCGCCCTTCAGCCTGCCGATGATCATGCTGCGCCCCGTTTCGCCGCCAGCGGCCGGTGATGCGCCGTGCAGATCGCGCACGCAAGCGCGTCCGCTGCATCGAGCTTCATCTCCCCGGCCCGCGGCAGCAGCCGCTGAACCATGAACTTCACCTGATCCTTGTCCGCCGTTCCGGTGCCGACGACCGCGAGCTTGATCTGGCGCGGCGCGAACTCCTCCACGGAAACCCCCGCCATCGCCAGCGCCGCCATCGCCGCGCCCCGCGCCTGGCCGAGCTTTAGCGCCGCGCGCGGATTGGCGTTGACCAGCGTCTCCTCGACGCCCGCCGCATCCGGCGCGTAGTGCCGGGCGAGCTCGCCCACCGCTTCGAAGATGTGGCCGAGGCGTTCGGACATCGGAAGGTCCTTGTCCGCCTCGATCACCCCATGCGCCACATGGGTCAGGCGCGCGCCGGTCTGCTCGATGATGCCCCAGCCGGTATGGCGAAGGCCCGGATCAATCCCGAGGATGCGAATCGTAAGTGTCATGCGGCAAACCCTATCAGCAGCTTTGGTTAAAGACATCCTCAAGGGTTTCTCTTTTGTTCACTTACAGATTTCGCCACCTGGCATACACAAGCCTGTCAGCAGGTGTGTCTACGGCTCGCCGGAGGAGGACCAACTATGACCGACACAAGCAAGGATGCCCGCTTCTGGGACCGCGCCGCCCGCAAATATGCCGCCAGCGCCATCGGTGATCCGGCCGGTTTCGAACGCACCCTGGCGCGCACCGCCGAATATCTCAAACCCGGCGACACCGTGTTCGAGTTCGGCTGCGGCACCGGCACCGCCGCGCTGAAACTCGCGCCCTTCGCCGGCCACGTCCTCGCGACCGACATTTCCACGGAAATGATCACCATCGCCTGCGAGAAGGCTAACGCCGAGAGTGTCACAAACGTGACCTTCGAGGTCGGCACGCCGGAGGAAACACGCTGGGACGAAGCCGCCCATGACGCAGCCATCGGCTACAATATCCTGCATCTGGTCCACGATCGCCCCACCGCGCTGGCCGGCATCCACCGGCTGCTCAAGCCAGGCGGCCTGCTGATCACCAAGACGGTCAGCCTCGCGGAAATGAACCCCATCTTCCGCGTGCTCCTCCCCATCATGCAGGCCGTCGGCAAGGCGCCCCACGTCACCTTCGTGACGGAGGAGACGCTGACAAGAGAGATGGAAGCGGCAGGATTCGAGATCATCAGCCGCGAGCGTCATGCCACGCGCGGCAGGGATGTGCGGCCCTTCTTCGTCGCCCGCAAGCGGTAGAGGTCCGGAACCACAAGAGGAAACGGGCGGCAGCCCCAGGCCGCCGCCCATTCCAGAGTGCGACTTACTCGCCCGTTGCCGGGATGAGAACGGTATCGATCACATGGATCACGCCGTTCGAGGCTTCAATGTCGGCCTGGGTCACGGTCGCTTCGTTCACCATCACCGTGCCGTCGGCTTCGCGGCGCACAGAGAGGTCAAAGCCGGCCACACTTCCTGTGGCAACACCGGCAGAGGCGTCCGGCACATCGGCCGCCATCACTTCGCCGAGCACGACATGATAGCCGAGGATCTCGGTCAGCTGGTCGCGGCTTTCCGGCAGCAGCAGCGTGTCGAGCGTGCCAGCGGGCAGCGCTGCGAAGGCCGCATTGGTCGGTGCAAAGACCGTAAACGGGCCCTGGCTGGAGAGGGTCTCGGCGAGGCCGGCGGCCTGAACGGCGGCGACCAGGGTCGAGAAGTCAGGATTGCCCGCGGCGATCTCGACGATCGTCGGCTGGGTGACAGGCGCGGGCGTTTCGGCGACCGGCTCTGCTTCAACCGGCGGCGGCGCGACGGCCACCGGGGTTTCCTCGGCTGGCGCACATGCGGCGAGAGCGAGCACGGCGACGGCAGCTGCGAATGGGAACAGTTTCATGGGTCAGGTTGTCCTTGTTGGTACGGCGCTCTGAACTTTTAAGACGGCGCAAGCCAGAGATGGCGCGATCCGCGTCTCTGGCGAGTCATACCGTCTCACTGTTTCAGGGCATTTTCGTGGCAGACTGCTTAGCTCATCCATTTCAGGACGCGCGGCTCAATCGGATTGACAAAATCGCGCCCCTCGGACCGGCTCCCCGCCCATTCGCGTTTCAGCGAATGATACCACTTCGCCTGCACGTCGATATCGTCGATCCAGACCATTGCTTTCTGGTGCGCCAACCCCTGATTTTGCAGATCCACCATCCGCCTGTCCTGCGCCAGGAAGGTTCGCCCCATCCGCCGCGCCAACGGTATGGCCAGGTTCAGGAACAGCGGCCCGGTCCACCAGGTGAACTGGGTGATGCGTGTGCGTTTCGGGGCCTCGGGCGTCAGGCAGGTCAGCGTCAGCAGGCGCGATGAGGCATTCGAGATGATTTCCCACCGGTAGCCCGGCAGCTGGAACAGGATCTCGGTCATCGCATCGCCGCCGAACACCCAGCGATAGAGCTTGGAATTGGACGAGGGCGCATGCCGCTCGAGCGCCCAGCCGAGCGGTGCCGGCGCGAACGCCTTCTCCTTCAGCTTCTGCCCCGTGGAGGGCGGGCGCCACCACCACTGATTATGCACGAAGGGCACATGCGCCGGGTCCATCAAACCGACCACAGCATCGTCCATATGGGCCCCGAACACATCATGAATGACGAATTTCGGCCGGTCAGGCAGCGGCCCGAAATCCGGTGGCGGTACGGCCGGCGGCGCCGGACGGCGCGGATCATGCGCCACATAGACATACACCGCCCCATGCGCCTCATGAACCGGATAGCGCCGCACCCGGACCTTCGAGGCATCATACGGGCTGTCCTCAGTCAGGCTCGGCATCAGCCGGCAGCCGCCATCGGTGCCAAACCGCCATCCATGATACGGGCATTGCAGGGTCCACTCCCCCGCCGTCTCGACCTGCGTACCCGCCGAAAGCGGAACCAGCCGGTGCGGGCAGATATCGCGCAGTGCAAACACCTCGCCCGCCCGAGTGCGCCCGACGACGACTGGCTCGCCCAGCAGCTTGACGCGGCTTTGCGTTCCCGGCTTCACCTCGGCGGACACTGCCGCCAGATACCAGCTGTCCGTCAGGAACCGGTCTGCAGTGATCCCCTGCTTTTGCGAGGCGGGCTGGGTGTCGGCCATGCGGAAACCTAGTCTTCGACCGAAACCGTGACGGTCAGCTCATATTTGGCCATCGGCTCTTCATCGGTCTCCCAGGGACGGCCTTCCTTCAGCCGGATCACACCGGTGCCGGCGGCCAGCGCTTTCAGATCGAAACTCATATAATGATTGCCGCCGGTTACGCCGGGCTGGTTCTGGAAAGCCGGATTGGTCGGCCGCGTACTCTCGCCCTCGAGTTCCAGAAAGTCCGGCTGCTGCGTGATCGCCCAGACATATCCCGCCGTCGGCACCGTCTCTAGCTCGATCCGCAATATCTCGCCGATCGGTACAGTCACCGATCCGCCCCCGCTCGCCGCACCGGCATACACGACGCCGGTCTCGGCCTCGCTCTGCGCCGCGGCCTTAATCAACGCCTCATCCTCAGCACTCGGTTCATTGAACTCCGGCATCGCACTCTCCCCAGAAACCGCCGTCCCTTCTGCAGGCGCATCGCCCAGCTTCGCCTCTTCGCCGGTACTGCAGGCAACAAGCCCAAGTCCCAGAACGGCCGCCACAACCAAACCTGATGAATACCACATCAACCGCTCCTGCCTTAATTCGTATCTATCGCTAGGATCGCGGCTCCCGGAAAGCAACTGGCCATCTACGCGAGCACCCTGCCCCGGCCTAGCCTTCCATCCCGGACGCAAACGTTACCTCGGCGCCGCCTTCCAGGAAATATCGGCTCCAGAAGCTACGCAACTTTAGGTCGAGCGCGGCGGGAAGTGGTGACCGCGCGGCATCATGCAGCCGCCCATAGCCGATGATCCGCACCGCCGCACCGCGCGCCCGAATGCCGGCATCATGCTCGGCCACGATGTTGAACAGATCCTCCTCCGGCAGCGGCGCAAAGCGCGACCAGGCAATCATCTCGCTGTTCTCCAGCATGTCGGAATGGATAACGATCGAAGTGTAGGGCTTTGCCGTGCCGGTCGCCTCTGTCCAGTGCGCGAGGGTGCGGATGATGTCCGAACCGGACGCATCGTCAGCGGTATCCATGATCTCGCGCAACGATCCCGCAAGGTTGACCGCGAACTGCTGCTGGTCCTGCCGCGCCTTCATCGTGCTGCACGAGCCGGCAATCTGGTCCATCACCCCCGCCGCCGGACAACCCGGCTTGCACGCATTCGCCAGCCGCCGAGTATTCGAATAGTGATCCGAGATCGTTGCGATGATGATGCGGTCCCCGGTGTCCAGCCCGTCGACCACGCGGCCAAGACTTTCCATCAGCCGCGCCTGATCCGCGGCGTCGAAGGTCGTTGTCCGGTCGATCAGCAATAGCGTCGAGCGGTCGCTCAGCGTGCAATAGTCATCCGCCGTGCGATTGACGAAACCCGCCGAGTCCGCCCCCGAACAGGCAGCAAGCCCGCCGGCCAGGGCGACGGTTGCTAGCGCTGGAATCCTGGACCACCACTTTGTCTTGCCCATCGGTCAGGCACGGGCCCGGTTGATCTGGTTGGCATGTCGGCGCAGCTCGATCGCCTCGCTGTCAGCCCGCTGCCCTTTGATGTGGCCGAGCACCTTCTCGCACTTCTTACGGCGGACATCCGCCGCCTGAAAGTCGGGATGGGGATCATGCGCGAAATACGATGCTGTCATGCCCACCGCGACAATACCCATATTGATGGCAAAGAAGATCCAGCCGGAAATACCAAGTCCGCCCTGGAACATCTCGCCGGCCATCTGCGCCGCGCCGGTCCCGGCCAGCATGTTGGCAAAGCTCGCCTGAGGCTGGGCCTCGAAATCGAGATAGCCCTGCCGCAGCACCGAAACGCCATACACCAGCGACAGGATCACAGCCGTGATCAGCAGAGCCTGGACGAGATCGGTCACCCAGGCCTTGCGCTTCAGATTGTAGCCAAACCGGCAGAAGATCAGTCCCAGCCTGTGCGCCAGCGTCACCAGAATGACGCCGACGAGAAAGGCGACCCCAAGCGACACGATCGGGCTCTCCCGGAAGAACAGCTCGAAGCTGAGCCGATTGACCGGGACTTCGAACAGCATCAGCGCCAGCATGAACGGCCAGTAGAAGAGGCCGCGCGCATAACGCGGCTGGCGGTCGACATCCGCCTGGATCGCATCCCATTTTTCGTTGATGGAGTTAACGTCTTCCTGGGCATCCGCGATGCGCCCACCATATCGGGTTTCGATCGACTTCATGTTCCCCTCGTGCAGCTCTTCGAGGCGCTCGATCCGGGCACGTTTGGCTGCGGCGCGTTCCGCGCCCTTGCCGCCCGCGACAACATGCAGCGAGGAAGGCCGGTCTGAGTTCTCCGCCATCAGAACATACTCCAGTCGTTGTCGGAGAGTTAATGACCGTTTATGGCCGAGGCTGTGTAAAAACAGCGAAGCAGTTCATGGTTCCCGGCATGGTCTC
>CAYPDA010000063.1:0-10346 GCA_964409375.1 uncultured Hyphomonas sp.
GCTCGAGGCGTTCGACGCGCGCACGGGGAACCCCGCAGAAGGATCGGCGCCGGTTTTGAGCGCGCCGCCCGCAACTAAACCCGAGGTGCATGGCGAGATCGATCATCTTCTGGCTCATGCCGGGCTGAGTGAGCCCTACCTGCAGGGCTACCTGACCGCGCTGGCGATCAGCCCGCTCACGCCGACGGCGCGAACCTGGCTGGGGCCGCTGCTCGGCGAGGCGGACTTCCCGAGCCAGAGCGACCTCGAGCGGCTTCTGGAACTGATCATGATGCGCGCCAACCGCATCAGCGAGGATGCCGCGGACCCGAAGATCGTGAGCCGCTGGATCGCGGCGCTCGACGAAACCAGCCTGCGCGACTGGTCCGCCGGCTTCGACGATCTGGTGGCGGCGGCCAAGCCCGCCTGGCCCTTGAAGGCGTTGGCGCGCGACGACAAGCGCGTGCTGAAGGACATCGTCGCCGTCGCGGATGGCGGCGAGTCCGGCACCTTGCGCACCATCCTGCCGCTCTGGGTTGCGACCCGCCATTCCAAGCGACGGTAGATTCGCTCGTCGGAACAACCGTTTGCGCGCCCCGCCACTGCGGTTGTCCGTGCCAATTCGGGCCGGAGTCTCTCGACGCCTCACGCGCCGGCAATCGTGCGGCGTTGATCGGCATCAAGGCGTTTTCCACGAACAGGGCATAGCCTCCCCATAGTGGGCGTGCGGGAAGCGGCATTTCCGGGGGGTGGAAGTGCCGCCAGAAAACTTTTGTCTTTCGGATAATTACATTTGATAATATCCTGTTATCGCATGTAATGTCAATCCCGGCCACCGACCGGCCGCCGAGGCCGCCGCCCCGCCGAAAACCGCACCGGATCGCCCCCGATGAGCCTCCCCGCGCTGACCCCGCCCGACGCCATCGATCCCACGCTCGCCGCGCGGCTCACCGACCTCTTCGTGCGCGGCACGCCCGCCAACACCATCCGCGCCTATGAGCGCGACCTCGTCTACCTCGCCGCCTGGAAACGCGCCGCCTTCGGCGCCGACCTCGCCTGGCCCGAGGCCGAAGCCGTCGCTCTGCGCTTCGTGCTCGATCACGCCGAGGACCTGAGCGCCGCCCCGCCGGACGCGCCCGCCCGCCGCGTCGCCGAGGCGCTCTTCGCGGCGGGGCTGCGGCGCGGTCTCGACCGCCCGGCGCCGGCGACGCTCGACCGCCGCATCGCCTCGTGGCGCAGCTTCCACGCCTTCCGCGACCTGCCTTCGCCTTTCGAGAGCCCGATCGTCCGGCGCGCCCGCGCCGCCGCCCGCCGCGCCGCCGCGCACCGGCCGTCGCCGAAGGCGGCGCGGCCCATCGATCGCGCGCTGCTCGACCGGCTGGTCGCCGCCTGCCCGCCGACGCTCGCCGGCCTGCGCGACCGGGCCCTGCTCGAGACCGGCTGGGCCTCGGGCGGCAGGCGGCGCAGCGAGCTGGCGGCGCTGCGCGTGGACGACCTCGACGTCGACGACTATGCGGCCAAGGGAGTGGTCAGGATCCGTCTGCTCGAGACCAAGACCACGCAAGCCGGCCGAACCCCGCCGCTCCTGCTGACCGACATCTCGGCCCGGACGCTCGTCGCCTGGATGGATGCGGCCGGGATCGTCGACGGGCCGGTGTTTCGCGCCGTCTCGAAGGCCGACCGGCCGCTTGCGCGCGGTCTTTCGTCCGGCGGGGTCGGCGCCATCGTCAAGGCCGCGCTGCTGCGCGCGGGCTTTGCGCCCGGGCACAGCTCCGCACATGGGCTCAGGGCGGGTTTCCTGACCGAGGCCGCGCGGTCCGGCGTGCCGCTGCAGGCCGCGGCGCGGCTGAGTCTGCATCGCTCGCTCACCCAGGCCGCGAAGTACTACCAGGACGCGGATCTCGACGCGAACCCGGCCGTCGGCCTGCGGCAACGTGACTGAGCCAGGTGTTGAAGCCGGTGGCGGCCAAATCCCGGCGCGTCAGTCATCGGAAAATACCGGCCTGCATCACTATTTGCTCTGAGACGGAGATATACGTCGCAGCGGACGGGGCAGCGCGGGCGCCTAGGGTCAAGCACCTGCAGGCGGCCCGTAACAACCTTTTTGTTAAGGGTCGACGTTTCTGACCTCGCGGCGTCGTCGCCCACGTCAATCGGCCCCGGGGCCCATCGGACCGCCGCATCGGTCCCTGACCGCTCGGCACGGGGCTGCCGATGGAACTCAAGTACTTTGGTGGGGCATTGGTGGATTACAAACCTTCACCAGAAGCAAAATACACTTCAGCGTTTTCAAAAGTAACAGGCTCGCGTATATTCTGTTTTTCATCTTATCATGTGGCGCTACGCCAAGTAAAATGGCTTGGCATTGCGCGACGTCGGCGCTGTATCGGATATTTTCGTGGGCCATGCAGTCCGAATCAAGTCAAACCCTGCGTCTGCGCCGAAACACCGAATTTCGCTCACCAATCACCCGATTTCAAATTTTACTCTACAGTCGAAATGGTTCTGATCGGCTTACAAAAGAAGTAATGTCATAGTCGTTAGGTGAGTCGCTGACGCAATCTGACAATGTACGACTATAGATCTATTGGAATAGATCGTAGAGAGGGCAATCATAATGCACTCATGAAAGGTCGACAGGCTGTAGCCTGCTCGCGAGGATAGCGCCATGGCGCGGACTGCGCACCGATGGACAAAGGTGTTCGGATCGAGCGGCGTCTACCGGCCAGTGCGCTTCGAGCCGATGGAGTATGCCTCGAGACTGGAGCACGATGGCTTGCTGCTCCTCGACATGACGGCGGCTGTGCGACGGCTCAAGGCGCAGCCCGAAACCTTTGATCTTCGCATCGCCGGCCGTGGCCGCCGCTACACCCCCGACGCCTTCATCGAACTGCGCGACGGCTCGATCATCTGGATCGAGATCAAGACGAGCGACTATCTCTTCCGCCACCCCGATCTCGACGGACGGCGTGGTCTGATCGAGGCCGTCTGTGCGCTGCGTGGCGGGCGATTCCTCCTCTGGACGGAGCGAGAAATCCGCCGCCAGCCGCGCTGGCAGACCGCGTGGCGGCTGCGCTTCGCCGTCGGCCATGTCACGCCCGAGCGCACGACGAAGATCCACCAGATCTGCGCGACCCACGGCTTTCCGGTGCCCCTGGGCCACATCATGGCGCAGGCTGCCGATGATCCGCGCCTCGTCGAGGCCGCTCTCGGTCTCTGCGCCCAGGCCCGGCTGACCATCGACCTGAACCAGGCCGTCACCGCCGAAACCTTGCTGCTGCCGGGACCGGATCGATGACGCCGCTCGACCTTCGACAGGGCGACCAGGTCGTCACGACGCAACCGGAGGTGGGCACGAGCCTTTGGCTCGTGGAGAAATGCGTGCCGGGCGGCTTCGTCATGCGCAAGCACAGCGGCGGCGATGCCCGCACATGGTCCATGGCCGAAGTCTTCGACGTCTTCAAGGTCGGCGGCCTGACGCATTTTCCCGGCCCGTCGCGCGACGCCGACCCGAAGACGAGCGCACTCCGGGCGCAGCCGCTCGACAGCTACGAGCCGTGGCGCCGACGGGAGGCGATGCGTCACCTCGCATACGCCAAGGAAGCGGACCGCCGCATCAAGGCCGGCGAGCGCCTCGTCGAGGCATGCACCAATGCGGCGGAAACGGTTTACGCGGCGCACATCGACGGTTGGCGCCGAGAGGAGGAGATCGCGGCGCATCGCGCCGACGCGGTCGCAGAGCAGCGATCGCGCCGCAAGCCGCGCCCGGCGGAACAGCCCATGGTGCTGCCCCGCGACCTCGAAAAACACAGCCCCAGCGCGGTCCGAAGCTGGTACCTGCTCTGGACCAGAAACGGCCGCGATCTGCGCGCCCTCATTCCGCGCAAGAACGAGCGCGGCAACCGCAAGCCGCGACTCGATCACGCCGAACTGCGGCAAGAGCTTTTTGAAACCGCGATCAAGAGTTTTTGCTTTGATCCGGACAAGAAGCCTTGCGTCTCCTCAGCCTATAGCGAGTACGAGAAGCTTTGCGCGGCCAAGGAAATCCAGCCTTGCCATCGCTCCAGCTTCTATCGAAGCCTAAAAAGCCAATATTCCGAGCGCGAAGAATTTGCGAATCGATACGGGCGACGCGCCGCTTATCTGAGATACGGCGTCTTCGAACTGCGCAAGCCACCCGAATTCGCGCTGCAGGAAGTCCAGATCGATCACTGCCTGATCGACGTTTTCGTCAAGCCGCCGGGCGGCGGCAAGCCGGTCCGACCCTGGCTGACAGCGGTCATCGATGTTGCCTCCCGAATGGTCCTCGGCATTCACGTCGGCTTCCATCCACCGTCCTATGCCTGTCTCCAAAGAGCCATCGCACACGCCATCTGGCCGAAAGACCTCAGCGAATTTCCTGACATCGTCAACGACTGGCCAGGCTTTGGCGTCTTCGATCTCGGCCTTGCCGACAATGGCCTGGACCTCCAATGCAGGTCGTTGCTGCAGGCGGCGGCGGCGCTCGGCTTCGAGATCCTGAATCTCCCCGTCCGCTCGCCGTGGCTCAAAGGCGTCATCGAGCGGCTTTTCCGCACCCTCAACACCAGGGTCTTCGATCTCGCCGAAGGCAAGGTGGTGAAGGACAAGCTCAGGCCCCATGACGCGGCGCGAGACGCTGTTTGGTCACTGGATGACCTCGTCTACAAGGTCGTGAAATTCCTGGTCGACGAGTATCACGCCAAGGTTCATCCCCGCATCATGGCGCGCCCTCTCGACCGGTGGCGCGAACTCGCGGCCTTGCGTCCGGTGCGCCTGCCCCCGAGCCCTGACTTGATCATCCCCCTCACAGGGGAGGTCGTGCGCGCCCACATCAGCAGCACCGGCGTCCACGTCGAGGGTCTCACCTATCTCGACAAGGAGATCCTGACCGAGATTCGCGCCGAGCGTGGAGCGCTCGACAAACTCTTCGAGTTCCGACGAGACCCCTACGACATCGGCGTGCTGCATCTTCAGCACGACGGGCGCTGGCTCCACATCCCGTGCACGACACCGCAGGCCGCGGTCGGCGTGTCGAAGTTCCAGCATCGGATGCACCTGTCGGCTGCCCGTCATGCCGCCGGCGCCGGCAACTTCGTCACCGTGCAACAGATTCTCGACGCGCCCCAAGTGATTGCCGATCAGTTGGAGGACTTCAAGACAGGAGCCCAAAACAAGGGTCTCTCCGCGCGTGCTGCGCGCTACGGCGACGATGGCGGATACGCAACGGGCCTCATGGGATCAGGCCGGCGAAATCCGAAGCCCTCATCCGCCTCAACGAACGACATTCGACCGCAAGAACGAGATGCGTCGGGCGCCGAATGCAGCTTGGACGAGGCCGACTCGGCGCTTCAGCCCACTTTATCGGACTGGCAAAAGGAATGGGAAAATGGACGGGCCAGAAGAAGAAGACGCTGACCTTCGCGCCGCGGCTGCAAGAGGGTACTTCGAGAACGAGGCCGTCCCCCATCCTCGCCTTCTCGAGATGGAGGTCGCGCTCGATAAACTCCGTCTTCGGTCGACGCTCGATCGCCTTGGCCGGTCAATGGACGCGCGCATCCTTCTTGTCGCCGGAGAATCCGGTTCCGGCAAGAGTTTCGGGCTGATGCAATACGCGGCGCTGTACCCCCGCGTGTCCCGTGAGGACATCGCTTCCGGAAAGCACCGGCTGGCCGATTTGCCGGAATGCTATCGTGAAGGAATTGCGTTCAATGATTATTGGCCCGTGGTTTATGTGGAAGCCAACAAGAGCGAGAAATCGCGTGGTTTCGCCTCCAGCCTGTGCGGCGCCTTCGGATATCAGGCGCCGGCGAAGTGGAGCGCAGGGGACTTCACCAGGCGTCTGATCACGATCGTCGGTGAAATCGGCGTCGAGATGATCATTGTGGACGAAGCGCATCATCTGATCAACCATAAGCGAGAGGAGATCACGGAACGCGACGTCGATTTCATCAAGTCGCTTTCGAACCAACTCAAGGTTCAGCTCGTCCTTGCCGGAATGCCGCGTGTCCTCGACTTGGGCGATGCGACGCAGATGCGCCGTCGCAAGGAGCCCGACTTCATTATCGAACCGTATCGCTGGAAAGATCGAAGCGACCGCAAAATTTTCTGCGAAGTCATGGTTGGTTTCTCGCAGAACATGCAACTCGCGGATCCCAGCGGCATTGCTGCGCCCGATGTCGTCAAGCGCATTTATGTGACCGCAGGCGGCTATGTCGGGCTGGCGTCCAAACACCTCTCGGAGGCTCTCTTTCGCGCGGAATCCCGAGGATACTCTTCGATCCCCATGCTGTTGCATGCCGAAGTGTATCACGACTTTCTTCCCAAGGCGAACAGCCGGCCAAGGCGCAGAAAGGAATGGAGAACTGATGCGGACATCGAGATATCGGCCGAGGATCGCGCGCGCAATCCTTTCCTCTGCTCGGACGAATTGGTGCAGTCAATGATCGATGCGCTTGAGACCACAGGGTACGCGACGTCGGCGCACGCCTATGCCCCGGCTGAGGACCATGACACGTCGAGGCGAACGAGGATCCGAGGCAAGGGGAGGAAGCCCTATAGTCCTCTGGCAAGATCATGACACTCCCCCTGCGGATCCTCGGCCACGAAGGCGAACCCGCACATGGGCTCCTGCTGAGACTCGCGCATCGGCATGGAGAGGAGGATCCGCGCGCCTTTGCGGCGGAGCTTGGCATAGCCTGGCAGAACACGCCGGCGACCCTCGATCCGGCGGCCATCGCCAGGGCGAGTGGCTTATCGCTCGAAGCCATTGCGTTCTCTAGCCCGATCATCGAGCCGAAAGCGCGACGCGTCCGGTTGGCGGGCGAAATCCTTTATCTCAACGATTGGTCAGTCCGGGGCCGCCGCTATTGCCCGGCCTGTTTCCTCGACGACCGCCTCGAGGCCATGTCCGGGCGGGGCTCGGTGGCGAAGGGGCCTTGGCATCGTACGTACTGGGACATCCGCACCTACGATGTCTGTCACATCCATCGGCTTCGACTGCACGACGCATGCCCTACTTGTGGCACGCCGCTCGGCTGGAGGCGGTCGGTCCTCGACGTCTGCGAATGTGGCGCGGACCTCGCCGCGGGCCCGTCGAGTTCGGGCGACGCGAGCGTGTCGCAATTCATCGCAGCAAGGATGGGCTTCACGCGCGACGCCCCTTGCGGCGCTCTCGAGAACCTTTGCCTGGGTGAAGCGCTCCCTGTGATCGAAAGGCTCGGGTCGGCGATCAAGGGCGGCTACAGAGCCAAGAAGCCCAAGAGCGACGCCAAGGGGCGTGCCGAGGCGCGGACAATCGGTCTCGCCGGCGCACGGGATTGGCCTCGCGCCCTCATCAGTGCGCTGGACGACATTGTCAACAGACCCGACCTTGCCGTGGCGCCGTCAGGCGTGATCGGTGCCTATGGCTGGATCTATGCGTCGTGGGCGGTGACCGAGACCGCGCCTCGATTTGGCGAGGCGCTTCGGGGGTGCCTTCGCAAGCACGCCATCGCCAACGGCATCGCTCAGGAGGGCGAAGTCCTGTTCGGGGAGCGCTTCCCCGTGGGTCGCGGCATTGCTGCAGTCGTCCGGGAACTCGGCTCAAGTTACCGGCGTATCACTCGGGCCCTCGCCGGCGAAGGCGCGATGCCAAGGGGGCACCGCCGCGGCGTTGCGACGTCGCTATCGAACAGTTGGCTGGTCCAGACCCGAACCGACGCAAGCGGCACGCTCACCCTACAGGAAACCGCCAAGACCCTCGGGATCGGGCGGATCAGAGCGCGGGAAATCGTGGCGGCCGGTCTCATTGAACCCGTCGATTTCCTCGGACAGCGACGGTTTCGCGCCACGGACATTGAAAACTTCCTCACGAGCCTCGGGCGTCAACAAGCCCTCGCCAGTGCCAGCTCTAATGAAAAGACACGCGCCTTGCCGGCCGCCTGTCAAAGCATGGGCGTGCGCCTCGTTCATGCGCTTGAAGCGCTGATGCAAGAGCGGCTCTCTGTTGAATTCCTTGAGCCCGGAGGCATTGGGCTTCAGGCTTTCCATGTCAGCCTGAAAGCGCTCGGTGACCTGAGGCCATCCCCCAGAGCCAGGCTCACCGAAGCGGTTGTTGCGCGGCGACTGCACATTCATGCCGACACTGTCAGGTTTCTGGCGCGTTCAGGTCACCTTACAGAAAAGGCAGACGGCCACGCCGTCATGACCACGTCCGCGGTTGAAGAATTTGACAAGACGTTTGTCTCATGTGCGCACCTCGCAAAGCAGACCGGGCTCTCACCGCGCGCCGTCATGAAGCGGCTAACCGCTCGTAAGATTGACCCCGCATTCAGCCCTCCGACGTTGAGAAACGTGATCTACCGCCGGAGCAATGTCGACTACGCAGTCTTCTGAACCGGAGCAGCACAATGAGCACACGGCGAGGGCCGACCCCAAATCGCATCACCCTTTATGAACACGAGTCCCTCTATTCGCTTCTCCAACGATTGACACGGCGTCATGATTGCGATCGCATGCAGGACCTTTGTATTCTGATAGGGCTTGACGATCACAACTGCCGAAATGCTCGGGTATCAGACACGACGCTCCGCCAACTTGCACAGCGGACGGGATTACTCGAGGCTGATCTAATGAAGAGGCAGGTTTGCTCACACGGCGAGGGATCGGCGATCGCCTCCAACGTTCTCTCGACCACGTTCTCGCCGAGGAAAATCCTGAAATACGGCCCTGTGTGCCCAATCTGTCTTGCGGAGGACTCATCCCGGCAGTCGGAGCTGCGAGAGCCCTCGACATATCGACGCTGGTTCTGGGACTTGAACTATCTTGCGGTCTGTGCAACCCATGGCGCGTCACTGATCGTGAATTGTCCACATTGCTCTCAGAGGCTGTCGTGGAAAAATCTCGATCCGCGATACTGTTCTTGCGGAGCTGACCTCACCGGAGCCGCTTCACAGGACGGCGAAGCCTGCGTTTCAGAACTTCAAAAACATCTCGCGCGACAGACGCTTGGCGTCGGCGACCCAGCCGGCGGTTTCGCTGCCAAACTGCCGCCGAAGGAACTACACGAACTGGCGCTCAGGATGGCATGGGAGCTCAACCCTGACAAATCGCCTCCAGCGGACGCGCTGGCAGCACGCGCCAGCGATCCGTATCAGGATAGAGCTTTCCACGCACTGATCAGATGGCCAACAGGAGCGCGGGCGGTCCTGCGAGACATGCGATCTTCGGATCAAGAAAGCGGAACGCGTATCATTTCAGCATACGGGCGCTTCTACTTTTGGCTCGGACGAAGGAATCCCGATCTATACAAGCCGCTAGTCGACTTGTTTGAATCAGACTACAAGCAATTTCGCACTGGACAGAGTGATGTTCGCCTCTTTAAGCGCCAGGAGGAGCCAGATAAGAAAGCGCGGATCCGTTTCAACGCATCTCAGCTTGAGTTGTCCGATCTGCATTACGTCAAGATCGCGGAAGAGATGCTGAAGCGGGCTGGTGCCGCGTGCGAGCAAGTCGATTTCTCGGATGACGAGCTATTTCAAAAAGTTCGGGAGTTCCTGCTCGATCATGTCGACAAGGATTTCGTGACGGCGAAAATCACAACAACGGAACGAAACATCAATAACCTTTGCGAGGCGGGCTTACTCAAGCCATTGTTACCTGGCAGCTATTTCAGGCCATTTTTCCAGAGAGAGGGTGCAATTCGCATCGCTGGTGCGATCGATGCTGTCCCCAAGGGGCGCGTGTGGAACGACGATGGCGTCACTTCGCTCGGAGAGTTCTGCAAATATCATAAGATATCAATGATCATTGTCCTCAAGCGCCTGCTTTGCGGCACAATCAAGGCCGTTGGGCATGATGATCGACCAGATCGCCTCCCGGGGTTGCTTTTCGTGGATCGGGACCTGAGGCATAACTTAGACCTCTTTGGTTGGCGCTGAGCGGGGGGGGCAGAGCTATGCCCCCTGACCTTAGTCGAAGCCTTTCTCCGCATTCGGGGCATGGTTCTTTGCCTCGCGTGGTAATGCTGATACAGGAAACGCTGAGATCTGACAGGCCCTCGGATGCCGCGATCCAAGGCTACGCGGGGTCTGGTGTTGACATCTACCGCGCCGTTGTGTCAGCTCCAGAAACGGTGACAGAGCTCCTGGCGGCAAGTGGTGCCAGTGTCGGATCGATTGCCTTCAGTTTTGTGCGCGAAACCGGCTACGCAGAGCGACTTGCTGGTCCGAGTTCTGGAGAATTATCTGCGAAGGCGGGGTTCTAAGTCCCTGCAACCTATGCAGGACGGTTTCAGTTTATTGTGCGAAAAAAGAATTCTCTGAGTTGGCGCATAAAGTGCAAAAAATGGCGCCAGAAGCTGAATCATT
>CAYPDA010000064.1:0-9728 GCA_964409375.1 uncultured Hyphomonas sp.
TCGCCCTCACCGCGCTCGCCATCGGCTTCGGCCTCGATGTGCGCACGGTCGGCGATATGGGCGAACTGCCCGCCACCCTGCCGATGTTCCTGATACCGGATATCCCGCTGACCTTCGAGACGCTGCAGATCATCTTCCCCTATGCGCTGGCTGTTGCCGTCGTGGGCCTCCTCGAGTCCCTGATGACCGCCACCATCGTCGATGAACTCACCGACACGCCGAGCGACCGCAACCGCGAATGCGTCGGCCAGGGCGTCGCCAACTCCGTGACAGGCTTCTTCGGCGGCATGGCGGGCTGCGCCATGATTGGCCAGTCGATCATCAACATCAAATCCGGCGGGCGCGGACGCCTGTCGACGCTCTCCTCCGGCGTGTTCCTGCTGGCGATGATCCTGCTGATCGGCGACTGGGTCAGCCGCATTCCGATGGCCGCGCTCGTCGCCATCATGATCATGGTCTCGATCGGCACGTTCAGCTGGTCATCGCTGAAAAACCTGCGCGTGCACCCGCGCTCGTCGTCCATCGTTATGGTCGCGACCGTCGCCGGCGTCATCATCAGCCACAACCTCGCCATCGGCGTGCTGATCGGCGTCCTCCTGTCGGGCCTCTTCTTCGCCGGCAAGATCTCCCAGATCTTCAAGGTCTCCTCGACCCTGTCAGACGATGGCCGCATCCGGCGCTACACAGTCGAAGGCCAGCTCTTCTTCGCCTCGGTGGAGGCCTTCAACGCTGCCTTCGACCTCAAGGAAGCCCTCGACGAAGTCATCATCGATGTCAGCGGCGCGCATATCTGGGACGTGTCCAGTGTTGCCGCCCTCGACATGATCGTGCTCAAGTTCCGCCGTGAAGGCGCAAAGGTCGAACTTATCGGCATGAACGAAGCCAGCGAAACCATGGTCGACAAGCTGGCGGTGCATGACAAGCCGGGCGCGCTCGACCAGCTGATGTCGCATTAGGAAGGCCAGACAGCCATGACCCATATCCTCGCTCTCATCGACGGCTCCGTCTACACTCACAGCGTCTGCGACCATGCGGCCTGGGCCGCGCGGCAGTATGGCGGCGACATCGAGCTCCTGCATGTCCTGACCGAGCGGCAGGGCACCTCCGTCCCCGCCGACCTGTCCGGCGCCATCGGCCTCGGTGCGCGCTCCTCCCTGCTTGAAAAGCTCGCCGAGCATGACGCGCAGGCCGCACACCTCGCCAAGGAACGCGGCCGCGCCATCCTCGACGCCGCCCAGCTCCGCCTCGAAGGCCAGGGCGTCACAAATGTCAGCCTCGCGCTGCGCGTCGGCGAGATCGCCGACTCCCTCGTCAAGCGGGGCGGCGACCTGATCGTCATGGGCAAGCGCGGTGAGGGCGCCGACTTCGAAAAGCTGCATCTCGGCACCAATCTCGAGCGCGTCGTGCGCGCGGTCCACCGCCCCGTGCTGATCGCGAGCCGGGCCTTCAAGCCGATCACCCACGCCGTCTTCGCCTTTGATGACGGCGTCAGCGCCCGCAAGGCGCTGGGCAGCCTGGTGCAGAGCCCGATGGCGGAGCGCCCGCGCATCACAGTGCTCAGCGTCGCCGACCCCGGCTCAGACCTCGCCCGCGCCGGCATCGCCGCCGCCGCTCGCCTCAGCGAGGCCGGCTATGAAGCGGCGGCAAAAGCCCTGCCCGGAAACGCCGAGAAGATCATCGCTCAGGAAACGGAACGCGACGGTGCCGACATGCTGATCATGGGCGCCTATGGTCATTCGCGCATCCGCAATCTCATCATCGGCTCGACGACGACCGCGCTGATCCGTTCCTGCCTCGTGCCCCTGCTCCTGTTCCGCTAGGCCTCTTTTTCAGGCTACGGACGGCTTCTGCAGGATCGCGACATCCTTGCACGGAAATGTGCACGTCCAGCCCCCGGCGTCCGCCAGCCAGCGGAGCGTGGCCTCGCGGTAGAACACCACATGCGTCGGGTCCTTCGGATAATGCCAGGCGGCGAACCGCGCATCATCCGTCTGGAAACAGGTCATGATGCCGAGCCAGCCGCCAGGCTGCACGAGCCGCCGCAGCCGCCGGAACTCACCTGCCGGATCATGGAAATGCTCGGCCACCTCGCTGCAGACCACGAAATCATACTCCCGGCCCAGAACCTCCGTATCCGGCGCAAAGAACGGATCATAACAGGCGATGGAATGCCCTGCCTCCGCCAGCATACCGCCCAGCGCCGGCCCCGGCCCGCAGCCAAAATCGAGCCCTTGCGAGCCTGGCGGCAACACCGCCAGCAAAGGCTCGGCCAGCTTGGACAGGAACCGCCGATAGGCCGGATCATCAATATGGTTCTCGTGCGTCTGGTAGTGCGCCCGCTCGGCGCCCGCCTCCAGCCGCGCCGCCGGGTTCATGAACCGCGCCTCGCAAACCCCGCAGCGCCAATAGTCCCGCGCCCCGATCTGCACGAAGGCCTCGGTCTCCAGCCCCTCGCACACCGGACACCGGATCGCCGCTGTCATCCCTGCGGCGCCGCCGCGCCCGTCCGCGCCAGATACACCGTCTGCACGATCTCCGACTGGTCATAAGGGTTTTCGAACACCACCTTGTTCGCCCAGGCGTGCGCAAACACCCCGCAAAGAACCTGCGTAAACGCATCACTCGGCCGCTCATTCGACCACAGCCCGAACACGCCGCCCGGCCGCAGATGCGCCGCCAGCGCCCTCAGGCCGTCCGGCTCATAAAAACTGCGGCTGCGCGCGTCCAGAAGCATCTCCGGCGAATGGTCGATATCCAGCAGCACGGCGTCGAACTTCGCGCCCGGCCGATCCGGATCAAACCCTGCTCCGCCCGCAGACAGTGCAAAGAAGTCCCCCTGCACCAGCCGCACGCGGTCGTCCGCGGCCAGAACATCGCCGACCGGCAAGATGCCCCGCCGGTGCCACTCGATCACCGGCGCCAGGAACTCGACCACGAGCAGCTCCGATACCCGCGCATCCTTCAACGCTGCCAGCGCCGTATAGCCCATGCCGAGCCCGCCCACGACGACCCGCAGGTCGCCGCCTCGCGCGGCGCCGAGCCCAAGATCCGCCAGCGCCGCTTCCGACACGGTGAACAGATCCGACATCAGATGCGCGTCGCCGAGCTTGATCTCGAAGATGTCCCTGCCCAGCCGCATCTCCCGCCGCCGCCGGAGCGTCAGCACTCCGATCTCCGTCGGACAATAATCGAGCTCTTCAAACAGGCGGCTCATGAAAAGCTCCTCCAGGGTGCCCGCCGCAGCCTATACCGGGAAGCAGCGTCTGTTACATGGAAACCGGAGGAATGGCGCACATCTTTCTACAGGAAGCCCGCAGCCGTTATGGATATTTTTGGGTACAAGTAAGGGTATGGGCCTTAAGGCTGATACGCTGCCGATGAGCCCGGAGCGTGATATCATGATGCCATTTCATGGTCCCGCCAAAGCCCGGGTCGAGCTTGCAGTAAACGTTAGAATACGCAACTGTTCGTCCTGTCAACGGGGTATTGAAACGGGTGTAACCTCCCGACTAATTCTACTCCCGAAATCTGTAGCTTTGCGGACAACCGCAGGAGTGCCGCGTTCTGTCGTATCCAAAAAATCTGAACCCGCGCGTTCCGGCACCATGCTCGCATCGTCGTTGATGACATCGGCAATGGACGCGCCATTGCATGCGGCGCAGGAAATGCCTGACCGGCAAGATCTGCTTGAACCCGCACGCGATGGTCAGCAGAAATGTGTCACTGACCGCTCTTGCAGAATGCAGCGTTGCGGCGCGCCTGTGCGCCGGCGCTTCTCAGCGGTATCGATGTATCGCAAAGCGCAACCCGCATCGCCAGGAACTGGTCCGGCGCAGCGGCACCCCGGACCGGTTCAGAACATGCGCGCCCCTGAGACTGCTTCCCCGCATCGTCCGAGACGGTCTTGGTCAGCGCAGCAGGCACACCCTGCGGGGAGCGGTGTCGCGCGGCGCCCGAATGTCGCCGCAATGGCGGGCTTGCCAAAGTCCCGCCCTCAGACGCGGTGGTCTTCGCGGCGACGCTCTTTGTGGACTGCCCGCCTGACTGTTGAAGGCGGCCTAATATGGAACCGGATCGCTGGTCCGGCGTATTGGATCAGGACCGACTTCATTTGCAGGGCCGCCGGATGAAGAACGCGTCCGGGCGACATGCAGCAAGCCGCGCAGGCAGCTCCCATAGTCCTGGCCCTGCTTTGGAACGCAAACAGACAGAAAACATGAGCACTCCCGACTTCACTTACTCCCCTACCCGGCGTCAGGCGAGCATGTGCGCCGGGCGAGCCTGTCCGTCTGACCTTTATCTCCTTGCTGGCAGAAGACGGCATGTCTTTCAGAACTGAGCCGGACCCATTCGGCTCCCCCGAACCCTCAACCTTCCATCTGGCCATGACCTGAACATGTACGAGACATCTCAACTGCCCGATGACCTTTCCTTCTACGCTCAGCTTGCCGTTAGTCATTCGACGGACAGTATTGTCGTGACAGGTCCCGAGGGCCGGCTGGAATGGGTAAATCGTGCCTTTCAGACTCTCAGCGGCTACACGTTCGAGGAGGCTCTCGGCCGGAAGCCTGGTGATCTTCTGCAAGGGCCCGAGACAGATCCGGCTACGGTCGCTGAGATCCGGAAGGCACTTCAGGACAGACGCCCCATACGGTGTGAGATCTACAATTATTGCAAGAATTCCAAAGGCTACTGGGTCGAGCTGTCAATCGAGCCCATCTTTGACAGGGATGGTAAGCACACGCACTTCATGGCCGTCGAGCGGGACGTCAGCGAGCGACGCAGGCTGGAGGCGCGCGCAGCGTCCTTTCTTGAGCAGGAAAGATTTCGGGACAAAGAAAGGCGTGCCCTGAGCAAAACCAGTGAATGGCTGTATGCTTGCAGAACCATTGATGAGCTGCTGCTGGTCATAAGAAAGTCATTGCAGGCAATCATACCGAATGCGTCAGGCCACCTCTATTTCTATTCCAACTCCCGAGACACGCTCGATCTCGCTGCGAGTTGGGGAAACACAGAGAGTGTTGCCCATCTTGGACCCGAAGATTGTTGGGGCATGCGCCGCGGCCGGGCCTATGCGTTTGGCGCCGAGCCGATTCAGTTCAAATGCAGCCATGTTCCGGACGAGTCGGCTCCCTACTTCTGTCTGCCGCTCGTCGCGCACGGAGAGACCATCGGGATGTTGCATCTCAGATTCCCTGAAGCCGATCCGACTAAGGAGCTTGCCGGGGACGCTCTTGAATGGCTGAACAGCCGCTGGGAGACGGCAGTCTTCTGTGTCGAGCAGATTTCCCTGGCCATCGCCAATGTCAATCTCAGGACCGAGCTTCTGGAGCAGTCGACACGCGACCAGTTGACGGGCCTCTGGAACCGGCGTTGGTTTCTCGACACAGCGAGCAGGGAGTTCAGAAAGTCCAAACAGACGAAAGGCCCCTTCTCGCTGATCTCACTGGATGTTGATCACTTCAAGACTTTCAATGACAATCACGGGCATGAAGCCGGTGACTTGGTACTCAAACAATTCGGGGCTCTTTTGTATGAGACCTTCGGTGATAAAATGTCGCCCTGCCGCGTGGGCGGCGAAGAGTTCATGGTCATTTGTCCAAACATGCACGCAGATGCCTGTGTCAAGGTCGCGGAAAGACTGAGATCCGAACTCCGAAAAGTCGACCTGACACTCAATGGCCGTACACTGCCGCCCATGACCGTCTCACAGGGAATTTCCTGCTCCAGCACCGACACCAATGACTTGTTCGATCTTATGCGGTGTGCTGACGAAGCTCTATATGCTGCGAAAGCTGCAGGCAGAGATTCTGTGATGTGCTTTAGCGATCTCAGCCCGCAGGACTGGACGCTCAATCCGCATAGAGATCAAAGTTGCCTGAGTAATCGATCGGAAGAGTGGCAGACCCGTTAGGCATCTGGTACGCGCCGCCTGCGACCCGGCGCGGTTCATGGAACTCGTATCACACCGGTCGCAGAAAATGACGATGCCCCGTCACTGAGGCGCCCGCTCGGACGCGACCGAGCTCGCCGGGCAGAAAGCGTGCAACCGGCTGAGGCCGGCGCTCCGGTCCGCCTCGCTCCCGCCGACCGCAGGCCAATCTACAGTCGCAAAACTGTTCCGATGATTGGCCGGCGCCGAGGCGAACCGCTTCCGGAAGGCTTTTGGAAAGCGCAGGCGCATCCGCGAAGCCGGACCGCAGCGCCACGCCGGCGAGTTGGGCTTTCGGATCCGGGAGAAGCGCCTTCGCCCGCTCCAGCCGCAGCTCCGAAAGGAGGCGGGCGGGCGCGGGGCCGAACCGGCGACTGCACCTCCGCTGGAAACTTCGATCGCTTATCCCCATTGCCTCAGCCATCATCGCCGAAGTCCGGGGGTCCTGCAGGCGCGCTTCCAGCCAGGGGACGAGCCGGGCGAGGTCCGGCGCGGCGCGCGCCTGCAGGCTCAGAGGGCGTGAAAACCGGGACTGTCCGCCGGGCCGGACGCGCGGGACGACCAGCTCCCGGGCGATCTCGGGCGGCGTTGCCGTACCGGGATCCCGGGCCAAGAGCGCAGGCGCGAGATCAATGCCTGCGGTGACACCGGCTGAAGTCCAGATCCGGCCGTCCTCAACGAAAAGGGCGTCGCCATCGACCCTGGGCCGCGCGGCAGCCGGCGCCAGCCGGTCGACCGCCGACCAGTGCGTGGCCGCCCGGAGGCCTCCGAGGAGGCCCAGGGCGCCGAGCAGGAAGGCGCCGGTGCCGACCGAGACGACCCGGGTCGCGCGGTCCGCCGTATCGCGGAGACAGGCGATGAAGACCTCGTCGGCCAATGCGCCTTCGATCGCCCGCCGGGGCGCGCCGGGAACGACCAGCGTATGGACCTCCGAAGGGGTGGCAGAGGCAGGCTCGCCGCAGAGCGGGAATGTCGAGGAGTTCAGGAGCCGCCCCGCCGGCGCGATGTGACGGATATCATGGACGGGTCTGCGCCGGACCCGGCGGCCACGGCGAAAACCTCGTCAGGCCCGGCAAGGTCGAGCACCCGCAGGCCGTCGTACAGGACAAAGACGACCTGGCGTGTATTGGCGCGGCCGGACATCTTTTATTCGTATCCGCCTCCGGCATTCGCGTGTAGGGGGGAACCTAACCAGGGAGGACGTATGTTCCAACGCCGGCCAGGCTGCGATGCGTGTGGACTGGACCTCCCGCCGGAGGCCGTTCTGGCACGCATATTCACCCCCCGATTGCACCTGCCGCGCTGGCTGCACGCTGCCCCGGACCGGCGCCCCGGCCAGGGTCCGGGGCCGGCGACCCATCCGGCCAGCTTTATCCGCCGCTACAGCCGCGGGTCGCCCAGGCATGTGCGCCGGATGGCCGAACTCCCCACACCCATTCCGCCCGAGGAGCGATGAACATGTCAGAGACACAACGAGCCAAAACTCATCCCTACGCCAGCCGGGTTGCCTGGACCGGCAATCGCGGCGAAGGCACGAAACACTACCGCGCCTATGACCGCACCTGGGACATGGCGGTCGAGGGCAAGGCGGTTGTTTCCTGTTCAAACGACCCCATGCTCGGGGGCGATCCGTCCCGGTACAATCCCGAGGACCTTCTCCTGTCCGCCCTCGCCGCCTGCCACATGCTCTGGTACCTCCACCTGGCGGCAAACGCCGGCGTAACGGTGCTGGGCTATGAGGATGAGCCGTCCGGCCTCGGCGAGACCCTTCCAAACGGCGCGGGCCGGTTCGTCTCCGCTGTCTTGCGGCCGCGGATCGTCCTTGCCTCCGGGTCAGACGTGGCGCGCGCCGACGCATTACACCGGGAAATCCATCAATACTGCTTCATTTCCCGGTCAGTCGCGTTTCCTGTGACGTACGAACCCGAATACCAGATGGCTTCAGGCGGCGGGGGCGCCGTCCAGCAATGAGCTGCTCGGGGGCATTTCGCAGGGTGCGGATGATCAGGACGTCGCGCAGCGGTCTGATACAGAGGTGAAGAACCTGCCGGTTGTTCCGATTGTGACTCCGCGGCGATCCCGCCGGGCGACGGACAATCTCATTCAGTGCGGCCGCCAGACTTCCGGCGGTCTGTTTCGCTCGTCCGGTAATTCCGGCAAGGCTCAAATATGACGGCGTGCTTTCCCCGGCTGACCGTTCTGCCAAGGTCCGGCAGATGCAGGGATCATGTATGGATCGCCTCTGACAGAAGTCACAGTGAGGCAATGCCAAGGAGCGCTGCAGCTGGAGCTGGCGCTCAGCATGGTGCGGTCAGGCGAAATCAGAGATGCAGAAACCGTCATCCTGCTTCGGCACCTTGCGCTTGAGACCGGCGCGGGAGCAACGCCCGGAGGATCAACCTTGCATCATTGCGCCTGAGGACACTGTCGCTTCGATGGGGCGGAAACGATGAAGGCATCAAGGTCATGGACGCATACAGGGCTTCCATCCTGAGCCTTGCTGGAAAAGAATGCCTTCAATGGACACCTGCCGGAAGGTGGCGGTCAGCCTTTCACCACCGCCATAACAAACCCGTCCCAGCCCTTGCCGCCTGTCGTCTGCAGCGCGGTTGCTGTCAGCCGCGGATCCTCAGCCATCTTCTGGAGGAACGTCCTGACGCCCTGGACACGCTCATCGGGGCTGGACGGGTCGACGACCTCCCCGCCGCGTACAATATTGTCACCGATAATCACTGCGCCGGGACGGGCCAGCTTCATAGACCAGTCGAGATAGGCCGGATTGTTCTGCTTGTCCGCATCGATGAAGATCAGGTCATAGGGACCCGTGAGCGTCGGGAGGACATCCGCCCCGCTTCCCTCGCAGACCCGGATACGGTCCCCGTGGCCTGCTGCCGTAATGTTGGCCCTGGCCACCGCGGCGCATCCGGGATCTATTTCGATTGTATCGATGAGGCCGCCGGGCGGCAGCGCATCCGCCATCCAGATCGTGCTGTATCCGCCGAGCGTGCCGATTTCGAGCACGCGCCGCGCGCCGGTCAGCAGAATGACAAGCTGCAGGAATCTGCCCTGCAGGGGCGACACATCATGTGCGGGCAGTCCTGCAGCCGAATTCTTCTCAAGCGCGATCTTCAGCGCATCAGACTCCGCCGCGAACAAAGCCGACAGGTAATCATCGATCTCCCCTGCCCAGGTCCCGTCCGTGTACGACTTGTCTCGAGATTCAGCCATCGCGCCCCTTTCCATTTACCCAGAGATCATGGTCACCGCCGGGATACACAGAACGACGCCTCAAGTCGAACAGCATATCCGGACCCCGAGCCAAAGGCTGCGACCGGGCAGCTGAGCAGGTCCCGCCCTCGTTCTCTCACAACTCCAGCCATAGGGCGACACCGGCGCATGAGCAGGTATCCGGGCCGGCGCTGAGAGGCTCCAGGGGGCATCCACAAGAACCATGATGGACACAGTATGACGCTGGAAGCTGTAACCTGACCTCCAGCGGTCGTCAGGGGCTCCGCTCCCAACAGCGTGAAGCGCCGTCCGAAGACGCCTGCAAGGGCAAAAGACAAGGCTGCCGACAAAATGACGAGCAGCGCGGCGACATCAATCTCCGGTGAGTGCAGCGCAGCGCCCGCAATCATGACTATAACACCGCCGAACCCAACCAGCACGCCAATCATCCTGCTTGCCGTGAACGTCTCGTCTTTCGTCAGGTAACGGATCTGGAGCAGCTCAGGTTCGCGATGTCAGCGCTTCTGCAGCGCAACCTGCACGGCGCTGAGCAGGGCGATGACGGTCT
>CAYPDA010000065.1:0-8160 GCA_964409375.1 uncultured Hyphomonas sp.
CACAGATCATGGCGAACGAGAAGTCAGCGCATTTTTACACAGCCTCGGCCCTAAATTGCCGTTCATATTTCCGCGCAAGACGCCACTCGGGCTCTGTGTTAACGCGCCCCGCATGCTGAACGTACTCCTGATCACGCTTGACCAGTTTCGCGGCGACAGCCTGTCCTGCGCCGGGCATCCCGTCGTGCGCACGCCCAATCTTGACCGGCTGGCTGCGGGCGGCGTTCGCCTTGCCCGCCACTATAGCCAATCAGCCCCATGCAGCCCCGGGCGCGCGAGCCTCTACACCGGCCTTTACCAGATGAACCACCGGGTTGTGGCCAACGGTACACCGCTCGACCGCCGCTTCGATAATATCGCCAAAGCCGCGCGGCGTGCAGGTTATGCCCCGGCTCTTTTTGGTTACACCGACCAGAGTATCGATCCCCGAGATGCACGGGGGGCTTCCGATGAGCGTCTCAGCAACTACGACGGCGTGCTTCCCGGTTTTGACGAAGTTTGCAGGTGCGACCTGATCCCGCCGACGGCCAAACCCTGCTGCTTGCCTACCCTACATCCACACCTACCGATGACTACATCACCAAGACGGTGAAGATCGAGTCAGGGGCCAAGTCGGCGCTCGATCCAAACTCAATTTGAACAATCAAGCCCTACGTTGATGACGATCTGCCAGCGACCGATCTCGCGGTACCAGGCATCACCGTGGTCGACGCTGCGCGCACATTCTGGGATAAGAACGTGATCGTTCATGGCCTGACGAGCTGGTATTCCAAACGTGGAGAATTGCGCGGAAATGGCCAGCGCGTGTCGCGGCATTACTACGATCTGCATCAGATGCTTCAATCCGATATCGGGCGGACGGCATTGAAGGACCGGGCACTTGGCGCAAACTGCGTCGAGCATGCGCGCATGTTCTACAATCGACCGGACTTTGATCTTTCATCGGCCCATCCACCAACATTCACCCTCCGCCCGCATGACAGGATGATCGACGATCTGAGGCGCGACTATGCCGCCATGAGCAGCATGATCTTCGGCGATGCACCAAGGTTCAATGACATCACCGAATCGATCTCCGCGTTGGAGCGGGAGATAAATGCCGAATGAAGCGACCGCGCTTTCAATGGGCGGCGTTGATCCCGAGCGCCTGACGGCCCTTATTCTCGAGCTATATGAATGAAGTAGGCCACCGGGTCTCACGTGCAGAGCTTGTGGAAACCCTTGCCCTCAATATGGCAGACCCGCGATTTCTTACGGCCATTCCGCCCCTGCTTGCGGCGGGGCGGCAATGGAATTTAGCAGACGCCGCAAAACCCATGCACCAGACGCTTTTCCACCTGCTGGAGGGCGACCCTTTACCCCATGAACGGCCTTGCAGCCTCGTTGCGCCTGTCTTGCAGCAGCGCTGAGCCATATCATCGCGGCATTGCCGGCGGCTTCTGGCCGCGCCGCCCGGATACCCCTTCATAGCCATGGCTTCAGAGCCCGTTTTACGCGCAACACCGGGTGAAGCTCGAGGCTCGCCGGCAAAGGCTCTCCCGGTCACCCGTCATCGGAGGTTGGCGTCCGACGCTCATCCAAGTTTAAGCGCTGCCGGATTTCTGGGACCTGAGCTTCTCAAAAACATAACCAATCCATTACCAGCCCGTCACGATTGCTCGATACACGGCCCCAAGGTCGACGCTTTCCACGTCACAAGATTCAGGGCGGTTCGATATGTTTAGGAATTTGCGGGCGCACTCTCAACTCGGCCTTTGGATCGGCGTGAGTTCCCTTGCTTTGCTGCCAACTACGGCCGCCGCACAAACCCAGGCAGCCGTCGTCGAGGAGCAGCCCGAGCAGCGCCTCGGGGAGGTCGTGGTCGTCGGCTACCGCGCGCAGAACGAACAGGCTGTCGCCGCCAAGCGGGCAGACGACCGGGTCGCCGACTATCTGGCGGCGGATGATATCGGCAGCCAGCCCGACTACAATATCGCTGACGCGCTTCGGCGTCTGCCAGGCGTGCAGACGCAGTTCGATGAAGATGAGGGCCGCTATGTCTCGATCCGCGGCCTCAATCCGAGCTACACGCTCGGATCGCTGGACGGAGCGACGCTGGCAACTGCGGAACGGCAGAACCGTCAGCTCAACAAGGAAGCTATTCCCTCCGGCGCGATCCGGACTGTGGTCGTCACCAAGTCCAGGACGCCGGATATTGATGGCAATGCGATCGGTGGAACGCTGAACCTGATCACACGCTCGGCTTTCGATTCGGACGGTTTCTACCTCGCGGGAACTGCAATGACCGGGTTGTCGACCGATACCGACGTCCCCGGCGACGGCTTTAACCGCAACTATGACGATGCCCCAAACTGGCGCTTCGATGCCACAGCATCCAACCGGCTCGGTGACCGCGGCCAGTTCGGCTTTGTACTTGGTGTTAACTATCTGCAGCGCAACCGGGACCAGCAACGCCTGCTGCCGCAGCAGGTTCCTGTCCTCAGTGAAACGCCGACACCGGTTGGCACGCCAGGCGCTTCTGCCGCCCAGACTGATCTGCTCTGGTCGAACTATCCCAACACAATCGACCGACTTGGCGCGCTTCTGAAACTTGAATGGGAGGTCATCCCGGACCTGCGCACAAGCCTGCAATTGTCGCATTACAGACAGGATGACAACGAGCTTCGCCATTCGCAGCGCCTGCGCAACGGAACGGGAAGCAGTGCCAGCTTTGTCCGGTTCAATGACTTCCCACTGGAAAAGCCACTTACCGTCGCGCTCGCGAATGCGAGCTGGGATATCACCGACAGCCATACCCTTTCCGGGCACGCCTCCTATTCGGAGGCATCCTTTGTTGAGCCGTCTAATCAGGTACAGTTCAACCTGACAGGCTCGGCAGCGACCTTTGATCTGGAGCGCGTGGCCGGCGGCGTCCCATTCGCCTCCAATATCGATCCCAGGATTTTTAACGCTGCAAACTATGCGTTGCCCTCCAATGGCTGGACTCAGTATCGCGATGACAGCGACGAGTACGTTCAGGAAGCGGCCATCGATTATGGCTTCAACACGGCCCCTGGTGACCTTGGTTGGGGTATTGGGTTGGGTGCCAAAGTGCGCGAGATCACGCGCGACAATGACAGGACGAACTGGGCCTATGCGGTCTCCGGTGCGCCGCTTACGCTGGATCAGTTTCTACTGCCGGCAAACTACACCATGGTTTACAGTACGATCCCGCAGTTCTTCATCGACTATGACAAGATGCTGCAATTCGCGCAGAATTCCGGGCGGGTAACCATCACCCGGAATGAGGCCCGGCAGTCTGACTGGACCTTTGTTGAGGACGTGCAGGCAGCCTATGCACTCGTGCGCCATAGCGGTGACCGGCACACGGTCATCCTCGGCGGTCGGTTTGAGGACACTCAGACAACGGTGGACCGCAATCGTACCGAAGGTGCGATCCAGTCGCGTGTGACGCGCGAGGGCGGGTATGACAATTTCCTTCCCTCGATTACGCTTCGCTATGACCTGACGGAGAACCTGCGCCTGCGCGCGGGTGCGTTCCAGGCCGTCGGCCGGCCTAACCCAAGCCAGCTTGCGTCAGGCGAAACCGTCAACCAGACCACCGGAGCGGTAAACCGCGGGAATCCGGACCTGGAGGCGCGCGAGGGTGACAGTATCGAAGCTGCGATCGAATACTATCTGGGCGAGGGCGGCCTGCTTTCGGTTGGTGTGTTCCGCAAGGAGATCAGCAATGAGATCGTCACGCGGCTTACCCCGGGCGGTGGGCCGGGCGGGGTTGATCTGACCCAGCCGATCAATGTCACCAGCGCCGAAATTTCCGGCGTTGAAGTTGCCGCGATCATCAACTCCCTCCCGCTGCCGGGCGTGCTCTCGAACTTCGGGGTTTCGGCCAACGCAACCTTCATCGACGGCAGCTTCGACACCGGAGGCAGCCGCGGCCTGGTAAATTCGCTCCAGGGGCAATCGGAGCAGCTCGTGAACTTTGCCTTGTTTTACGAGCAGGGTCCGTTCCAGGCGCGCGCATCTTATGCTTACACCGGCGAAGCGAAAACCGCGATCAACGCCACAGACGCCAGCGGGCGCAGCGACCGGTACGATAAAGCGACAAATACGGTGGATACGCAGGCGCGTTTCCGTCTGAACGACCGGTTCGAACTGATCGGTGAGGTACGCAACCTCACCAATGAGAACAAGGTGAACCTGACCGGTGCAGACATATACCGGGATGTTTCTTTTTACGGTCGGCAGCTCTGGATCGGCACGAACTTCAAGTTCTGAGGGGCTTTAATGCGGAGTATCCTGACCGTCCTGCTGGCCTCTGCGCTTTTTTCTGGCTGCGCTGCGATTGGAGGACCGGCACCAGCCGCGCAGCCCGCTCAGTCAGATTTGCGTCCGGAGAAGTTCTCGGGCGGACGGTATTTCGTCCGCGAGCTCCCTGACCCGCCTGTCCGAATACACATTCTGGAACTGGACCTGACGCGCGTCTTGCTGGAGACCACGCCCGGCGATAAGTCGGGCGGGCGAGAGTATACGGCCCGGACGGTGAGCGCCTACGCCGCCTCGCGAGACCTCCTGGCTGCGGTGAATGGCGGTTACTTTACGCCCTTCTCCGGAGGATCGCCGGGCGGGGACGATTACTACCCAAGGGCTGGTGATCCCGTGGATGTGTCTGGTTTGGCGATCGCCTTCGGTGAGGGCGTTTCACCCGTTGAGCTGTTCGAGGATGAGCGTGTCAACGCGGTCCTGTGTGTCGCCGGCGCCATCGTTTCCATTGAGGACGGCCAATCCTGCGCCGGGACGGTGGACCACGCCCTGTCGGCGGGCCCGCGACTTCTTGCTGGCGCTGCGCCGAGCCCGCTTGCCGGGTTTGGCGACAGGTATGCGAACAGCCGCCATCCCCGGACAGCAATCGGGTTAGCCGCAGATGGCCAACGCGCATGGCTTGTGGTCGCCGATGGGCGCCAGCCGGGTTATAGTGACGGCATGTCGCTCAATGAGCTCACTGCGCTGTTCCTTGATCTGGGAGCTGCCGATGCCCTCAATCTTGACGGGGGCGGGTCGTCAGCCATGGTTCTCAGGAAGGATGGCCGCCACATAGTCATCAACTCCCCCATCCATACTGCAGTGCCGGGGCGCGAGCGGCCGTCAGCCAACCATATCGGGGTCCGACCCACCAACTGAATCCGATCTGAAAGGTTACAAGGTTCATGCTCAGAATGACGAGTTCGATTGTCCTTTTGGCGCTGGCTGCCTGCGCGGCAGCATCCGGGCAGGGCACCGCGCCGGATCCGGCGGGGCGCCCGCCCGCATATGAACCCTCCCCCATCCTTCAACTGGACGCCAGCCTGATCAGGACTTATGAAGCGCCGGAAGCGCGCCAGGGCGTCGCGGTTGACGCGCGCTATTTTTATGCGGTCGTCAATACGGTGATCGGCAAATATGACAAGGAAACAGGCGAGCGGCTCGCGCGCTGGGCTGGTCCGCGCGGCGGACTGATCAGCCATCTGAATGCCTGCTTTGCCGAGCGCGATGCTCTTTGGTGCGCAAACTCCAACTTTCCGGAAACACCGATGGCAAGTTCGGTGGAGGTCTTCAATTCCGCGGACCTCTCCCACCGGTTTTCCCACAGTCTCGGAATCATAGATGAGGGTTCGCTGACGTTTATCGAGCGGTATGGAAGGGGATGGCTCGCCGGATTTGCGCATTACGATGCTGATGGTGGCTTAGCCTACAAGGATGCAACTTTTGCCGGGATTGTGTTCTTTGATTCCGACTGGCGCAGGACCGGGGGCTATGCGTTGCCAAAATCGGTGCTCGAAAATATGGCACCGCAAGCCGCATCGGGCGGCGCGATCGGACCGGATGGTCTTCTGTACGTGTTCGGACATTCAAAGCCGGAGATGTATGTTCTGGCAAAGCCAGCAATGGGGCCTGCACTGATCCATGTGGCAACAATCAGCATTGATGCCCGTGGCCAGGCGTTTGACTGGGATGAGTCCCAGGACCGGGTCCTGTTTGCGATCGACCGGCCGACGGGTACCGTGCGTGCTTTTGAGATGCCGGAAGTACCTGTGTCCCATAGCCCGGATGCACGCCTGTTTGACTGACAGGGGCGGCGTCCTGGCGGCGGGTTCGAGCAAGTCGCTTCGCCAGGAGGTTTCGGCCAACTCGGCAGCATTGTCGCCCTGCGGCTTGAAGGGCGCGGCTTAGTGAGACACGATTGCGATTTATAGACACCGCACGGCCATGGATCACGTGCACTCGTTTCAACGTCGGTCACAGACAATGACGATACGCTCCAAAAGTCCGGGTTCCACAATCGCCAGGATCGCGGCGACATTATGCACGAACGCCTCGCACTTCGATAAGCGTCGCGTCGACGTGTGGGCCCGGGCGATCCGCGATCAAGTAGTTGCCCCGGATTCGGGTCTGATACACCGCCTGTTGCGGAAAGGCGCCGCGGGACGGGGGCTGCGAATGATCGAAACCGATTACCTTGTCATCGGCGCTGGGGTTTCCGGACTCGCGTTCGCCGACGAAATGTTCACGCGCGGTAACGCCCACATTACGCTGGTGGACAAGCGCCACGCGCCCGGCGGGCACTGGAACGACGCCTATCCGTTCGTTCGTCTGCATCAGCCATCGCCGTTTTACGGCGTTGAATCGCGTGAACTGTCGGATTTTCGCATTGACGCCGACGGGCCGAACAAGGGATTCATGTCGCTCGCCGACGGTCCGCAGATCGTCCATTATCTGCACGCCCTGATGCGCGACCGCCTGCTGCCGTCGGGCCGCGTGAGCTTCTTCCCACTCAGCGAAGTCACCGAGGATGGCGCGATAAGATCCTTGCTCTCAAGCGAGGTGACCGGGGTCAAGGTGCGCCGCAAGATCGTCGATGCGTCTTACTACACCAATGAAGTGCCCCAAACCCACGTGCGCAAATTCAAGGTCGGCGATGGGGTGGTTTGCATCCCCCCGAACGACCTGCCGCGGCGCGCCGCCCATACGTCGCATTTCTGCGTGCTCGGGGCGGGCAAGACCGCGATGGATACCTGCGTCTGGCTGCTCACCAACGGCGTAGCGCCCGAGCGCATCAGCTGGGTGATACCGCGCGATTCCTGGCTTCAAGACCGCGCCTTCAGCCAAGCAGGCAACGAATTCTTCGAACAGGTGTTCGAAGGCTTTGCGGCCAATCGCCAAGCGCTCGCCGAAGCCCAATCTGGAAGCGACCTCGCCCTGCGCATGGAAGCTGCTGGCCTGTGGTTCCGGCTCGACCCCGCCATCGAGCCGACGATGTATCACGCCGCTATTCTCACAAGGACGGAACTCCAGCTGCTGCAAACGATCGGCCGCAAGCTGCGCCTGGGGCGGGTCGAGGAAATCACCGCAGCCGGGTTGCGCCTGCAAAAGGGTGAGGCGGCGTGCCCGCAAGGAACGCTTTACGTCGATTGCACGGCCAGCGCGCTCGCGGCGCGCAAGCCGACAGTGTCCATCTTTGCCGGCGAACGCATCACGTTGCAGATGACGCGCTTTCCACAAATCCCGTTCAGCGCCGCATTAGTCGCGTTTCTGGAAGCCACAATGCCGGACGATGACGTGCACAAGAACCGGCTCGTGGCGCCGATGCAGCTGCCGGACACCGTTGACGGTTACATTCGCTTGCAGGAAATCGAGTTCGGCAACCGACTGGAATGCGCCCGCGAACCATCAGTACGGGCCTGGACGGACGCCTCGCGCCTGGAGGGCTTTGCGGCGCTTGCGCGGACAGTCGCGCCGGACGACGCGCTTCGGCGAGCGATCCTACAGCGGATCAAAGTGGCGACAGCCGCGGCTGCGGGCAACTTGCCCCGCCTTGTGCAATCCCTGGGCTGAGCGTCCGCATTTCAACGCTCGGGAGTGACCAACTTCGGCGAAGTCCGGCCTGGTTCCCGTGAGGATCACGAATGACAGGACCGAGGCGACCCTGCCAGATGCCGAAATCGATCATCGGAGCCGACCTGGCCCGAAACCGCCGGAGGCAGGCGAACCGAGTAACGTTCCATCGCAGCGGGCATCACCCAATGGCTGGCTAGATCGGCGGCAGAATGAGCAGTGACGTTTAGCTTGCCAGTTCGACCTCAGGGCAGCCGGCAAGGGTTACAATCAAATCTTCTGCTGAGA
>CAYPDA010000066.1:0-7990 GCA_964409375.1 uncultured Hyphomonas sp.
ATGCACCTTCGATGCTGACAGATCGCGGAGCGATCTGGTCTGGAACACCTGTGGCTGAAGGAGTTTTGATGGGGTAGATCGCGTGTACAAAGTCTGTGTACGGCGATTACATGGAGGCCCGTTCTTTCCCTGGAACTGCCGGCGGTATCGGGGGTTTCGCCTGTACTCGCGCGCTCCGCTGTGCGCGCGGCCAGAGTAGTTGCCCGTGTGGCCCAGGCAGGGCAGCAACAGATAGCCACGCCTGGCCGTTGATGGCTAGGCGTGGCTGGGGGTCAGAGGAAGTCCTCCTGCGGGCGCGCGCGAACCCAAAGGGCCAGAATGGGATCGATCATCCGCCAGACCTCGTTACCCTTCTCGATCCAGCCCAGACGGGAAAGTCGCCTGACCGCCGACTGCACGCGCGGGGTAGTCGGCGGTCCTGCGCGCGTCAGCGCGGCAAGCTTGGCATTGGCGTTCGCAGAGTAAGGTTGCGCTTCGCTATCGGCCATGATGCGGCAGACGGCCCTTTGGAGCACATCGAGCTTTTTCCAAGTCGCATCAAATCCGAACTGCTGACCGAGGTCTTCCATGATCGAGGTAATGGCTGCATCGGGCGATAGCGACTTGTGGGCCATCAGAAGGATCAGCCATTGCTGGAAAAAGAGCGGGTTCTGTTCGACACGCTCAAAGACTTTGAGCGCGTCGCTGCGTGCCAGCGTTCGTTTTGCCCGGTCTTTGAACAAGCCCAGCTGATGATCGACGAAGGCTTCGCCGAGAACCGGCAGGGTCAATTGTGTCGCGAACCGGTAGAACGGCGCCGACCGGGCGCTGAATACCTTTCGCAGCCCGTCCTGCGACGACCCCGTGAACACAGAAACGAGACTGCGGCGGCGCTTGTCGAGGCTGGTGCGCAGGGCGGCAACGAGCGGCGCTGACGCCTCGGTCCGTGCGATTTCCTGAAACTCGTCGAACAGGAGGAAGGTCGGCTTTTTCTCGTCGGCGAGCCGCCCGCAATATTGATCGAGCAGCAGCAGGTGATTGTTCTCCGGCCTCCCCTTCAGCGCGGCAAGATCAATCTCGATTTCCGCGCCGCCGCCTGGCGGCTTGAGTTTCAGCTTCGGCGTCAGATCGCGGGCAGCCGTCGCCAGCCGGTCGGTCAGCTTGCCGCCCCTGAGCGCCTCATCCATCGCAAACAGCAGGGTCGCGAGCGGGGCATCAAGCGCCTGCCAGAGGCTCATATAGACCACCCGGTGGCCCTTCTGTTCCGCAAGCGGTCCGAGATCCTCCTTCAGAAACTCGGTCTTGCCTGTACGGCGCGGGCCAAAAAGGCTGACGGCCGTCGCAGGACTGTCCGCCAGGAGCGTGAAAACCTGCCGCGCAAAATCGGTTCGCGGATAATGCCATTCGGATTTTGCCATGATGATCCTCCTAGCCATTCCTGGCCATGAGTGGCTAGGAATGGCTAGCCCCGGTTTGGAAAAATGCTACTGATCGCGCTCGTGGTCGTGCTTCTTGTCCCGGCCGAAATCCTGCTGGCGAAGGTTCGCCTTCATGGCATTTGGGGCATTTGCGCTGGAAGAAGTCGGAGCCGTTGGCGCCGTAGCTGTGGCCACAAAGTGCGCCGTCCGCATCCTGCCGCACGCAGACGAGCACCCAAATGCATTGCAGATGATCATTGCCCGGAAGGTCTGTGCGAGCGATCAGGATCTGATCGTTGCGATTGATGTCGGGGATGCGCTCGGAAGTCGTCATGGCGTCAGGCAAACTCCCTCACGGTGAGTTCCCCTGGCAGATCCCCGACGCCGAACTCGAAAGCAAGATAGACGACGTCGCGGTGGTTGCCTGAAATCATGCCGTGATAAAGGGATGGCAGTTTCCTGGCACTGTCCCGGTCCGCCCTGACGCCGACAAAGTGTGGAACCTGCAGCGTGCGCGCAACCAAGGGCGGCAACTGCCGCTTTGCATTTGCGCGTCGGTGCAAGACAGGTCCGTCAAACTCGCCGCGAAAGAGCGCGGCGCAGAATATGGTCATCGCCTCGTTTGAACCCGCGGGATCCAGCGTCGCCGAGCGCTGCGAAAGCGCGTCCGCAGCATCGCCAATCCGAATGGCGTTCCGGGAATCAGGGCTCACAAACACGCCCGGGGCATTCCGTCAGTCGATGGCGATAGCCAGCCAAGCAGGATTGATGCCAATCTTAAAGAGCGCGTTTTTCAATCTTTAGGGATTTCCGGGCGCGGTTAACCCTCGGGAAGAACCTCGCGGAGGTGTCGAGGCAGGCGTACATGCAGCAACAGATTGCAGAGAAGGCGTTTTGCATCGATGCGCCATCAGGTGCGCCAGCGCAGAGTGGCGGGTTCAAGCGGATTGCGGAAAGTCTTCGGGCAGCCGCGCGCTTCCGCCCAGGCTTTCTTCAGCTGCAGATACCAGAGGAACTGGCGGTCGGAATCGCCGACCAGCATACCCCTGCCCCCGAATTCCCTGTTCTGGCTGCGCAGCGCCATGATGTTCACGTCCTGCTGAAGGAATGGGCGCGCAATCAGGCTGGCAAACGGGCGCACAACCGAGAGGATGGGGGTGTCCCAGTAGAATATCTGCCTCAGCGCCGTTTGCTCGGCATCAATGGGCGTGAGGGCTGTAAGACCCAGAACGGTGTGCTTCTGGTTCTGAATATATTCAGCGCGCAGCCCCGGAAGCCGGAAATAAATCCGTACCGTGATGGCTCCGCCGATCAGGTTGTAGATGTCGCTGTTGACCGGTGCATGCGGCATCATCGTGAAGCCCATTTCATCGGGCTCGAATTTCTTGGTTTTCTCTTTCAGAATGCCGCTGCCCCGCCAGATCGGCGACCGGTGCACAAAGGGCGTGTGCGCCGGATCAAGCAGTCCGTAGACGGCGTCATCCTGATGCGCCGGGATGACCACCTTTTCCATGAATCTGACCTTGCCGCCCGGCCCACCGAATGCCGGAACAGCGGGGCGCGGCCTGCCCGCCTTGCCGGCCGACGCGATAAAGACCCAGACCAGATCCTCACTGACTTCGCAGGGCAGCGCATGCCCATCCCTGACACAGCTGGCAAGGACGGCGCCTCTCTTATGTTGCAGGAAATCAAGCGGCTGACCGCAGATGGTAATCCTGCAGGCCCGACCAGTGGGCAACTCTGTCAGTCGGGCCGCCACATACCATTGATCGCGAATGAATGTCGGTGCGCTTCCGTCGCTTTGATCGTGCGCGTCGAGCGCGGGATCCACCGGCAGGTCCTCGAAGCCTTCCGGGGGCATGGCTATCTTTCCCCCAGAGGACTGACTGATGACATTAGAGTCGCCCAGATATTGTCACTGGTCGGAAGGTTTACGCCAGCAGGCGCCCGAACGCTGAATCCGGCATCGCCCGACATGGCGGACGGACTCGCACAGGTGAAATGATTGACGTGATGGGGCAAAGGAACTTAGCCATAGTATGAGTGATCACGCGACTGGGTCGCTATCCGAGACGAAAGTCTGCGGAAATGTCTCACATCGGCCTGCCTCCTGCTTTCGCATACCATACGCCAATGCATCATCAGGGCAAGTGGCCCGGGGGCTTTGCCCCTGCCCTCAGGATGAGATCGGAATGCCTGCGGACAAGCCCCGCGAGGTTCCTGAAAAGCCCTCACGCGCCGCCAACCAGCCCCGGCACTTACACGCCCCTGAATGCACTCTGTACAGACCGACTGCGTGTCAGCGCCATGACAGCACGCAAGCCCCATTTCACAACAACAGACCGCAAGCTTCAGCAACGCGGATATCTTACCGGCCTAAGTTATCATTGAAAAATTCAATAGCCCCAAAAAAACTGGCAACGACGATCCATCTCGACCTTCGGCTGTTCTTCAATGCAGGGGTAAGGTGTTCAAGTCACGTAAACGCCACCACCTCCCCTTTTCCCCCTCGCTCTGCGCCCTAGCTTCCGCGGCATGATTGCAGTTGTTTTTGCAAGCTCAGGCGGGATCGGGCGGGCGCTGACGCAAGCGCTTGTGGCGAGGGCGGGATATGACCGCGTGTTTGCTGTTTCCCGGAGCGGGGCGGAGATTGAAGGCGCCGAGGCACTGGCGGCGGATTTCCTGGATGAGGCCGCGCTGGGAGATGTGGCGATGCGGATCCGGCAGGCGGGACCGGTCGGGCTATGCATCGTCGCTTCGGGTATCCTGTCTGATGGCGGGGCTCTGCAGCCGGAGAAAAGTTTCCGCCAGCAATCGCGTGAGGCGTTTGAGCGGGTGTTTGGCGCGAACACGGTTGCACCGGGGCTGATTGCGCGCGAGATCTTGCCGCTGATGCCGAAGGCCGAGCGCAGCGTGTTCGCGGCGCTGTCAGCGCGGGTGGGATCGATCTCGGACAACCGGCTCGGCGGGTGGCATGCGTACCGCGCGTCGAAGGCAGCGCTCAATATGCTGGTGCGCAATTATGCCATCGAGCAGAAGCGGCGGGCGCCGGGGGCAATCTGTGTGGCACTTCATCCAGGTACGGTCGATACTGGGCTGTCGAAGCCATTCCAGTCCGCCGTGCCGGATGAAAAGCTGTTCTCGCCGGAGCAATCTGCGCGCTATCTGCTCGATGTGATCGATGGTCTGGGGCCGGACGATTCGGGGAAGTGTTTTGACTGGGCGGGGACGGAGATCCCGGCTTGAACGCTGTGTCCACGTTTTGTCATTGCGGAACTTCCGGGAGAAGGATCCGGCGACCTATCTCAGACCAACTGGCCCCTATTTACTCACTGCGCCAAACCGGGATGGCGCCCTCTCTAGGCTGATAAACTGAACTGGCCCCGAATGACCGTGACGGCGCGGCCGATGAGTTTGGCGCGGGGGCCCTCGAGTTTCACGTCGATCAAGGCGCCCCGGCCGGGATAGGCCTGGTGGCAGCGGGCCTCGGGCTTGCCGAAGTGTTCGGCGAGGATGCGGGCCAGCATCGTGTGCCAGCTGCCGGTGGCAGGGTCTTCGTCGATCCCGGAGCCGGGGGCGAAGAAGCGGGAGGTGGCATCAATGCCGCCCGCGCCGCCAAGCGCGAAGCAGCCGAAATTGCCCCGGTCCCAGCCGCCGCCTTCCGCGCCGAGGGTTTTCAGGGCACGGACATCCGGGGCAAGGGCGCGGATGTCTTCCGGCGCCGCGAAACGGGCCGCATAGAACATGCCGCCCCAGGCCTCGGCAGGGCGGGCGCCGAGGGCGGCAGCGATCTCGTCCGTGACCGGAACGGGGGTCACCGGAGCGGAAGGAAAGTCCATCTCGAGGCGGCGATCTTCGAGGCGCCGCACGCTGAGGCGGCCAGAGCGGACGGTGTCGAAATGGATAACCTCGCCGTCGAAGCCCTGCTCATTGAACAGGATATGCGCCGAGGCCAGCGTGGCATGACCGCAGAGCGGCACCTCGACCGCCGGGGTGAACCAGCGCAGGGCCCAGGCACCGTCCGCCTGCGGAACGAGGAAGGCGGTTTCCGCGACATTGTTTTCGGCCGCTATCTTCTGCAGCGTCTCGTCCGGCAGGAAACGCCCAAGCGGCATGACGCAGGCCTGGTTGCCCTCGAAGGGCGCAGAGGCGAAGGCATCGACCTGGTAAAAGGGCAAGGTGGGCATGGGGCTGGCTCGCTCGGTTAAGGCTCGGTGCATCGCACGGGCGGGCCCCTGCGACAAACGAGGAATTCTTACGCGCCGTTGAGACGCGCTGATGCCAGCACCCCTGCCCGCAAGTTGGGGCATGGCCGGTGCGGGAGGGGGGCTGAATTGCCGGCCGCCGGCGCGCGTCAGGACGTGTCAGGGGCGCGGCCGGTACCACGAAGAGCGCGGCGAGGCACGCTGGCCGGTGGGAAAAGGGGCCCGGCTGCGACCGGCCGGCGTCTCCGAGCAGGTGGAGGCTGGCCAGCATGCCGGCAGGGCCGGCGCGAAAGCGGATGAGTGCAGGCGGAGCAAGGGCCAGAGCAGCCGTTGCGGCCAGGTGAACCGTGGAAGGCGGCCGGTGCGGGTGGGCATCTCGAGGCGGAGTACACCTCAGGCGGGGCGACCCGGGGATGAGTTCACTCTAATGCACTGTTTTTATTGAGGGCAATCGGCAGATTTTATGGGATAAACGAGGTATGGAGGCTTTGGTTCTGTCCCCGCCCTCGACCGGCGAAGGCGAACGGTCGGAGGAGGCCTCGGCGGCAGAGGGGTCAAGTCGCATGATGTCTCAACCCTTGTCCCCGCCCAGCGGGAGCGAGGCTCCCTGTCGCGGCTGGCCCATCGGGCGTGACGGGGACGTCAGCGTCAGTGATCAGTCTTCTGCGTTCAGCAGCCAGCCATGGTTCACCGGGCCGTGGCCTTTGCCCAGATGCCTGGCTTCGCGGATGGCCCCGAGAAGGTAGTCCCTGCCCCGCTCGACAGCTTCCGGCAGGCTGACGCCCTGGCCGAGCAGCGCAGCAATGGCCGAGGCGAGTGTGCAGCCTGTGCCATGGGTCGCGCGGGTCTCGATACGGGGAGCCTCGAAGATCCATTCACCGGTAGTCGTCTGCAGCACGTCATGGATGATGGCGCCGCCGATATGGCCGCCCTTCACCAGCGCGCCATGGGCGCCAAGTTCAAGCAGACGGTCCGCGGCGCGGCGCTGGCCGTCGAGCGTGTCGACCGCCTTGCCGGTGAGCACTTCGGCTTCCGGCGCATTGGGCGTGACGATGCGGGCGCGGGGGACGAGTTCGGCGCGGATGGCGCTGATGGCGCGTTCGTCGATCAGCCGGTGGCCGGAGGTCGCGACCATCACGGGGTCGATGATGCGCGGCGTGAGCGGGGCCTGCGCATGGAGGGCCTCGGCGACGGCCTCGACGAGGGGCGCTGTCCCCAGCATGCCGGTCTTGATCGTGTCGGCGCCGATATCAGAGAGGACGGCGTGCATCTGCTGGGTGACCGCCTCGACCGGCACAGGCCAGACGCCCTGGACACCGAGCGTGTTCTGGACGGTGATGGCGGTGATGGCGGTCGCCGCGAAGCCGCCGAGCATTGTGACGGTCTTGATGTCCGCCTGGATGCCCGCGCCGCCGCCGGAATCGGAGCCGGCGATGATAAGGACGCGGCCTTGGGGGGTCGTCATGGGCTTTTCCTCTGGGGAGCCTGAACACTTGTTAGCGACGTGCGCACGCCTGTCATCCCGGACAAGGCGCGAAGCGCCGCATAGCCGGGACCTTTTCTGGGGCAACTGCAGAGCGCGATTGCTGAGCGAAGGTCCCGGATCGGCCTTTGGCCGCCTGGGATGACAGGGGCGGGACCTAAACCGTGATGCCGGCTTTCCTGGCGTCGGCAAGGAAGGTTTCGAGGCCCTTGTCGGTCAGGGGGTGGGCGGCAAGGCTGCGGATGACGGAAGGCGGCGCGGTCATGACATCGGCGCCGGCGAGGGCGCACAGCTTCACATGGTTGGGCGAGCGGATCGAGGCAGCAAGGATTTCGGTCTCGAACAGGTAGTTGTCATAGATCTGGCGAATCTCGGCGATGAGCTCCATGCCGTCGATATGGATGTCGTCCAGCCGGCCAATGAAGGGCGATATGAACGCCGCGCCGGACTTGGCGGCAAGCAGGGCCTGGTTGGCGGAAAAGCAGAGCGTGACATTGACCGGGATGGCGTCGCCTGAGAGTTCGCGGCAGGCTTTCAGGCCGTCCCAGGTGAGCGGCAGCTTGACGACGACATTGTCAGCGATCTTCGCGAGCTTGCGCCCTTCGGCGACCATGGCGGCGTGATCGATGGCGACGACTTCGGCGCTCACGGGGCCTTCGACCAGGCCGCAGATCTCGGCGATCACCTCGGCGAAGGGGCGGGCGGACTTGGCGATTAGAGAGGGGTTGGTGGTCACGCCGTCGATCAGGCCGGTGGCGGCGAGGTCGGCGATGTCCTTGGTATCGGCGGTATCAACGAAGAATTTCATGGGAACCTATCCTCAATGTTAGCGATACCATAGGCTATACTACAGGCCGGCCGATCGAGGTATAGGCGAAACCGCGGCGGTGCATGTCTTCGGGGCT
>CAYPDA010000067.1:0-6912 GCA_964409375.1 uncultured Hyphomonas sp.
CCCATGCCTGGCCCCATGCCAGGCTCGCACACGCAGGCAGGCCCGCGCCCTCTGCGCATGCTGACCCGGCCCGAGCGCGTCGAGGTGATCTCCGAGGTGCCGGATGGGCCGCCCCTGCGCTTTGTCTGGCGCCGGCGGGCGCACAGGGTCGTGTGTGCGGACGGACCGGAGCGGATCGCGCCGGAATGGTGGACCTGGCTGCCGCCCGCGGGCCAGCCGCCCGCCGCCTTGCCCCGGACCCGGGACTATTACCGCATCGAGGATACGGACGGCCGCCGCTTCTGGGTTTTCCGCGAGGGGCTTTACGAGGACGGGCGGGGCGGCCTGCCCGAATGGTTCGTGCAGGGATTTTTCGCATGACGGGGTATGCCGAGCTGGCCGTCACCACGAACTTCTCCTTTCTGCGCGGCGCCAGCCATGCCGAAGAACTGGTGCAGCGCGCGTCTGAACTGGGCCATGCCGCGATCGGCATCGCGGACCGCAACACCCTCGCCGGCGTCGTGCGCGCGCATATCGCGGCCAGGGCCGCCGGGCTTCGGCTTCTGATCGGTGCACGGCTCGTGCCGGCCGATGGGCCTGAGGTCCTCACCTATCCGGTGGACCGGGCCGCCTATGCACGTCTCTCGCGCCTGCTCTCGGCCGGCAAGCTGAAAGCGGCGAAGGGCGAGTGTCATCTGACCCTCGCAGACATTCTTTCAGCCAGCGAAGGCCAGGTCCTGATCGTCATCCCGCCGGAGACGCTCACGCCCGCTTTCGAGGCGGACCTGCGTGCCATCGCCTCGGCCGCGGCCGGGCAGACCTATCTTGCCGCCCGCTTTGCCTATGCTGGCCGGGGGCGGGAGCGGACCGCGCGCCTTGCCGAACTGGCGGCGCGCTGCGCTGCGCCGCTCACTGCGATCAATGACGTGCTCTACCATGCGCCCGAGCGCCGCCCGCTGCAGGATGTGCTGACCTGTATCCGCGCGCATTGCACCCTCGAGACCGCCGGTCTTCGGCTTGAGGCGAACGCAGAACGCCACCTCAAGAGCCCGGCCGAGATGGCGCGCCTCTTCAAGGGATTTGAACCCGCCCTCGCGCGCACGGCCGAGATCGCGGCGCGCTGCCGTTTCAGCCTGAGTGAGCTCGCCTACGAATATCCCGACGAGCCTGTGCCGCCGGGCAAGACCCCGCAGGACCATATCGCGGCGCTTGCCTGGCAGGGCGCCGCCTGGCGCTGGCCCGGCGGTGTGCCCGGCAGGGTCGCGGCCCAGATCCGCAAGGAACTGGAACTCATTGCCGAGCTTGATTATGCCCCTTACTTCCTGACCGTACATGACATTGTCGCCTGGGCACGCCGTCAGGGCATCCTCTGCCAGGGCCGCGGTTCGGCGGCCAATTCGGCGGTCTGTTTCTGCCTCGGCATCACCAGTGTCGACCCCGCCGAGTCGAGCCTCCTGTTCGAACGCTTCCTGTCCCGGGAGCGGCGCGAGCCGCCGGATATTGATGTCGATTTCGAACACGAACGGCGCGAGGAGGTCATCCAGTACGTCTACCGGCGCTATGGGCGCGAACGCGCCGCGCTGACCGCCACCGTTATCAGCTACCGGCCCCGTTCGGCGGTGCGCGAGGTCTGCAAGGTGCTTGGCCTCAGCGCCGATGTCGCAGGCGCGCTGGCGGCCGGGTCCTGGGGCAGCTGGGGGAGCGACATTCCCGGAAGCCAGATCCGCGAAGCTGGTTTTGATCCTGCCAATCCGGTCATTCGCCGGGCGATACGGCTCACCCGTGAGCTGATCGGCTTTCCCCGCCACCTGTCCCAGCATGTCGGCGGTTTCGTCCTGACGCGCGGACCCCTGGTCGAGACAGTACCGGTCGGCAATGCCGCAATGCCGGAGCGCACCTTCATTGAATGGGACAAGGATGACATCAGTGCCCTGAACATCATGAAGGTGGACATTCTCGCCCTCGGCATGCTGACCTGCATCCGCAAGGCATTCGATCTCATCGAAAGCCACAAATCCCGGCGCTACACTCTGGCCACGATCCCGGCGGATGATACAGCGACCTATGACATGCTCTGCCGGGCCGACAGTCTCGGTGTCTTCCAGGTGGAAAGCCGGGCGCAGATGAACATGCTGCCAAGGCTGCGCCCCCGGACCTTCTATGATCTCGTGATCGAAGTCGCCATTGTCCGTCCCGGACCGATCCAGGGCAATATGGTTCATCCCTATCTGAGACGGCGCAAGGGCGCCGATCCGATCCGCTATCCGAAGCCCTCGCCCGCACATGGCCCGCCGGATGAACTCGAACGCATCCTCGCCCGCACACTCGGCGTCCCGCTGTTCCAGGAGCAGGCGATGCAGATCTCCCTCGATGCGGCGAAATTCACACCCGAAGAAGCAAATGGCCTGCGCCGCGCCATGGCCACTTTCCGAAGGGTCGGCACGATCCGCAATTATCAGGAGATGATGGTCTCGCGCATGATCGCGCGGGGCTATGATCCGGCTTTCGCCGGCGCCTGTTTCGAACAGATCAAGGGTTTCGGCGAATACGGCTTTCCGGAAAGCCATGCGGCCTCCTTCGCCTTGCTGGTCTATGTCTCCTCATGGCTGAAATGTCATCATCCGGATGTCTTCTGTGCAGCCCTGCTCAACAGCCAGCCGATGGGCTTTTATGCCCCGGCGCAGATCGTGCGGGATGCCCGCGAACACGGGGTCGAGATCCGCCCCGCCGATGTGAACCATTCCGACTGGGACAGCACGCTTGAGCCTGCGGGCGAGGCGGCGCCATATCTCGCTGTGCGCCTCGGCCTGCGCCAGGTCGACGGCCTCTCGCGGGCAGAGATGGAAAAGCTGATGGCCGCGCGCGCTTCCGGCTATCGGGACCCCGAAGCGCTGAAGCGGCGCGCCGGCCTCTCCCGCGCCGCGCTGGAACGCCTCGCCGCTGCCGATACGTTCCGGTCCATGGGCCTCTCCCGCCGGGATGCCCTCTGGGAGGTCCGGGGCGAAGCGCCCGGAAAGACCCTGCCGCTGTTTGAAGCCGCCGGCCTGGCAGAGCATGGCGATGAGGCCGCGCCTGTCCTGCCACCTGTTCCGCCCTCGGAGCATGTTCTTCAGGACTATCAGACCACAAGGCTGTCCCTCAGGAACCACCCCATGCATTTCCTGCGGGCGGTTCATGCCCGGCGCGGCATCGTGCCGGCAGCCGAGGCAGCTTCCATGGGGGATGGGCGGCGGGTTGAGACGTCCGGCCTCGTCCTGGTGCGCCAGCGCCCCGGGACCGCCAGCGGCGTCGTGTTCATAACGATCGAAGACGAGACCGGCATCGCCAATCTGGTCGTCTGGCCGAAAGTGATGGCGCGCTTCCGCCCGGCGGTGATGCGCGCGCGTATCCTGCAGGTGAAGGGCCGTGTCCAGACAGCCGACAATGTCACCCATATCGTCGCAAACGAGCTGATCGATTGCACGGCCGATCTCTCCCTGCTTTCGGAAGATGTGTTGCGCGATCCGTTGAAGGGCATGCTCGCCCGGGCTGACGAGGTCGTCCGCCCCGTCGCAGACCGGAAGGGGCCCGCCGGACGGACAGATGGCGCCCGCCATCCCCGCGACGTCCGGGTCATCCCGAAGAGCCGGGACTTTCACTGACCATGGAACGCTTCGGCCCTATCTCTCCCCCGCCGCAATCAGACGCGGGATCTGCTCCTTCAGCTTGAAGAAACCGGCCCGGGCATGCGGCCAGGTTCGCGCATCCCAGGCACGCTGCAGCCGTACGAGGCGAATGCCTTCGCCCCGCAGGCGGAGCTGAATCGCATCGACGCACTGCGCGGTCCGGCCCACGGGTGCATATCCCGTTACGATCTCGGTCACACCCGCGCGCTGCGCCCAGCTGATAATCTCGTCAGCTGAAACCAGGGCGCTCGCCGCGCCGAAATGCGCGGCCATTCGCGCGGCGGCATCTTCAAGAGCGCCGCGGGTGAACCGCGCGGCCGGCGCATCCGGATCGCCGCGGGACGGCGAAACCAGAACGGCGCAGCCGGCGATATCTGCTTCAAGGCTCCAGCTCTCCGGATGCAGATCTTCTTCTGTCAACAGGATTGCCGCCCGGGATGCGGCAAGGCGCTCGCCCGCCGGGACCGGCGAAGGCGACGGCGTCGCCCAGTCCTGCGTCAGCGGAAGGGCCATTTCGTCCAGTTCGCCGGCCGGATCAAACCGTCCAAGCGTATTGTCCCGGATATTGCTTGCCCTTGCGAGATAGTGCTTGCCTTTCGTGTGAAGCCCCGCCACCCAGCGCCAGGACAGCGTGTTCGAGGCCGGATCTGCGTCCAGCAGGTGGTCGTAAAAGAAACCGGCACCCAGTTGCCAGGGCAGCCGCAGTGTGAAGATCCAGATCGAGGCAAACCACATCCGCGCATGATTATGCAGCCATCCAAGTTCGACAAGTTCCCGCGCCCAGGCGTCAAAGGCGTCGATCCCGGTCTCGCCGCGCCTTGCCGCTTCCAGCGCCGGGTTGTCCCGCCATGCCTGTGACAACGTCTCATGATCCGCGTCGTATCGGCCAAGCACACCGGGCCGCATTTCAAGCCAGCCCTTCCAGTAGCTCCGCCAGAATACTTCCTGGATGAACTTCCCGGCCGCGGCCAGATCGTGCCGGGCCAGGACCGCGGCGACAACCTCCTGCTCGGTAATCATCCGCCGCCGGATCCAGGGCGACAGGGCGGAAACATTCGACCTGTCATCCGGACCGCGGTCGACATTCCGGCCCCTCGCATATGCGGCTCCGGCAAACGGAAGAAAGGCATGGAGCCGGTCAAGTCCGGCCTGCCGTGTCGCTATCCATTCTGCCTGTCTGACGTTTGCGGCGCCGGTCACGTCTGCCCTGTCATTTTTTCTGCACGGCGCGAGGTGCGCCGCAGCTTGCAGGCGGAGGTTAGGACGAAGACAAGCGGGGGCAAGTCCGATCGGGGATGGCCGGGAAGCGGATCAGCTTCGCGCAGGCCGGACTTGCGGCGCCGGGCAGTCCCGGCGACGCTCGCCCATGAGCGAGGAGGCTGCCTGCCAGGTCAGGGGCGCACCCGGCGGCGGACGTTTGTTCAGAGCGAGCGTCTGTGTACAGATATTACAGTCGACATGGACACACCGCCAGGATGTGCAAGGCCCGGCCGGTGCCGGCGTCTGTTTCTTGCGAGCGGGGCGACTATCTGGCCGCCTGACGCGCGCTCGCCGGCGAAGCGCCAGGCGGCGCTGGTCGTCTGCCTCACGACGCCATTTTCCGGAGCGAAACTGAAAATCGTTAAAATAAAGTCGATCCTGCTGCACCCGATCACCTGCCGCGCCCGTAGCTAAAGGTGGCTCGGAAAAATGCGATACACGCTTGCCGGGCTGGATTGAAACCGCAAATGGCTGGAGTAGCGCTATGAGGATGAATACCAAGCATTGGCTGACGGGGGCTGTCGCCGTCATCGTTTCAGGGGGATCTGTCGCCGTCGCATCAAGTCACCGGGAAGCGCCGGGTGTACTCGGCCAGCCGCAGGTGGACAGCACGGACTTCTACATGTTCCGCAGTTATGAGCCCGGGCGCGAGGAGTTCGTGACGTTCATTGCCAATTACCAGCCTTTGCAGTTTCCGGGCGGCGGCCCGAACTATTTTCCGATGGACAATGATGCGATCTACGAGATCCATATCGACAATACTGGAGACGCGACCGAGAACCTGACACTCCAGTTCAGTTTTGAAACCGCGCTTGCGGGCGGTGACGGCATCTCGCTGGAGATCGGGGACGAAACCGTTCCGATCCCGCTGCGTTTTGCCGGACCGGTCGGCGGTCCGGGTAGCCCCAATCTGAGCGAAACCGAACAGTTCACCATGACGCTGGTGCGCGGCGACAGGCGGAGCGGCACGCGCGAACCGGTTGTCAACGCTTCGACGGGAAGTGACGTATTCCTCAAGCCGCTGGACAATGTCGGCAACAAGACCATACCCGACTATGACGCCTATGCCGGGCAGTTTGTTTACGAGATCGATATTCCGGGCTGCTCCGTGAATGGCCGGGTCTTTGTTGGCCAGCGTGAAGAAGCCTTTGCCGTAAACCTCGGAGAGATCTTCGACCTGGTGAACTTTGTTCCGGTCGAGGGCGACAGTGCGCCCGGCGCCGGCGACGGCGCCGGCTTCCCCGGCGGCATCACACAGGACCGGGCAAATGACGATCTCGTCGGGCAGTACAATGTCACCTCGATTGCCGTCGAGATGCCGATCAGCTGCGTTACGGGCGAGGGTAATGGTGTGATCGGTGGCTGGACGACCGCAAGCCTGCCGCAGGCCCAGATCCGTGATCCGCTGCCGGCCTATAATGCAAACTCATTGTTCGGCGGCGCCTTCGTGCAGCAGTCGCGTCTCTCGGCGCCGCTGGTGAATGAAGTGGTGATCGGATTGAACCAGAAAGACCTGTTCAATGCGGCCCAGCCCACCCAGGACGGCGCACTGGCGACATTCGTGACCAATCCGACGCTGCCCGCCATTCTGGATCTTCTGTTCCGGGATGCGGTCAATACCACCCTCGGCACCAGCATCGAGAACCTCGCGCCGTCCAACCTGCCGCGCCAGGACCTGGTCGCCGCCTTCCTGACGGGCTTCGAAGGCCTGAACCAGCAGGCGAGCGTGACGGCGTCGGAGATGATGCGGCTGAATACGGCCGTTGATCCGGTGCCATGGTTGCAGCAAAACACTCTCGGCGTGATCGGCGATGACCTTGCGGGCTTCCCGAATGGCCGCCGGCCGGGCGACGACACGGTGGACATCGCCCTGCGGGTTGTTATGGGGCGGCTCTGCTACCCTGTGCCCATCGGGGGGGTGGAGACAGACCTCGGACTATGCGGGGAAGAAGATGCGCCTGTCGGAAACGTTCCGTTCACTGACGGAGCCCCGATCAGCGCAGCTGAG
>CAYPDA010000068.1:0-6863 GCA_964409375.1 uncultured Hyphomonas sp.
ATCATCGGCGCCGGCGCGGCCGGCTCGGTCGTCGCCAAGAAATGCGCGATGGACCGCGACACGTTCAAGCATATAACCCTCGCCTCGCGCCGCATCGAGAGTTGCGAGAAGGTGGCGAAGGACTGCGTCACGCCGATCGAGATTGCCCAGGTGGACGCCGATGACGTGGCCGCGACAACGGCGCTGATCCGCCGGGTGAAGCCGGACCTCGTGATCAACATGGCCCTGCCCTATCAGGACCTGCCAATCATGGACGCGTGCCTCGAGGCGGGCACGAATTATCTGGACACCGCCAATTACGAGCCGCGCGAAGTCGCGAAGTTCGAATATTCCTGGCAGTGGGCGTATCAGGAGCGGTTCAGGGACGCAGGCCTGACGGCCATTCTCGGCTGCGGGTTTGATCCCGGCGTGTCCAACATCTGGTGCGCCTATGCGCAGGAGCATCTGTTTGACGAGATCGACTATATCGACATCGTCGACTGCAATGCCGGCGACCATGGCAAGACGTTTGCAACGAACTTCAATCCGGAGATCAACCTCAGGGAAGTGACGCAGGACGGCAAATACTGGAAGAATGGCGAGTGGATCGAGATCCCAGCGCTCAGCATAAAGACCATGGTGGATTATCCCGAAGTCGGCCCGCGCGCCTCTTATCTCATCTATCATGAGGAGGAGGAAAGCCTTGTGAAGAACATCCGCGGGCTGAAACAGATCCGCTTCTGGATGACCTTTGGCGAGGCTTACATCAAGCACCTCGAAGTCTTCAAATCGATTGGGCTGATCAGCCTGGAGCCGGTCAAGCATAAGGGGATGGACATCATTCCCATGGAGTTCCTGCGCGACCTGCTGCCTGCACCGTCCTCGCTCGCCGAAGGTTATTCGGGCAAGACGAGCATTGGCGTCATCATCCGGGGGCGGAAGGATGGCCAGGAAATCGCCAGGATGCTGTATAATGTCAGCGATCATGCGCAGACCAACCGCGAAGTGGGCGCGCAGGCCGTCAGCTATACGACCGGCGTTCCGCCGGTATCCGGCGCAGCGATGTTCTTCCGGGGCATCTGGAAGGGTCCGGGCGTGTTCAATGTCGAGGAGTTCCCGGCGAAGCCTTTCCTTGACGATGTCGCGCAGCGCGGACTGCCTACGACGATCGTCGATGTAAGCCCCGAGGACCAGGCGGCGCTGTTTGCGGTGCAGACGTGAGGACGGCCCTCATTTGCCTTCGCTGCGCGGTGAGCCGCTATTCTCCCGCAGGCGGCAGAGCGGTTCGCGCGGCGCCGTATCAGATACAGCAGTCCCCGCTCCCGCCTGCGGGAGAAGAGGGACCCGCGCCCGAGGGCCGCGGGAGGTGTGGGCTTTTGCCATGACGGACATTCAAACCCCCTGCTTCGTGCTGGACATCGCACGACTGCGAAAGAATCTCGAGACAGCTCAGCGTGTGCGTGAAGCGGCAGGCTGCAAGGTGCTGCTGGCAACAAAGGCGTTTGCAATGCCGGCAGCCTTTCCCATGATGCGCGACTATCTCGACGGCACGACAGCCTCCGGCGAGCAGGAAGCTTGTCTGGGCGCTGAGGCATTCGGCAAGGAAGTGCACGTCTACTCGCCGGCCTATACTGAGGATGAAGTCCGCCGCCTGACGAAGGCGGCGCAGCACATCTATTTCAATTCGGCCGAGCAGCTCGGCCGGTTCGGCGCCATTGCGCGCGAGGCAGGCTGCCATGTCGGCCTGCGGGTTAATCCCGGCTGGTCGAAGGCGACGCTGGGGGGCGATCTTTATAATCCGGCGGCGCCGACGAGCCGGTTCGGGGAGGTGGCGTCAAAGCTGGGTTGCGTGGACTGGTCCGGCGTCGACATCTTCCATGTGCATGCGCTCTGCGAGAGCATGGCGGATGGATCCGTTAGCCTGATCAACCATGTGGCTGAGCGGTTTGGCGAGTATGTGCGGAAGGTGAAAGCCGTGAACTTCGGCGGCGGGCATTTCATCAACAAGCCGGGCTATGATGTGGACGCGCTGATTGAGGCGGTGAAGGCGTTCCGGGAACGGTTCGGGGTTGAGGTGATCCTGGAGCCGGGCGCGGGGCTGGTGGTGAACACCGGCGAGTTGCATGCGACGGTGCTGGCGCTTCACTGGAACGAGATGGACCTGGCGATCCTGGACGCGTCGGCCTCGACGCATATGCCGGATGTGCTGGAAGTGCCTTACCGGCCGGATGCGATCGGCGCGGGCCAGGCGGAGGAATATCCCCATACATACCGATTTGGCGGAAAGACGTGCATGACCGGCGATGTCATCGGGGATTATTCTTTTGAAGAGCCGCTGAAGCCGGGCGACCGCGTCGTGTTCACCGACCAGATGCATTACAGCTTCGTCAAGACCAACACGTTCAACGGCACGCCGCTTGCGAATCTCGCCATCCGGTGGGAGGACGGGCGGATCGAACCTGTCTCCGACTTCGGTTATGAAGAATTCCGGCGGCGGCTGGGGCGATAATTCCCGGCTTCAGTCCTCCGGTCCGGTCAACCAGGGTTCGTTCTGGACACGCAGCATGACCCCCATGCGATTGGCGGCACCGAGCTTGGAGATGACGGCGGAGACATGGTGTTCCACGGTGCGCAGGGAGCGGCCGAGTTCTTCGGAGATTTCGCGGTTCGAATAGCCGCGGATGATCAATTTAAGCACGTCCTGCTCGCGCCGGGTGAGGCCGAGGGGGTGTTCGCGCGCGGCCTTGTAAGCGCCGCGCCGTGGCCGAGGCAAGGCGCGGGTGAGACCGAGCTCGGACGCATGGCGGCGGGCGCGTGAGACAGCGGCTTCGGCGCCCATCGACTGAAGCTCGCGCACGGCATCGGCGAGGGCGCCTGCGTCCTCTATCCGGGAGCGGACGATGGCCGCGGCATAGGGCATGCCGAGCGCGTCCCACGCCGCGGCGGCGGCGGAGAGGTCTCCGGTGAGTTCGAGGCGGAAGGGTTCGGGCAGTTCGTTCGGCTGGATACCCGGCACGGCGCGGCCGAAACGGCGAGCCCAGACAGCGCGCTCGCCGATGTTCCAGGGGTGGCGATCCTGCGCTGACAGGGCGAGGAGCGCATCGAGGTGTTCGTCCGCTGCCGCAGCGTTGCCGGTGAGCCAGGCCTGTTCGATCAGAGTGAGGCGCGCGGGCACGATATGCTGCAATTCGTCCGTGGCCAGAGCATCGGCGAAGGCCTGCTCCATCAGGTCGCCGGCGTCCGGCGCGCTGGTTCGCAGGGCGGCGCGGGCGAGCACCTGCAGCGCCGGAAGGCGCATCACGAGGGTCAGGCGTTCGCGCGCAATGATGCCGCGAGAGATCGTCTCGGCATCCTTCAGGCGGCCCTGTTCGAGCCGCAGCAGCGCCTGGCGGCCGGAGAGATAATAGGTCCAGGAGTCGAGATCATGCTGGGAATCGAAGGCGATGCCTTCTGACAGGATGCGTTCGGCGAGATCGAAATGACGGAACTCAACCGCGTACTCAGAGAGGTTTGTGTAGGCGCGGGCGGCGTGTTCATGCAGGCCGTGCCGGAGCGAAATGGCGAGGCTTTCTTCCAGCAGGGCGATGCCCTCCGTCCGCCCGCGGAAGACCATGGCCGTGCCGACATTGTTGAGTGCGTGGGCTTTCAGGTCCGGATTGGGGAACTGGGCTTCGAGGGCGAGGGCGCGGTTGCCCCAGAGGACCGCGTCGTCCATCTGGTCGTTCAGCATGTGCAGCTGCGAGCGCAGGGAATAGGCCATGGCCTGTTCGGCCGAGGGCGGAATGCTTTCGAGCACACTGATGGCCTGGTCGGCGAGGCGGGCGGCCTCCGGCGCCTCGCCGCGATACCAGTGGAGGCGCGAGAGCCAGCGGAGGTTCTCGCCGACCTTGTCGGGCCGGTTCAGCAGGCGCCAGAGGAGGATCGCCTGACGTCGGGCATACATGACGTCGTCATCGATGCGCGCGGCAAGGCCGGATTCGTAGGCCCACTGCTCGTGCAGATGGGCGGCAAGTTCGGCGCCGGCCTCCTCGACGAAGCGGAGCGCCGTTGCGAGGTGGGCGGCGGCCTCACGGTGAGCGCCGCTGGCGGCGGCGCGGGCGGCCGCCAGCGGGGCAAGCTCGATCACGGCGGCGCCGTCCAGCGCGCCGGCAGCGTGGTGGACCATCTGGTCGGGCGGCGCACCCTGGCCCATCGCGCGCAGGGCGGCGAGGATGCGCGCATGATGGGCGCGGCGCGTGGTGGCGGTCAGGCGTTCGAAGGTGGCGAGGCGGGCGATCTCGTGGCGGAAGCGCAGATCGCCGGCGGCGGAGGCCTGCAGGATGCCCTGCCCTGTGAGCAGGCCGGCGAGAAATTCGGCGCGGTCCGGCACGAGGCGGGCGACCAGGTCCATTGGCACGGCCGCGGGCACGGCGCTGAGGAGTTCGAGGAGTTCGCGGGCCTCTCCGTCCAGCCGGGCCTGGCGCACGGCGACCGCCTCGCGCACGGAGGCCGGCAGGCCGGAGGTGGCTTCGCCGGCAGCGAGCATCTCGCTGACAAGGAAGGGATTGCCGGCGGTGAGCTGGTAGAGCCGGTCGGCGGCAAGGCCCGCCTGACGCGCGAGGGCGCCGACGGCCTTGGGTGAGAGCGGCTTCAGCGCGATTTCCGTGGCGGCGCCGTCCGGCAGCTCGCGCAGGACATTGCGGACGGCGAGCGGGGCGCCGGGCTCATCCTCCCGGCTGGACAGCACGAGGAGGACGGGGACGAAGGCGATGCGACGGCCGAGGAAGCGCAGCAGGTCCAGCGTCGCCTGGTCGGCCCAGTGCATGTCTTCCCAGATGATCAGGATAGGACCGGGCTCGCCGCCTCCGGTGCGGCTGCCGAGGGCGTCCAGCATGGCGGCGTGGATCTGCGCGCGGTCACCGGTTTCCAGCGCGGCCTCGAGGCCGGGGCCGAGGACGGCGGCGATGTCGCGGACAGGACCGAGAGCGCGGGGGGTGAACAGGGCGTCGCAGCCGCCGGCGGCGAGCCGCCAGCCCGGCGGCAGACTGCTTCGCAGCTTGCGGATCAGCGTCGTCTTGCCGATGCCGGCCTCGCCGGAGACGAGCGCAATATGGCCGCGGCCGCGCCGGACCGTCTCGAACAGGCCTGCGAGCTGCGCCAATTCTCTGTCCCGCTCGATCAGCAAGCATTGCTCCCCTCTTGGCCGGTCCGGAGGATCCCCGCCCCGGATTTCGGCTTCGATCTGACAGCTTAAACGTTGTGAGCGCAGGGAAAAGGTGGAAATTTAGGTAGACGCCAGTCAAAATTTAGGTGGCAGCACGGACGCGCAGCCGCGCCGGACCGGTTAATCAGACCTTACGGGTGTGGGGACACACGTGAACGACCATCGGGAACAGGCGGCGCTCTCTCTGCCTGTTCCCGGTTTTTTTGCGCTCAAGGCCAAAGCGCTCCGGTCAACGGTTCATGCCCGCGCGAACGACTGCGGCGCGCTTTTAGACCCTGCCCCCTCACCCCCGTTCCCACTCAGTCAATGCCGCGTCGATGACGCCGATGGCTTCGCGGGCTTCGGTATCCGTGATGATCAGAGGCGGGGCGAGGCGCAGGACGTTGTTGCCGGCAACGCCCGCGAGAAGGCCGCCCTCGCGGCAGAGCGCCTGCAGGGCCTTGGGGTCGGCCTTGAGCTTGAGGCCTGTGAGCAGGCCCTTGCCGGTGACGCCTACGACTTTGTCCGGGTGCGTGTCGGCGAGGCCTTTGAGGCCCTGGGCCAGCGTGCCGGAGACGCGGCGGACTTCGGCAAGGAAGGCGTCATCGGCGATGATGTTCCAGACAGCATTCCCCACGGCCATCGCCAGAGGGTTGCCGCCATAGGTCGAGCCATGGCTGCCAGGCTGCATCGGGGCCGCGCAGGCCTCGGTCATCAGGCAGGCACCGAGCGGGAAACCGCCGCCGATGCCCTTGGCGGCGCAGAGGATGTCGGGCTCGGCATCGCTGGCCCATTGATAGCCCCAGAGCTTGCCGGTGCGGCCCATGCCGCACTGGACCTCGTCGAAAATCAGGAGGAGGCCGTGCGCGTCGCAAAGCTCACGCAGGCCCTTGAGGCAATGCTCCGGCATGGCGCGCACACCGCCTTCGCCCTGGACGGGCTCCACGAAGATGGCCGCGGCGGTGGGGTCGGCGGCGGCTGCCTTCAGCGCGTCATGGTCGCCCCATTCCAGATGCACGAAGCCGGGCAGGTTCGGGCCGAAGCCTTCGAGGTATTTGGCATTGCCGCCGGCATTGATGGCGGCCATCGAGCGGCCATGGAAGGCGCCGGTGAAGGTGATGATGCCGATCCGGTCCGGCCGGTCGAGCGCCCAATGGTATTTGCGCGCGGTCTTGATGGCGCATTCGACCGCTTCAGTGCCGGAATTGGTGAAAAAGACGCGGTCGGCGAAAGTCGTTTCGCAGATCTTGTCAGCAAACTCCTCCTGGCCCTTGACCCGGAACATGTTCGAAGTGTGCCAGAGCTTGCCCGCCTGATCGCGCAGCGCTTCGACCAGGGCCGGATGAGCATGGCCGAGACTTGTGACCGCAATGCCTGCGATGAAATCCAGATAGCGCCGGCCGTCCTCGGTATAGAGGTGAGCGCCCTTGCCTTCTACGAACACGTCGTCCGGCGGGCGGTAGACCGGCAGGATATGCTGGCGGGGATCGATCTGGGGCGTGTCAGCGGACATGTGCAGCTCCGGCAGGAGGGTGGTTTTTGGCGCCACGCATGCGGCTGGCGCGCGGCGGAGTCAACACGCGGCCAGGGCGGCAAATGGGCGTGCCGGCTGGATTACAAGGATTTAATCGAAAAACGATAAAAATACTTGACGTTTATCGATAATTGCATATTGTTATTCATGAAGCCGGGATCGGCGGCG
>CAYPDA010000069.1:0-6425 GCA_964409375.1 uncultured Hyphomonas sp.
AATCGGGGCGGCGCTCAAAAGTCAACGCCTTTGAGCGGCTGAGACGCCACTCTTCGATACGCTTATGATCACCGGAAAGCAGAATGTCAGGCGTAGGGCGCCCTTCCCACTCCCGAGGCTGAGTATATTGGGGGTATTCGAGCAGGCGGTTCTCGAAGGATTCCCCTGTAATTGATGCAGAATTGCGCGCCACACCGGGCAGAAGGCGGACGGTTGCCTCGAGCATCGCCATGGCCGCGACGTCGCCGCCGGCGAGGACGAAATCACCGAGCGAGACTTCCTCGATGCCCCTGGTGTCGAGGACGCGCTCATCGAGGCCCTCGAAACGGCCGCAGAAGAGGATCACGCCCGGTCCGGCGGCCCAGCGGCGCGCCATGGGCTGATCGAAGCGTTTGCCGCGCGGGGAGAGGTAAACGACGGGCCGGCCAGCCGGGGCAACGCTGTCCAGGGCCGCTCCGGCCACATCCGGGCGCAGGACCAGCCCTGCCCCGCCGCCGGCCGGCGTATCATCGACCTTGCGGTGCTTGCCGAGGCCAAACGTGCGCAGGTCCACCGTTTCCAGGTCCCACAGCCCTTCGGCGCGGGCGCGCCAGAGGACCGAGACGCCGAGCGGGCCTGGATAGGCGTCGGGAACGAGGGTGATGCAGGTGGCGGTGAACATTGCGGCGGTGTAGCGCGGGCGTGCGTATGCGTCACCCTTCCGCCGGTTTCCCGGCGGCTATTACTTTGAGGTCCTCGCCTCCATTGCCGAACATCAGCTCCCGCCCGGCATAGGTGCCCCCGGTGAGCTGGAGGGCGAAACGTTCCTCGTCGCGGCGGCGGACTTCGGCAATGGCGTCGTCGATGGCCTCTTCCGGCTCGCCGAGACGTTCGAGCGCCGAGCGCGACAGTTTGAGTGCGGATTCGAAGGTTTCGCGGACCGGATAGTCGACGCCTGCCTTGACGAGTTCGAGGCCGTGATCGCGGTCCTGCGCGCGGGCGAGCAGCAGGGCGCCGGGGAACTCATGCCGCACGATCTCGACGATTTTGGTGGCGGCCGCCGGATCGTCGACACAGACTAGGATAAGTGAGGCGTGATGCGCACCGGCCGCGTGGAGGATGTCCAGCCGCTGACCATCGCCATACCAGACCTTGAAGCCGAACTCGCCGGCCGCGCGGATCATCTCGGGGCTGTGGTCGATGATCGTTACCGTATAGCCGCGCGCCAGAAGCGGCTGGCTGACGACCTGGCCGAACCGGCCGAAGCCGATCAGCAGCGCTGTGCCGATTACGTCATGCGGGGTCTCGACCCCCGAAGCATCGACGCTGACTTCGGGCATGAACCGGTCATGGATGATCACAAAGAGCGGCGTCATCGCCATCGACACGATGATGATGGCAGTAAGGATGGCGCTGCCCTCGGTATCGATGAGGCCGACCGCCAGCGCGGCGGCATACAGGACGAAGGCGAACTCACCACCTTGGGTCATCAGCACGGTGCGCTCTACCGCCTCGCGGTGGTTTGACTTGAACAGTCGCGCGACGCCGTAGACCCCGCCAGCCTTGAGCAGGGTGAACGCAAGGACGCTGATCACAATCAGCTGCCAGTTGGCAGCGACGACGTTCAGATCGAGCGACATGCCGACGGCGAGGAAGAACAGGCCCAGCAGGATGCCGCGGAAGGGCTCGATGTCGGCTTCCAGCTCGTGCCTGTAGGAGGATTCCGAGAGCAGGACGCCGGCGAGGAAGGCGCCCATCGCAGTAGAGAGGCCGCCGAGTTGCATCCACCAAGCCGAACCAAGCACGATCAGCAGCGCGGCGGCCGTCATCACTTCGCGCGCGCGGGCGGCGGCCAGTATCCGGAAGACGGGATTGAGAAGGTAGCGCCCGGCAAGCACCAGACCTGCGATGGCGCCGACACCGACCGCGACGCCCATCAGGCGGTCCTGCATCGCGACCTGCTCGCCGCCGGGCGCGAGGAAAACGACCAGCGCCAGCAGCGGCACGATGGCGAGGTCTTCCAGCAGCAGCACGGAGATCATCTTCTGGCCGCGCGGCTTGGCGAGGTCGCCGCGCTCCTGAAGCATCTGCATGACGATGGCGGTGGAGGTGAGAACGAAGCCCGTGCCTGCGATCAGCGATTGCTGCGGCGTGTAGCCAAGGGCGAAGCCGACCCATGAGAGGAGCAGGATGCAGATGCCGACCTGGGCAAGGCCGAGGCCGAAGATATCCTGGCGCATCGACCAGAGCCGCGAAGGCTGCATCTCCAGACCGATGATGAAGAGGAACATGACGACGCCGAGTTCGGCAACATGCAGAATGGTTTCTGGTTCGGAGAATACCTCGAAGCCGAAGGGGCCAATGACCAAGCCGGCGGCGAGATAGCCAAGCACCGAGCCGAAGCCGAGCCGTTTAAAGAGTGGAACGGCGATGACCGCCGAACCGAGGAGAATGATGATTGGCGCCAGATCTACTGCGTGTGATTCAACTGCCATCGATACGCTCCCCCGTTGCGCAGTGTGAAACGTTAGGCGCGATCGGTGAGAAGGAAAAGCCGTCTCGTTGAGACGGCTTTTCCAATATCTCTTCAGCCCGTTATCTGGTCAGGAAAGGTCAGTCCCTCTGGCGACCCTCGCTGCGACCGCCGCCCAGGCGCTCCCCGCCGTCCGCGCGCGGAGACGGGCTGGGCCGGGGGGCCGCTGCGGTGGGCTGAGGCCGCGATTGTCTTTCGGGCGCTGCTGAGCGTCCGGGACTGCCGCGCGCGCCTTCATTCGGCGATGGACCGCGTGTCCGGAACCCGTCACCGCCTCGATTGCCGTCGCCGCGCGGACCGCCCATCAGGCTTTCAGACCGGTTCCGCTCGGGCCTTGCCTGTCCTTCCAAGGGACCGCCGCGGCCGCGTTCAATGGACTGGCGCCCTTGCGGGGGGCTAGTCGCCGTGATGGGCGGTGAGGCGATCGTGCGCACGGAGGGTCCACGGTTAGGCGGCAAGTCTGTCCGTTCCGGCCGCTGGCCACCGCCGCGGCCTTCGCGCGGTCCCCGCCGGCCAGGGCCGGCGCCTGTATCCGGACGCAGGGTCCGGTCTGCACGGGCGCCTCCCGAACGGTCTGGGTCGCCACGGTTTTCTGGCGTGTTCAGGGGGTTTCCTGCGCCGCGCCGGAGGTCGGACGACAGCGCGCCGCCGCGGGTACCAGGCAATGAGGCTGCATCCGCGCTGCGCCTTCCCGCGCCCGGATATCTGGCCCGGACGTCGTCAGACACAGGGTTTCCAGGGCGTCCGACTTCGCGTCGGTCGCCCCCGGGCCGGCGAGCATCTGGCCGCTCGCCGCCCTGGCCGCCACGGCTTGCAAAATCTCCGCCGCGCCGTCCATCTTCCAGGCGCCCGCGCGCGCCTCGCCCATCTGTTCCCGGACGTCTGCCTTCGATCCGGTTGTCCCGGTCGCCGCCACGGCCCGCGAAGTCTGCGTCACGCCGCCGATTGTCTGGCCGGCCACGATTATCGCGCCCATCGGTACCGGGCGGCCGGCCTTCAAACCGGGTATCCAGTTCACCGCCCCGTCCGGTAAAGTCTCCGTCGCGCCGGCGACTGTCCGGCCGTCCGCGATGGTCACGGCCGTCTCCGCGCCAGTCGATATTGCGGCGCCAGTCATCGCGGTGTCCCCGGCGGTGCCATTTGGGGTGCGACGTAGCCCAGTTCTTGCGCCAGTAATTGTTGATCACGACGGGGCGCGGATGCACCCGGTATACATAGGAAACGTAGCGCGGCCTGCCGATACTGCTCCAAGCGAAGCCATAGGGATCGTATCCCCAGCGCGGATCATAATATCCATAGCGCAGGTAGTCCGGCGAATGGCCATAATGCTGGACGCTGATCCGGACTGAGCTTGAGTAGCCATGATTCCAGGACCTGCTCCCATAGCTCTCGTTATGGGCATAGCGGATGTAGCCATGATCATCGCGGGTGAACATCAGGCCGTGCTCGGCCTCAGTGTATTCGAAGATCGGGCGGACGGAGGAGATATGGTTGTTGAGGCCGAACCAGCCGAGATCGGCCACGTCTTCGCGCACAAACACACATCGGCCGGTGAAGTTGTGGTGCTCACACAGTTCCCACTGCCCCGCCAGAACCGCAACGGACCTTGCCCTGTCGTTGAATGCCAGATCGTGCATGTTGGCAAAGGGGTCAAAGGCCTCTCGCACCTCGCCGGTAAAGTTGGCGCCACTGAACAGCGCGAGCGCTGCGGGCGGTTGCCATTCATCTTCGTAGCCCTGTGCCAGGGAGGGCGCCGCGAAGACGAACGGAAACGAAAAGGCAAGCGCGAGGCGCTGGAGCGGGAACCGCATTGGGACTCCTTTCGTCCACTACATTCTTAGCTTGGCATGGGCGACCTGAACGCTCCGCAACACGCTGTAATCGGCGTCAAACAATTCTGGAGAGCTATTCCGCCTCGGGGTTCGCCCATGCGGCGAGTTCGGGGATGATTACACGCGCGCGGGTCAGATCAACCACCCGCACATCAGCCTGCGTGAAGGGCACAAGGACCGTTGCCGCAGCGCCCGGCATGTCGATTTCAAGGAGGTCGCCTGCGCCATAATTCTGAACGGACCGAACGCGGCCTGCAGGTTTATGTCCGCAGGAGTAAACGGCGAGGCCGACGAGATCTTCGATGTAGAATTCGTCCTCGGCCGCATCCGGCAGGCGCGCGCGCGGAACATGCAGGAAACTGCCCCGCAGCGCGTCCCAATCCTCTTTCTGCAGGGATTCCTTCGGTCGGACGATGAAATGCTCCTTGCCGGGGCGGGAGGTGACGGGTGTCAGAAGCACTTTCCCACTCTCGTCCAGCAGGGGCCCGTAAGTGAAAAGGGCGGACGGATCGCCGGTCAGGCTTTTCACCCGCACCTCTCCGCGCACGCCATGAGCGCCCTTCAGGACGCCCATGGGAATCAGCCTGTCATTTGCGTTCGTATCTGTCATCCGCCGCCTTCTAGCGGCAGACGACGTCCGAGAGAACAGGGCCCGGCGCTTTATAAACAGCCTCCGAAAAACCCAGGCTTTGGCAGAAGCGGGTGGCAGCGCCGGCGCCGTCCTGGATGCGGCGGCCATAGTCGACCGGCGCTGGGAAGAACACGCTCTGTTCACCCTCGAATCCGCCGCCCACATCGCGGGACGGCGGCGGGACAGGCCGGCGCCATGGCCCTTCCCGGCGGACATCATAGCGGCGGAACGATGTGATCTTGTCGTTGAGGCCCAGGGTATTCAGATTGCTGACCGAAGCATCGAGCAGCTCGCACCGGCCGCGATAGTCCGCATGCTCACAGACGAGCCAGGTGCCGCGGTTGATCATGATGGAACTGGCCACATCATTGAAGCGGGCGGACGCGAGACTGGCTTCGCCCTGGTCAAAGCCGACGAAGGGGCCCGAAAAGTTGCCGTCCGCGAAGAAGGTGATGTCATAGCTGCGCGGGCCTTTGTCATAGGGAGCAGGCCTGGCCGAGGAGATCGTGCCCGAGAGGCCGATTTCGCCGAGATTGCGCACGGTGCGATCAATATATTCGCACCGGCCGCGATAGTTGCCGTCGGCGCAGACCATCCAGACGCCGCCGCGCACCTCGATGCTGCGGGCTTGGTCGTTGAAGCGAATATTGTTGAAGTTCGGCTGGTCGGATGTGAGCTCGACGGTCTGGCCGCGCAAGTTCGTGTCCGAATAAAGGATGATGCCGGGCGGGCCTGAGGGCAGGTCCGGACGGCCGCCACGCTGGGCGAGCGCAGCCGGGCTTAGGGCGGCGGCAGCGAGACCGGCCGAGAGAAGGAGGCGGAAGAGTGTGCGGTTGAGCATTGTGGGTCCCCTAAGCTTTGCCCCGTCTGATTACACGCGCTTGCCTGAACGGCTACGGCGAGCGTCGTTGGCTGGCGTTCAGGCAAATGAAAAGGCGGGCGTCCCTCTCGGGACACCTGCCTGTTTTCAAGCGTTGGCGATAACTCAGCCTTCGCTGGCGGCTTCCTCGGCAGGAGCTTCGGCAGCAGGCGCTTCGGCAGCGGCGGCTTTGGCGGCGGCTTTATCGGCCCGTTCCTTGGCGCGTTCCTGGGCTTTCTTGCCCGGCTCGGCTCTCTTCGGGTTGTTGCCGGCGGTCCAGGTCGCGACCGGCGTACCTTCTACTTCGACTTTCGACAGGAAGCGGGCAACACGGTCCGTGGGCTGAGCGCCTTTCCGGATCCAGTCGGCAGCCTTGACGGCATCGACCTTCACGCGGTCTTCCGAGTCTTTGGCAAGACGCGGATCATAGGTGCCGATCTTCTCGATGAAGCGGCCATCACGCGGGGCGCGCGCGTCGGCAACGACGATTGAATAGAACGGACGTTTCTTGGACCCGCCGCGGGCGAGTCTGATTTTGAGCGACATTTGGGTTCTCCTGTAAGTCTTGTCTCTCGAGGTTTCTTATTCGGC
>CAYPDA010000070.1:0-6228 GCA_964409375.1 uncultured Hyphomonas sp.
TTTATCTGCGTAACACTTATCGCTCGTGACAAAGACTTGGTAGATTTCGCCTCTCTCAGACACCCGAATGACGATGTTACCGGAAAGAGAGGCGAGCCGTGGCAGGAGGCGCTCAGACATCGCCGCTGCCACCGGTGAAATGCCGGTAAGGTAGACGCCCTTGAGGCGCGGATTGAGCCGCGGCTCCGTTAGCCGTGCCAGTGCAGAGGGGCTTGGATGGGTCTGGTGCCAGGCGGATACGGCCCAGATTTCGGGTTGCAGAGCCTGAACCATGGCCGCCCCGGAACCGGTATAAAGGCCGTGATGCGGGGCAAGCGCAAAGGTTACCCGGCTGGCGGCTTCGGCGGCCGGGGTCAGCACGTGCAGCTAGGGACGCGCGCCCGCATCGGCCCAGCAATTGAGGTCGCCGCCAAAGAAGGCGCGGAACGCGCCATACTCCAGAAGGATCGCCGAGCCGGAAGAATTCTCGTTGGGGTAGTCGTCCGGGCTGAGGTCGCTGCGATCGGGAAAGCGCTGCTGCAGCGGCTGGTCCTTGCCCGCCCAGACCTGGCCGCGGCTTGCGAGCGCTGTCACCCTTGCCGGTCCGTCCCCGAACTGGCTGGTCTGGCCGAGTTCCAGCTTCTGGACGGCCCCGCGTCAGGGATGTATGCCCGTGAGGGGGATTACCCGCAGGGGCTTCCGCTTTGCCGACAGCCCGGCCCGCAGGGTGGCGCCCCTGTGGCTCACCGGAGGATACAAAACCTCCCACAAGAGCACCCAGAGTGGGAGGAAATGTATCCTTCCTGCCTTCAGATTGGCGTCGCGGTATCGATCTTCCTATCAGTCGCTTCCAATTTGCGGGCGACAGACTTCCAATCAGCGTCGCTGCCTGAAGCGTGTAGACAGATTTCGGACAGGAGTGCCTCTAACCGCTCACCCGGCTATGACCTTGCCATGTGGAGGTAGTTGCTCTATCTGTCATATTTGACGTTTAAATAACGTTTGGACGTCAGATATGGCGGTTAAAGTGAACTCAGTAAGCGCACGCCGTGCCCTGGAGGCTCTGGGCGCGAATATCAAGACGGCGCGCCTGAAGCGGCGCATCTCCGTGAAGGGTTTCGCGGAAAGGATCGGTGTATCCGAAAGCACGGTGGCCCGGCTCGAGAAAGGCTATGACGGCGTGAGCATCGGCACGCTCGCCATGGCGTGCCTCGTCCTTGGCGAGATCGACCGCATCTCGGACTTCCTGGACGCGGGCACAGATGTCACCGGCTTGCTGCTCGACCGGGAAAGCCTGCCCAAGCGGATCGATCGCAAGCGCACGCCGAGATCGTCGACCAAAGGCCCGGACAAGGCTATCCCGATTGCCGATGGCGATGACGAGGAAGGGGTCGGTTTCTGATGCCCGAGGCCATCGTCGCGCTTGGCGAAGGAAAACGGATCGTAGGACGCCTGCGCTTTGAAAGCGACGGGCGACGACAGCATTCACAGTTCGAGTATGATGCGGCCTGGCTCGCCGCCGAGGATCGCTTCGCGCTGGCGCCGGGACTGCTTCTGCGTGAAGGCGGCCATTTCAGCGCGGGCCGCGGCGATCGCCGTTCGGCGCTACCGGGATGCTTTTCCGACGCCGCGCCGGATTCCTGGGGACGTGCATTGATGACGAAGGCCCTGGGCGGCGGTCTCAGCGAGTTCGACTATCTGGTGCTGTCCGACGACCGCACCCGGCAGGGCGCGTTGCGGTTTCTGGGAGACGACATGGAGCCGTTGTCGGACCTGACGCCGCCAATCCCGCGACTGGTTGAACTTGACCGCCTGCGGGCGCTCGCGCACCGCTTTGAGCGCGATCCCGGCGGCGCGGAGGAAGAAGCACGCGATCTGGCCGGCGTCGCCGGATCGCTCGGCGGCGCCCGTCCGAAGGCCAACGTCGAGGGCGACGGCCATCTGTGGATCGCCAAGTTCACCTCCGCCCAGGACACCAAGCCGGTCGAACGTGTAGAGGTCGCAACGCTCAAGCTGGCGGCGAAATGTGGTTTGCGGGTCGCCGAAGCAAAGCTCGAGATGCGCGATAGCGACAGCCCGATCGCGCTGATCCGACGGTTCGATCGCCGCGGTAACACCCGGATCCCGTTCATTTCGGCGCGTACGGCGCTCGATTGGGACAGCGACGAAGGCGGGTTCTACACGGACATCGCCGACGTGATCCGCCAGATTTCGAGCAAGCCGGTCGACGATTTACATGAACTCTGGCGGCGGATCGTCTTCACGATCCTCGTCTCCAACAAGGACGATCATCTGAAGAACCACGGCTTCATCTATGCCGGCGGGGATCGGTGGCGGCTGTCCCCGGCATTCGACATCAACCCCTCGCCGTCACGACACAGGCTGCTGGAGACCGGTATCATGCACGGCGGGTCGTTCGACGCGTCGCTCGAAATCGCGCTGGAGGCATGCGAGTTCTTCGACTTTAAGCTTGAGAAAGCGAAGGATCAGGCGTCCGAGATGGCGAACATCATTTCAAGAAGCTGGAAGCAGGCTTTGCGCTCGGAGGGATGCACCCCTGATGACGTGCAAGACTACACGAATGCGTTTCAGCACCAGGAGAGCAATCGTGCCTTGGCTATTTGACAGTACTGCCAGGCTCTTGTTGCCGATCAGCAATCGTGCGTGTCTGATTGAAGTCGCGGCCAGACGCATATCTTTTGTATGGCGAGTCAAATGAAGCCGGCAAAACGGACAAAAGACTCCAGCCCCAGATCGACGGGTCCGGCCAGTGGGCAGTTCGAGGCCAAGGTCGGCACTCACTATGCCTTGGTGCTTTTGGCCAGCACCGAGCCGTTCGGATTACCAGTGCACGCTGCGATCAAGGCAGCGAAGCTCACCGACTTGCCTGTGAAATACAAGAAAGCGCTTTGGGCCCAATTGAAAATGCACAAAACCGGTGCATTGAAACCTGTGGAGTTTGCTCCAATGGCGATACTGAAAGTGGATGAACTCGTGAGCGAGCCGTATGAAAAAGCGCTGCGTTACGTGAACGCCCAAGAAACTCATATTGTCTCTAACCCGGAAATTCTGGGTGGAACGCCGGTGATCGCCAAGACGCGGATCACGGTCTATTCCGTGCTTGCTCGCCTGGAAGACGGCGAAGGCCTCAACGAGATTGCCCGCGACTATCCCGGCGTCCCGAGAGAGGCCTTCGAAGCTGCCGCCATCTACGCAAAAGCCAACCCATTGATGGGCCGCCCCAAACGGCCATGGCATGCGGCTGCATAATCGAAGGCGACGGGCGGGGCGGCGCTCTTCATTGACGAATGTCTATCGCCTTCATTGGCAGCAGAATTGAATGCGTCCGGATTGCATGTCGCGCAACATCCGAGAGACTTCGGGGGATTAGGCGACACCGACCATGCGGTGCTTGGAAGATGCATCGACAACAATCTCGTCATTGTTACGCAGAATGCACGAGACTTCCGGGCGCTTGTGGCAACCGAAGAGATTCATCCTGGCCTCATCATCCTGCCATTCGCAGGCAAGGAGCGCTCAAAAGAGTTGGTCGAGCAAGCGATCGCCTTTCTGCAAGCGGTCGGCGATCCGATGACCGTGATGATCAATTCAGTGCTTGAGATCGCGCCAAACGGATCAATGACAATTTATAATCTGCCGGCCGATGATTAAGTCGTCGACACTGAGAGATCCTGGAGCAATTTTCGCTTAAGCAGGAACCGGTTGAGCGCAAGAATCTGCGACAGATCAACCGCACTATCTGTATCGCCTGATCAGGGTCTCATCGATCTGTGACACAGCGCTTGCGCCTGCCAGGGCCATGTCACGCTTGAAAGAATCCCCGAGAATCGAGAGCGCCCGAAGAGCGCCCTCATATCCGCCGGCGGCGAGGCCGTAGAGATACGGCTTGGCGAAGCTTACCGCTCTCGCCCCCAGCGCGATTGCCTTCAGGATATCGGTGCCTCGCCTGACGCCGCCGTCAAGGATGAGCTCCGCATCGTTGCCAACGGCGTTCGCAATTTCCGGCAACGCATCCATCGGCGCGGGTGAGTAGTCCAGTTGCCGCCCCCCATGATTGGATATCGAGATTGCCTTGAAGCCAAGCCCGACCGCCTTGCGAGCGTCGTCTCCCCGCACGACACCCTTGATCACGGCCGGCCCGCCCCACTCCCCCAGGATCCACTCGGCGTCCTGCCAGTTGAAGCCCGCATGCAGCTGCTCGGCCACAAAGCTGGATAACTTTGTGGCGGGGGTTTTGCGGGAGAGGTTCGCGTAGCGAACAGGCTCACCAAAGACAAAGTCGCGGGTCCAGAGGGGGGCCCGGATAGCGCCGAGTACCTGCTTCGGGCCATATGTCGGCGGGATGGTGAAGCCATTTCTTGCGTCCCGCTCCCGGTTACCGGTGACCGCGAAGTCCACCGTCAGTATCAGCGCTGAATAGCCTGCAGCCCGGGCGCGGGAGAGCATTTCCCGGACCAGGCCCCTGTCTTTCCAGACGTAAAGCTGAAACCATTTCACGCCCGGTGTGAGGGCTGCCACCTCTTCCATCGAGACCGTTGACAGCGTGGACAGGGAATAGATGGTTCCGACTGCGTCCGCGGCGCGCGCAACAGCTCTTTCTCCCTCCGTGTGAAAGAGACGATTACCCGCAGAGGGGGAGCAGATGAATGGGACTTCGATCCGGTTTCCCAGGAGGGTTGTCGACGTATCGACCGTCGCTACCCCGGTCAGCACGCGGAATGCAATATCCAGGCGCTGGAAGCTCGTGGTGTTCTGACGCAAGGTAAATTCATCATCAGCGCCCCCATCGATGTAATCGAAGACCATTCGATGTGAGCGCCGGCGGGCCTCGCGTCTCAGGTCGGCAATGCTCTGGCAGTTCCTGATCCTGCGACTACTCATTCCCCGGCCTTTCTGCTGCTGACGAAAAGCTTTCAACAGTGGATAGAGCACCTTTCGACAAAAGGTCGTTCAGGTGTTGCTCGACAAGTTTGCTGAATCCGCACGCACACTGGGGGCGTCATAGACGACGCCGTCATCATCGACGGCGGCGGCGCAAATCGCGGCGAATTTCGCCGCCATGCGTTCCGGCGCAGGATCGCCGTGACCAAGCAGATCGAGGTCGCCGGTGCTGCGATACGGAACGGGCACCCAAAGTGAAAACAGCATGGCGCCCTTGAGCACGAATTGATCACGGTAGCCGCTCTGGGCGAGCCGATAGAGGAGACGCTCGATCGCGTAGCGGAGAAAGACACGGTCGACCGCATCGCCTTGTTGCTTGGCAAGGGCAGTCAATCGCGCACGAACCGACGCAGCAATATTGACGGCCATGGTCCCGGCTCCCTCTAACCCAGCGCTTCGAGATAGGGCCGCATGTATGTCAGTGCGCGGCGGCGTTCCGCAATACGCCGGACTTCATTCAGGTCGACTTTCCGCTGCCGCCGGGCATCGCGCAGGGCTTCGATCGCCACGTCGAGCCCGACATCGCCGCGTCGTTTGAAACAGTCGACAATTGTCCGTGCCGTGTTGGTGATCTTGACCGGCACGCCGTCGATGACGTGGTCGTCGATCCCGAGCGTCAGCCCGTCACCGTCCACGCGGAACCCCCTGAGCTTGACGGGCGTACGCGCCGGAACACGCGCCTTGCGGCCGATATAGACCCATACTTCATGAGGCACCTGGGTCGTCAGGCCATGGAAGCGAAGCGCCGACAGGAGAGCGACCACAGCGTGCGGTGTCCGGCGGGCGACCTCGGCAATCGAGGCTTCCGCCGCCATTGCGCCGCCGACGCGGCGATAGAGGCCGCGATCGGGTTGCTCGAGTTCACCCCTCTGCACCAGACGGCGCAGCGTTTCGCGTGCGATGCCGGCATCGACAAGATCGCGCGCCCGCAGGAGGGGTGTCTTGTCGAGGAGCGCAAGGGCGCGCTCCGCTTGCGTGAGCGCGCCTCCCTTTTTGCTCGATGAGCGGAGCTTGCGAGGCGTTTGTGACATAATGTCTGCATTACTATCACAAACGCCGACGATTCGTCACCGCCAAAGGTGACGCCGGACAGTAGGCTCAGGCTTCCGCGTTAGAGATCCTGGCAGCCTCCAGGCAGCGTGCGGTAGGCGCGCAGGACGCTGGCGATGAGGAGGTGAGAGGTGGCTTCCGTAACGTTCCTGACGCGGACTCCGCCCAACTCTTGTTTCATCGCGCCAACACCTGCCCTGTCTCGTCAGCCCGGGGATCGGGCCTTTCACTCCAGAT
>CAYPDA010000071.1:0-6178 GCA_964409375.1 uncultured Hyphomonas sp.
CCCGGCTGAGCCCCTATCATGACCATAACGGGGCGGAACGGCGGCCGGCGATCCTTGCCCGTCTGGCGGACGGCGCGCGCATTGCGCTGATTTCCGACGCCGGCACGCCGCTGGTCTCCGATCCCGGCTGGAAACTGGTGCATGAGGCGCTGGAAGCAGGCGTGAAGGTGTATCCCGTGCCCGGTGCATCAGCGCTGCTCGCCGGCCTCGTGGCCTCGGGACTGCCGAGCGACCGGTTCATGTTTGCCGGCTTCCTGCCGCCGAAATCCGGCGCGCGGCGTACGGCGCTCGAAGGGCTGAAACATGTTCCATCCACCCTCATCTTCTATGAAAGCGGACCGCGCCTCGCAGACTGCCTGTCAGACCTTGCCGCCATCCTCGGTGGTACCCGTGAGGCCGCTGTGGCCCGGGAACTTACCAAACTGTTTGAAGAAACCCGCCGCGGCACGCTGGACAGCCTTGCGGCCCATTACCAGGCCGCCGGCCCGCCGCGGGGCGAGATCGTCCTGCTCGCCGGCCCGCCGTCCGAGCGGCTTGCCAGCGCCGATGATGTTGACGCCGCGCTGAGGGATGCGCTTGCCACGATGCCGACGAAGCAGGCGGCCGACAGCGTCGCCGCGGCGCTCGGCCTGGCGAGGCGCGATGTCTACCAGCGTGCCCTGAAGCTGAAATCCGGCGCTGCCCCGGGCTGACCGCCGCGCCGCGCAAGCCCGGGGGCGTCAGGCTGCCTGCCGCAACATGTGCCAGACGCCTGGAGGCCGGGACGCGCCTGACAGAGGCCCATCAGTTTCTGCGCGGCTGATCCGCCTGGGAAGGCTGGCAGATGCCAGTCGCCTGTTGCCTCTCACCTTGTTCCGGCGGCGCTCGGCGGCCTTGTCGGAGGCCCGTCCTGAAGACGCCCAGAAGGCGCAGTGGATCAGGGGGTTTCCTGGATCGAGACGAGATAGGCGAGCAGCACGTCCATACCGAGCGGGCCGAACACGAAATCCGGCATGTCCTGATGGCCGACATGGATGCCGCCCCGGAAGTCCTCCGCGAGGCTTTCGGGCGGGTAGAGCGAGAGCACATAGCGCAGCGGCGGCGCATCCGCCCGCAGGCTCTCATCCTGGTCGATGCCATGACAGATCGCACAATGGCTTTCGGCGATATCTCGGCCATCGGCGATGGAGGCCTCGTCATAGGGAATGCCCAGCGCGGCTGCATCGAACAGGGGCGCCGCCGGCTCGGCCGGCGCCGCTTCGGCCACCGGTTCAGCGGGCGCGGCAGGCGCCGGTCCATCCTCCCGGCCGCAGGCAGCGGTGAACAACAGGGCGGCGGCAAGACATGACAGGCGCAGGCGCATCAGCAATATCCTCAATTATCAGCGACCCCGGAGCCGCCAGCTGGCTAACCCCTGAGCATACGCCCTTACATGGCCTCGCCGAAAGCCGTAAAAACCCCTAACCGCGCCTGACAGCACCGGCGCCTTCACCGTGCCGTAATCTTCTCGCAATTATTCTGCCGGTATTCGATCGATTTCCTGACAGGCCGGGCGCTTCTTCTGATGAGCCAGATCCCTCCGCAGCTTCCGCCGATCCCGCGCGTGGTCCGTGTGCCGACGCAGGGCCTGACCCTGCGCCGGCTGAGCCCGCTCCGCCTTGTGATTATCGCCGTGTTTCTCATCATTCTTGCTGGTGGCGGCTGGGCGCTGTGGAAATGGCAGAGCCTGCATACCGGCATGCCGACCCTGCCGCCGGTCGCGCAGCTATGGCAGGCGCAGCGCGAGGCGGCGATCGAGTTTGTCGACCGGGACGGCAATACGCTGGCCGTGCGAGGCCCGCGCTATGGCCGGGCGGTGCATGTCGCGAACCTGCCCAAACACGTGCCGCAGGCCTTTATCGCGGCCGAGGACAAGCGCTTCTACGAGCATGACGGGGCCGATGAAGCCGCCATCGCCCGCGCTGCGATCTCCAATGCTGCCGCCCGCGAGACCGTCTCCGGAGCCTCCACCATCACCCAGCAGCTGGTCAAGAACCTTGTCCTCGATTCGCGCCAGACCATGCAGCGCAAGGCGCAGGAAATCACGCTTGCCCGCCAGCTCGAGAGGGAGCTGTCCAAGGACGATATCCTCTCGCTTTATCTCAACCGCATCTATTTCGGCGCCGGCCTCTACGGTATCGACGCGGCCTCACGCTTCTACTTCGGCAAGCCGCCCGAAGCTCTGAGCCTGCCGGAAGCTGCGCTGCTCGCCGCGCTGCCCAAGGCACCCTCGCGGCTGAACCTGCGCGAGAATCTCGGCGCGGCAAAAGATCGCCAGCTCTATGTGCTGAGGGAGATGGAGTCCGAGCGCTTCATTTCGCGCGAGCAGGCCGCCGCCGCCCGCGAGGCCGAGATCAGCATCATCGCGCCGCCGCGCTATGATGCGCAACTCGGCTATGTTCTCGACGCGGCGGCTGAGCGCCTGCGCGCGATGCTGCCGGAACTGCCCGGTGACGCGGTCGTCACGCTGACCATCGACCCGGCCATCCAGACGCGCGTCCAGACGGTGATTGCGCAGCGGATTGCCAGGGAGGGGCCGGCCCAGTCTGCCGCCCAGGCCGCCGCCATCATCCTCGACGCCGAGGGCCGCGTCGTCGCCATGACCGGCGGCGTCGACTATGCCGTCTCGCCCTTCAACCGCGCGACGCAGGCCCAACGCCAGCCGGGCTCCAGCTTCAAGCCGTTCGTCTTCGCCCGGGCGCTCGAAGACGGCTATTCGCCCTATGATGTCTTCAACGACCGTCCGATCTCCATCGGCAACTGGCAGCCTGCCAATTATGGCGGCGAGTATCTCGGCCCGATGACGCTGAGCGAGGCGATGGCCCGCTCGACCAATACGGTCGCCGCAGAACTGGCCGTCGAAGCCAGCCCCGAGCGCGTCGCGGCGATGGCCGCGCGCTTCGGCATCCTCAGTCCGATGCAGGCTTTTCCGTCGATTGCGCTGGGCAGCCAGGAAGTGAACCTCCTGGAGCTGACCCGCGCCTACGGGGTGTTCCAGTCCGGCGGCCTGGTGACCGAGCCTTTCCTGATCGAGAAGGTCACTGATTCGCGCGGGCAGGTGTATTTCGAGCGGGGGCCATCCCCGCGCGAGCGCGTCTACCGCGAGGATCTGACCGCCGAGATGAATGCGATGATGATGCGCGTTGTGAGCGCCTCCATCGGCACAGGGGGCAAGGCGCGCGTACCGGGCTGGACCGTCGCCGGCAAGACCGGCACCAGCCAGGAATGGCGTGATGCCTGGTTCCTCGGCTTTACGGCGGCCTATACCGGCGGGGTCTGGGTCGGCAATGATGACGACACCGCCATGCGGCGCGTCTCCGGCGGAGGCCTGCCCGCCGAAATCTGGTCTGAAATCATGGTTCTGGCCCATGAGGGCCGTACGCCCGAGCCGCTGTTCGGCGCCAATCGGGCGATCGTGCTCAATCCGGCTGCAGAGCAGCGCATCACCTTCTATCGCGGCATGGCGCAGGCCTTTTCCGCCGCCTCCGGCCAATCGCGTACCGCCAGCACGGCCCTGCCCGGACGGGCCCAGTAAGCCGCCTGTCCCGGATTGGCACAGGTTGGAGCCCCCGCATTGCGCCCGCCGAACAGCCGGGGGTGACGCGCCGGCCTGCCGCGTGTAACGGAATTGCCGACACGAACCAGGAGCGACCCGGCTGCATGACCCAATTTACCGGCTACAAGTATGAAGACCTCGAGATCGGCCAGGCGCACGAAACCGTGCACACGATTACCGAGAACGATATCCAGCGCTTCGCAGAAGTCTCGGGCGACTATAATCCGCTGCACATGTCCGACGAGTTTGCCGCCGGTACCATCTTCGGCCGCCGCATCGCTCACGGCGCGCTGACAGCAAGCTATATCTCGGGCATCCTCGGCAACAATCTGCCAGGCCCGGGCGCCGTGTTCATCGGCCTGTCCATGCGCTTCCGCCGCCCGGTGCATATCGGCGATACCGTCACCGTGCGGGCCGAAGTTGCCGAGAAGCAGGAACGCGGCAACCGTGTCACGCTCAAGGTCGAGTGCATCGTCGAGGGCAAGCGCGTCATCACCGGCGAAGCCGAAGTCGTCGCCCCGAGCCGGGAGGCCTGATGGCCGTCTATGCCGATTATCGCGGATTGGCGGCCTCTGCGCGGGGCTGCTCCGTCGCGCTCGGCAATTTCGACGGTATGCATCCCGGCCATCACGCCGTCCTCTCGGCGGCGCGGGCCGCCGGGCATGGCAGCTTCGCGGTCGCGACCTTCGAGCCGCCGCCGCGGGCTTACTTTCGGCCGAACGATCCGCCTTTCCGCATCTTCCGGCCGGAGCGGCGCAACGGTGTGCTGCTCGCCGCCGGCGCCTCACATGTTTACGAGCTGCCCTTCAACGGTGAGATGGCCGCGATGACGGATGAGACCTTCGTCCGGCAGGTGCTGGTGGACGGCCTCGGCGTCAGCCACCTCTCCGTCGGGTTCGACTTCCGCTTCGGGCGCGGGCGCATGGGCCATGCCCAGCGCCTCTCCAGCCTCGGCCGGGCGCTTGGCTTCGGTGTCACAATTGTCGAGGAAGTCACCGGGCACGGCGCCAAGGCCTCCTCCACCGCCATCAGGCAGGCGCTGATGGCAGGCGAGCCGGACCTCGCCGCTGAAATGCTGGGCGGCCCCTGGACCGCTGACGGCATCGTCGAATCCGGCGAGCGCAATGGCCGCAATCTCGGTTTTCCGACCGCCAACCTCCAGCTCGGCGCCCTCGTCCACCCCAAGCACGGCGTCTATGCCGTACGGGCGCGGATTGAAGGGGAGGCGGACTGGCGCCCCGGCGTCGCCAATTTCGGCCGCACGCCCACCACCGGCCTGCGTGATCCGCTCCTCGAGACCCACATCTTCGACTTTTCCGGCGACATCTACGGACGCTGGCTGGAAGTACAGCTTATCGCATGGCTCCGGCCTGAACTCACCTTTGCGTCTGTCGACGCCATGGTCGCCCAGATGCACAAGGATGCAGAGGCTGCGCGCGTAATCCTCGCGACGGCGAACTGAGCCATGAATGTTCCGTAATTTTACTTCTTCGGCGCTCTTCACAAAGCTCGCAAACGGCGCTGAATTGCGAGCGCAATTACTCCCGGAGAGGAAACGGATGCGCACCCTTCTCACGACATTTGCCCTGCTGTCGGCGGCCGCGGCGCCGGGCTTTGCCGATGACAGCCGCGTCATCGACGCCATAACGATGCCTGAGCTCCAGGCGCTGCTCGAAGAGGATGGCTACAGGATCGTCCAGACCGGCGAGGAGGGGCCCCATTCGATCCGCGCCCTGACCGAGGATGGTTCCATCATCTTCAACGTGATCGGCACGGCCTGCGACGCCGACTGGGTGGATGGCTGCCTCGGCCTCAACATGCAAGTGCGCTTTGATGCGGATGGCCGCGAGACGCTTGAACGCATCAACAATGCCAATCTGATGTGGGCGGCGACAGCGATCTGGTACAGCGAAGCCGGTTTCAATGAGGGCGGCCCGACGGTCGGCATGTCCCGCTACCTGATCCTCGACAACGGTGTCACGGCCGGCAACATAAAGGAAAACCTCGTCAACCTGCTCGCCATCGCGCCGCATGCAGCCGACTATATCTGGCAGGCGGGCCGCTACGCCCCCGGCGCCGATCCGGACGACTGGGACGATGAAGACGACTTTTACGACGACTGGTAGCCCGCGCGGGCAGGGGTGACAGCGCCGGGGCAGGCATGCTAATCGCCCGCAGATGCTGAGGCTGCGCGCCGCCCTCTCGATCCGAATTACCGGCCCGGCTGCCGGCTGAAGGCTGTTCTTCAGCGGTTGCCGGGTAAGTTCGTTTGCCCTTCACGCTTTCTACAACCGGCGCCCTGCTGCCCTTTCAGAACGACATGACCCCATGACCGACACCGAGACGACGCGCGATTACCGCGACACGCTGTTCCTGCCGAAAACCGAGTTTCCGATGCGCGCCGGCCTGCCGAAGGCCGAGCCGGAATGGATCAGGCACTGGGACGAGATGGGTCTCTATGCCAGGCTGCGCGCGGACGCCGAGGGACGGGCGCCCTTCATCCTGCATGACGGCCCGCCCTACGCCAACGGCCACATCCACCTCGGCACGGCGCTCAACAAGATCATCAAGGACATCATCGTCCGCTCCCACCAGATGCAGGGC
>CAYPDA010000072.1:0-5727 GCA_964409375.1 uncultured Hyphomonas sp.
GTCTAGCTGTACATGATTATTTTGATGATCGCCTCTTTGCGCCGATCGGGATCCAGCGCCAGGACCGATCGCATCCTGCCGTTGAGCAGCAGAAGGGCAAGGCCATGGACTCGCGCCGACAACAGTCAGACGTTCTCGATGATCGAATGTCGGGATAACTCAAAACCAGTCAGTTAGGCTGCTCCGGGTCAGAAACGGGCGTACATCCTCACCGCAAGCTGTATGATCCTGGGCGAGACCATTAAATAACGAAACAGTCATTTGGTCATCACCCAGCGTTGGCGATGTCGGGATCAAGCGAGCGATCTATTGACAATACGGTTTTCGATATTGAATGGCGTCGCCTGCACGGCATCGTCAGAGGAACCCGATCTCCTTGTCAGCTCCTGACGAGTACCCGGATTTGGGGCGGGCAAACGTGATGACGACACGGTGCGGCGAAGGTCGACGAGAGACAACCGGCAACTGCATCCTGCCGAGCTGGTTTACCTTGATGATGCTCGGCAAGGCGTTCTGCTTAGTTCTTCTGATACCGCGTTCGACCCGGCGCGTACTCCTACGCTGTCATAGAGCTTCTGAGCCGTCTGAAGTTCGGTGCAGAGTGCAACCATGTCCTCCGGTGATCTTAAGAACACCCCTTGCAGGCGGGCAATTGTAGCATTGCGGCTCGCCGCCTGGCCCGCCAGCCAGTCATTCGAGGCAACCAGTTCCTGATGGGCTGTAGCAGCCTCACGCATATCCCTTCCGTCGCCTCGCCGGCCCGCGGCGTATACCTTTGCCACCTGATAGCGGGCGAGGTTGTCCACGTCCGCCAGGTCGATCAGTGCAGCCGCCGCGTCGAGCTCGCGGGATGCGAGGGCATGGTCGTTGCGGGCTGCGGCTGCGAAAGCTGCAAATATCCGGGGAACCGCAGGCGATTGGTTCTGCTGGCTGGCGATCGCGTCGCAAAAGCCGATGGCTATGGTTTCGCTTTCCGAAAACAGACCGGAGAGACAGGCCGTCTCGAACATGGGCCAAGGAAGAAACAATCCCCTGGCGCGGCGCGATTCCAGCAGAGTTGCTGCTTCAACCTGCGCTGTCGGCCAGTCGCCCGAGGAAAAGAGAATGCGCAAGCGCACGACATCAACTAGGAAGCGATGATCCGGGGACGTTGCATTGACGGCGGCCATAGCCTCCTCGAGACGGTCCGAGCGCCATGCCAGAAGGGCAACCGGCCAGGATGCAAGTGCGGCGACCGACGCATCGTTGCTGATCTCGCCAAAATCAACGAGGTCTGAGATGGCCTGCTGGCTGGAGGCCGCGTCGGCCCGCCCTTCGATATGGGCAACGGCGCGGATGGCGAGCGCATAACCGCGTGCGAGATCCCCCGCGACAGGATTGGTCAGGATTTCGTCCGCCAAGCGAACGGTTTCGCCCGGTCCCTTGAGGAGCATCGTATCGAAGAGCAGGCCTTGGGTAGCACTCTCCGACGAAGGGTCGAGATCGAAGGCTCTGCGCCACGCCGCGAGACCGCGTCCCTGGTCCGACAAGAGTGCCAGGGCGGCAAAGCGGCTATAGGCCTGCGAAGCAGCGGCCCGGTTCCCGGAACTCTCGAGTTCCCTGGCCAGTGCCTCCAGCACATCCAGCGCCTGGTTGAGAGCGCCATCGCTCAATAGCGATGCGACCTCTCGTTCGCCGACTATCGTGGCTTGCCCAATTGGCCTGTCGTCGCGGACCCGAGCAGAAACATCGACACTGTCCAGCGGCAAGACGACCGATCTTGAAGGAGATGGTTCAAGAGCGGGACCGCCGCTGCGAAGGATGATCGCCAGGCTCATGACGGCCACGGACATTGCCAGGCCGACCGAGATGGCGACACGTCGAAAGCTCCGGCTGGAGGCTGTCGCCGATCTGCCCTCCGGGAGAACCCGTCCTGATGCATGGTCTGATGTCGCCTGTTGCGCCTGTGCAGGCTCCTGCGCGATCAGTCGAAAGCCGACGCGCGGAATTGTCTCGACGAAGAAGGCTTGGTCACTGCGCTCACCCAGGCGCCGGACATGGGCAATCACACGGTTGACGGCATCGTCGGCAACGAACCGGTCTCCCCAGCAGTGTTCTATGAGTGCCGAGCGTGAAACCGTCGCGCCGCGAGCATCCGCAAGGACCACAAGCACTTGCATTACTTTCGGCGCAATACGCTCTGCCCTGGCTGGGCCGACGACCTCAAGCGTGGCAGGAGCGATCTGAAGCGAGCCGAGCGCAAACGGCATTATCTCCGCAAGATCAAGCGGGCCAGTCGCGCTTCCTGATCCCCCCGCCGGCGCCTTCGCCATGACTCTACCGCTCCGTGGCAAGTCGCCTGCCTTGATGAACTTAACAGACCTGCCAGTCGGGGCATACCCGAATCGGCGACGTGCGAAGACGCGCTCTATGCAGAAGTCGGCCCGAAATCGGCAAGAAGTCGGCCTGCGATCAGCTTGCGGTCAGGCCGCGATCATGGCCGCCGCAATGGACTTGTCAGTAGCCTCTCCCTGTCTGCAATGAAGGGAGTTCAACCATGCATACGAGAATCCTGAGTGTCGTTCTCGCCGCCCTCGCACTGTTCGCTGGCAGCGCAAACGCAGAGGACCAGAACAATTGGTATGTCGCTGCGGGCGGAACCATCGCCTACCTTGATGACATCGACCAGACCATCGCCAATGCGCCCATGCCGGGCTCGACCGTTGTCATCACCAATGACAGCTCATCCGGCTGGGGTGGCTATGCGGCGGTTGGCAGGCGCTTCGGCCCCACTCGCCTAGAGCTGGAATACGGGCGCACCGAGAACGACTCCGACAGTTACACCGTGATCAGCCCCGTCTCGGCCGTCGTCCCGCAGGAAAGCGAGACCGACATTTCGCGCTTTATGGCCAATGCCTATTACGATCTCCAAATCGATGGCAGCCGCTTTGCGCCCTATGTCGGAGCAGGCGCCGGCATGGTCACGGTCGACAATACCCGCGTTGCAGGCACCTTTGCCATGCCGACCCCGCGCCCGTTGATCGATGACAGTGCGACCGAGTTCGCCTGGCAGGCCATGGCCGGCCTCGCGGTCCGCGTCTCCCCGCGTCTCCATCTGACCGCGCAGTATCGCTGGTTTGATGCCGGCACGATCGACATCGAGGATCTGCGCGGGGAGGCTGTCACGCTGGATATCGCCGGCAGCCATATCGAGTTCGGGTTTCGCTACACCTTCAACTAGGAACGCCGCCCCGGTCCGGTCCGCCTGCGGGAGAACGGAGCCTGGATCGGGGCATGTCCGGGGCGCCCGGACCCAACTCACAGAAAGGCCCAATAATGGCATCCCACTTTCCGCTGCTCATCCTGGCCATGATGTTTGCATCGGGTGCAAGTGGAGAGTGCCGCACGTCCAGAGAGTACGCTGCGACAGCTGGCACTCGCCCGCACGTCGTGGCCGCGCTGGAGGCCGCTGACAGGATCGACGCGGCGATCCTTGCAGGAGACACGCCTGCCGTCCTCGCCTTTTTCACAAGTGCGACGGTCGTCAACAGTCCCTTCAACACGGTTTCAGACCGGGCCGAGGCGGAACGCCGCTTCGCATCCGGCGCCCTGACCTACCTCTCACTCTGCCGCTCCATCGAGTATGCAGCGCCACGCGGCGACCATGAAGTCTTGCTGATGGGATAGGAGATCTACGAGCCGCCACCGGGCCATCCCCTCGCCGGCAAGATTGTGCGCCGTCGCTTCACTGACCTGTGGGTCCTAGCGGATGGCGAATGGAAGATCGGCCTGCGCCAGGCCACCGTCGTGTCTGCCCAATAGCACCCTGCCGTCCGCCTCGGCGGACATGACCACGCACGCAAACCAGGTAAACGGAGAACCAGCCATGCCTCGATACAAAGCGTATTGCGCCATACTCGCCAGCACGGCGCTGGCCCTGCGGCGCCCTGCACCGCGCAGGCCGAGGACCTTCCGCTTGAAGGCCGCACCACCGGAACACCCTTCAGGGACCAGTGCCAGCCCGGCGCCTATGTCGTCGGCATGCGGGCCAATGAAGGCACATGGCTCGATTCAATCCAGATCATCTGCGCGCCTTACGACATCGAAACCGAAGCGTTCGGGGCCGCCTATCCCGGTCGCCGCTATGGCGGCAATGGCGGGATTGCCTTCTCCATGGACTGTGGCTTCGGCGAGGCGGTCATTGGCTGGAACATGATGCCGATGAATGATGGTGATCGCTGGATTGACATGCTCACGGTCACCTGTCGCAAGCCCGTCTATCCAGCCGCCCCGGTCTATGTTCGCAAGCTTGGCGACAAAGACCGGGTTGGCGGCATTTCCGACGCATTTTATGGTGGGGGGACCCAGACCGATTGCACCGAGGGACAGGCGGCCACGGGCATCCATGGGCCACGATAACTCCGATCGCCATCTTCGGTGACCGGCAGGGTCAATCCGATCGTGTCATTCGGGAGCCTCGCCGGTTGCAGGCCGGAGATCGCCGAAGAGCGCCGTTCTCAACACGTACACGCGTCTCGGCCGGCGTCCGCGGAAGCGGGTGCAACCCACACTTCCTGACCAGAAGGCTTGAGAACATCCAACTGAGATGAGCCGTCGCCTACCGCAGAGGCGACATGCAACGCAGCGGACTGCCATTCGGGTCAACAAGCTCGAACATACGAAACCCTGAGCCATCGTCCTGGGGCGCCGTCAGACGGGGAAAGCCAGTTTCCGGCAGACCCGCACTGGACCAGTCATTGTGGAGGCGGTCGACGTCGGCGACGCGAACGCTGGCGCTTAACCAAGGATCATTGGGCTCGATTTCCGGATACGGAAAGAACTCTATTTCGAGCGGTCCTCGCGAGAGGATGATTCAGTCCTCTTCCCGGAACTCGATCTGAAACCCGGGCCGTTCGTAGAAGCCAGCTGTCTCGCCGAAGTCTTTCGCAGGCAGTTTAGCGGTGACGACGTCGCTCATCGAATTGCCCTCAAGTCACAAAGCGCACGAGCCATCCCGATACTTGTTCCAAGTACGACGGCAATCAGAATGCCCATGGCAGATCTGGTCCAGAGACGCTGGACGCCTGCGAGGATCCTCCTGGCACTGGGCGCGCCTCTCAGGGCCCGACCGCGATCGTGACGGGAGCCCACGGACTGGATGACACATCCGAAGCACTATTGCCTGATATTCTCTCCTGGCCGCGCAGGATCAAAACACTTTCGTGTTGCGTTTATCTCGTTGCTCGCCGGTTCCGGGCGCTTCGACGTGCTGGTCGGCGCGCTGCCACCGGAGAAAAGGAAGCGTCATCCATGGCGTCAAATAGAACGCCGTCAAGTACCAGTGGCTCACCAGAAACTCCGCCCCCTTTCCCAGGTGAATACCAAGATACAGAACGTCCAGAATGAGAAACGGCGCCGTGAAGTAGAACGCGGTCCAGGCGATGCGTACTGTCGCCTCGCCTGGCGACAGCCTCGCGGTTTTGCGCTTGGTGATCAACCAGAGCACATAGGTGGGAATCGCAACAATGAAGGCAAGTTGAAGGGGCCAGCCCCACCTCTGGTAATAGTCTGACGGAAGCCCGGCGATGAAAAAGAACGTCCACATGGAAACACCCATGGTGAGCAACTCGATGTGACTGTTTGCCGTTCTCACAGTCGGTCTCCTTCAGAATTGCGACCTCATCGTTCGATGTTCGCCGAAAACAGACGCATGTGCAGCCAGCGCCATACTGCTTGATCCGGCTGAGC
>CAYPDA010000073.1:0-5490 GCA_964409375.1 uncultured Hyphomonas sp.
TCTCCGCCAGCCACCCCGGTCTCTGCCAGCGCAGTCGTTTCTCCCCTGTTTTCCCTCGATTTTCCGGGGACTTGGGTAGTGCCTTCTATTGTGGAGACGGCCACCAGCCCCTGTATCATCCGGATTTCCCAGCACCGTCTCCGGAGGCAGCATCACGCGCTTCGGTTGGGCCTGGATTTCCCTGCTAACAGGGAATTTGCAGGGTACTTCTTCGGAATCCGGCCTCTCGCCCGGATTCTGGCTGTGAATCCGCACGCGTTATCAGTCACTTGCAGCAGAATTCCCTGCGCAAGATAACAGGGACCTTTTTCGCGATGATCAGGGATGTTTTTCGCGGGAACAGGGATCGGCACGCGTGGATCAGGGCTGTCCCGGCCCGCGCCCGAACCTGTAGAGCCTGGCCTGCGCGTCCCAGTCGAGGGGCACCGGTTTGCGGATGATCCGTTCGAGCGTCAGGTCGGCCGGCTGGCGCCCCTCGAGGATGGTGCCCTGGATCGCGGGTGCGAGGTAAGCCAGTTGCGCCCGGGTGCGGATGTAGGACTCGGAGTGCCCGGTTGAGGCCGCGATGTCGCCCAGAGGTGTGCCCCTGCGAAGGTCGGCCACCCAGGCATGCGCATGGGCGAGGGCCCGCAGCAGCGTGCGATCGGGGTTTGGCTCCCGATCGCCGACCACGATCTTGCCCTCGACCCCGCGGCGGCGCAGGGCGAAGGGCGCGTCGATCGTGAGCACTGCCGGATCGATTACATCTGACTGGAGATCCAGCGCGTCGCCGAGCGCCTTGGCCTGCAGCGTCAGGACTATACGATTCTTTCCGATGCTCCCCTCGGCCAGAAGCCGGGCAATCCGATCGGGCGGGCCATCAGCGAGAAGAGCGGCGAGGTGGCGCACCTTGCCCTTCACGGCCTCGGACTGCTGCAGGTCCGCTTCGGCGCAGATCCGGTGGTCTCGGGCGAGAGCGACGAGGTGGGTGGCAATGGTGTCTGCCACGGCCTGTTCCAGCGCGGCTGCAGGCAGGCGCCATCCGTGGGGATCCGTGCCACCCGAGATCAGCCGGTTCGAGACATAGTAGCGGATCTGCCGGCCATGGCGCCGGGTGTGGGTCGGGGTCAGCCGATCGCCGGTGTCGTCGCGGAGCTTGCCGGTCAGAAGGGCGACGCGGCCCGTGCCCAGATGATCCCCATCACCCTTTCGGCCCCGCGGGCGTGCGCTGGCGGCCTGGAGCTTTTCCTGCACCCGTTGCCATAAAGACTCTTCGACGATCGGTGCATGCTGTCCGTCCCAGACCCGGGCCTTGTGGCGGATCTTGCCGATGTAGATCTGGTTGCGCAGCAGAGCATAGATCTGGCCCCGCGAGAACGGATTGCCACCCTGAACCCGCCCGGATTTGAAGCTGTGCCGCTTGGAGCGCAGGCCCAGATCGTTGGCCCGGCGCATGACCGCGTTCAGGCAGCCAAGGTCGTCGTATAGCGCGAAGATCGTCCGGACCGTCTCTGCCTCATCCGCGGTGATGACGAGGCCCCGGGTCTTCGGATCGGGATGGGGATCGTAACCCAGGGGCGGCACGCCGCCCATCCAGAGGCCCTTCTTCTTGGAGGCCGCGATCTTGTCGCGGATCCGCTCGGCCGTGACCTCGCGCTCGAACTGGGCGAAGGACAAGAGCACGTTCAGCGTCAGCCGCCCCATCGAAGAGGCGGTGTTGAAGGCCTGGGTGACCGAGACAAAGGAACAGCTGGCGGCATCGAAGCGCTCGACCAGCTTGGCGAAGTCGGCCAGTGAGCGGGTCAGCCGGTCGATCTTGTAGACCACCACCATCTGCACCTGCCCCGCGTCGATGTCGGCCAGAAGGCGCTGGAGGGCGGGCCGTTCCAGTGTCCCACCCGAGATGCCGCCGTCATCATACCGGGTCTTGCCGACAACCCAGCCTTCATGCCGCTGGCTGGCGATGTAGGCGGCACAGGCCTCGGCTTGCGCATCGAGCGAGTTGAAGTCCTGGTCGAGCCCCTCGTCGGAGGATTTGCGGGTGTAGATGGCGCAGCGGATGCGGGGCGGGCTCATGGTCAGGTCGACCGTTTCAGGCCGAAGAACCGCGGCCCGGACCACCGGGCCCCGGTGATGGCCCGGGCGATCGGCGAGAGCGAGGCATGGCGCTGCCCTTTCCAGAGGAACCCGCCCTCGACGACATCGACCACGTGGGTCACGCCGTTCCATTCCCGGATCAGGCGCCCGCCGGGCTTCAGGCCGAGGCTGGGCGTGCCCCGGGCGTCGCGGGCCGCCTTTTGCAGCTTGCCGACAAGGCCCTTGGGCAAGCCGCCACGTTCCCGGGCCTGCATCTCGAAGGCGAGGTACCGGCGCAGGAACGGGCTGCTGAGGCGTTTCGGGACGGGGCTGCCGAAGACCGTGTCCCAGGCGGCGCTCAGCGCCGCCCGGTCCATGGTTTCGATCTCCGCGACGGGAAGCCTCATTGGGCGCCCTCCGGGCCGCCGGTGATGCGGTAGACGGTGTCGCCGCCGGGTTTGGCAGGCTCGGCGCGGTCGATCCTGTACCCGGCCTTCCTGAGTCCGCTCATCGCCGCCCGGACGGAATGCGGCTGCCAGCCGGTGGCGGATTGCAGGGCGGCAAGATCGGCGCCGGACTTGCGGCTCAGAAGCTTGCGCAGGATCGCGGCCTTGGTCTCGCGCGGGGGTGTCGATGCGGATTTGGACATGGTGGCTCCTCGGTGGTGAGGGCCAGCAGAAGGCTGGCCCTGGTACCGAGATGCGCCCGGGGTCCGGCCGGGCGTGGCAACAGTGACGCTCCTGTCGCGCCCGAAGTCCAGTCCGGAATGGCGCTCAGCCGCGCGACCTGGGCTCGGGGGGAAGATTCACTCCCATCTTTTCGAGGAGTGCCCGCACGGCTTCCCGTGTGGTCTTCCGGTCCTGTTCCGCCGCCTGAACGGCAGTTCCGACGTCCATCATGATCCGGATGGCCTCCATCAGCGCGGTCTTGTGCCCCTTGAGGCCCTTCTTGCAGAGCGACAGAAACGCCGCCTCAACGGCGTCGAGCCGGATAGTGGTGCCGTCCGGCCCGCGCGCCTCGACGGGCTGGACCAGGATCCGTGCCGCGTCCATCATGTGTTCGGTCCTGGACTTGGGCCGACCCTTGGGATTGCCGGACTGGCCCTTCGTCCACCGCGTCTCCTTCGGCGGGCGGCCGAAGCCGACGGTATCGTCGTCACTCATGTCCCACCCCGCGTCCGTTCCACCTTGACCCCCATGCGTTCGAAGGCGCGCAGAACCCGCTCCCGGGTTTCCTCCGGGGAATGGGACTCCGGCTGCGCCAGCCCGGCTTCATCAATGATGCGCCGCTGCAGTGCGAGGGCCTGCTTATCCCCCTGCAAGGCCAGTTCGCGAAGCTTCCAGATCAGCGCCTCGCGGATCGGCATCGTCTGATCGTTGTCCTTGACCCGGACCTTGCGGGTGAGGACCCGGTTCAGGACGGTGTTCAGGTCTTCCCGCTTCCGGGGGCGACCACGCGGATTGCCGGACGTGCCCTGCCGGAACCGCGTGTGTTCGGGCGGGTTCATGTAGCCGATACCCGGGGTCTTGGTTTCGTCATCCGTCATTCGGCGACCTCCATGGTCGGGGCATTGACCTCGAGGTCCCGTTCGGCCGCCACCTCGGCAAAGCTCTGGTCCGTGCCGGCAAGCCGGGCCGGCTGGCCCGTCTGGGCCTCGAAGCGCCGACAGATCACGTCGCAATAGAGCGGGTCGAGTTCGATCAGGCGAGCCACGCGGCCTGTCCGCTCGGCCGCGATCAGCGTGGTACCCGAACCACCAAAGCCGTCGAGCACGATATCGCCACGACGGGTCACGTCGCGAATGGCGTCCGCCACCAGGGCCACGGGCTTCACAGTCGGGTGAAGCGCCAGGTCCTCCTGGTTGCCGCCGAAGCTGTTGACGCCCGCGTAGTCCCAGACGTTCGTCCGGTAGCGGCCAGTCTCACCAAGGCCGAAGGTGTTCAGGTGCTTCGCGGTGCCGACCTTGTAGACGAAGATCAGCTCGTGGCGGGAACGATAGAAGGTGCCCATACCGCCATTGGTCTTGGCCCAGACCACAAGGTTCTTCAGTTCCGAGTAGACCTCTGCCCCTGCCGCGTTCAGTTCGTCCATATGGCGCCAGTCCATGCAGACGAAGTGGATCGCGCCATCGCAGCTGACCCCGACCATGGCGGCGAGCGCATCACGCAGGAAGCGGGTGAAGCCGGCCTTGTCCATTTCGCCCGTGGCCATCGCGAATTCGCGATGCTTGACCTTGCCGGAGCCACAGACGTGACCGTCGATCTTCACGTTGTAGGGGGGATCGGTGAAGACGGCGCGGGCGCGCGCATCGCCCATCAGCAACCGGTAGGTCCCGGGATCCTGCGCATCGCCGCAGATCAGCCTGTGACGACCGAGCTGCCAGAGATCGCCGGGCCGGGTGATCGCGGGGCCAGGCTCGGGCGGGGCAATATCGTCGGCGGGATCGCGGTTGCCGCCGGTGTCCTCGTCGAGCAGCAGGTCGATCTCGGCCGTCTCAAAGCCGGTGATCTCGAGATCGAAGTCGAGGTCCATCTCCGAAAGGGCCTGCAATTCGATTGCCAGGATTTCCCGATCCCAGCCCGCCAGTTCGGCGAGGCGGTTGTCGGCGATGACATAGGCCCGCCGTTCGGCCTCGCTCAGATGCGCCAGTTCGATGGCAGGCACCTCGGCAAGGCCGAGCCTGCGTGCCGCCGCGACGCGGCCATGTCCGGCGACGATGCTGCCGGAACCATCGACAAGCACCGGGTTCGTGAAGCCGAACTGCCGGATCGAGGCCGCGATCTGGTCGATCTGCTTGTCGGAATGGGTGCGGGCGTTGCCCCCATAAGGCCTGAGATCCTCCGCCTTGCGGTAGGTGATCTTCAGCCGGAGCGTCTCCGGCAGGGTCGGGCTCTTGGCCCCGGTCTTCACATTCGGCACAACAGGTCCTCCTCATGCACCACGCCCGCCGGACAGCCCGGTAGGCTCCTTCGAAACTCTCGTGCGGTGCTGGACACCGCGGTTTCTCCGTTGATGCGCAAGCAGGACCCTCTGGGTCGCTCACGGAGGATCAGGGTGACCTGATCGGCAAGCGGCGCATTCGTCGCCGTTTGCCCCGTCGCTCAAGAACCAAGCATGGTTCCCTCCGACGATGGCAAAGAGATGGGGAAGCGATCGGCCGAGTGCAAGAAAAAAGATCGCAACATATAAATGGCTTATACAGATTCTGCGATGTTCTCGCTAAGTTCCGAGCGTCTGGGAGGTCGTATGATGCAAGCCAGGAAATTCAATGGGCGCCTCGACTCGCGTTTCGCGCACCGGCAAGTAGGTCACGACCCGCGGTCTTGGATCGTAGTGGATGCCAGCTCCGACGAGTGTCAGCGCGGCCGCCCCGATCGTTCGAATCCCTATCGCTCCGCCACTTGCCCTCGCGAAAGCGTTCTCCCGATCCGGCTG
>CAYPDA010000074.1:0-5465 GCA_964409375.1 uncultured Hyphomonas sp.
CAGAGCCAGCGAGCTTCTACGCTCGTTCGTTTCAGGCCCGTCCCCGTGGCGGGCCTTTTTTTGGCCTCTCGGGAATCTTCATGCCTGTAGGCGAGATAGTCCCGGCGACCGAGCCATCTTGTCAAGCAAAAGCGCATCCTGGCTCGCTCGAACGTCTTCATCCTATCACCTATTATGATCATAGATCAGGATATAGGGAAGTGGGTGGCTGGAGGTACCCCCTCATAGCTCCGTTGGTGCCCCCTTTGCCTCGGCATTTCCCGCTCTTGGCACCCCCCAATAGGTCACGGAGCCGCAGCGCGGATCGTGGTCGGTCAAGAGCCAGCTTGAGGGTTTCTCCCGGAAGCTGTCTCTTTTCGCTTGGTTCGAAGTGTAAACAGCGTCATACGGGGAGCATGTACGTCCGGTGAGGTGACTTGATGCTTGACCATCGCAGTCTCGAGCAAGCAAGCGGTTTGTCGCGTGGCTTCCAAGCCGAAGTGCGAAAGGAAACATTCGCTCCTGAAGAAAAGAAAATACTGCGAAGATTCTCCACGTGGGAGGTTGTCGATCTTCTCCTTCATGTGAACGCAAAGACATTTGCAAGGAAACTAAGAGAGATCGTTGGAATGCCACACGGCGAGTCTGAAGCTGGCGCAGCTGGAATGAAATGGTTCTCTCTAGAAGAGATAAATCAAATTCGACAACTTTGGACAGGGCGTGAGAAGACAAAGTTAAGCCCGGAAAGACCACCGAACCGACGCGCCCTAAGGGTAGCTATAGCTAATTTCAAAGGGGGCGCTGGCAAGAGTACCACTGCTCTTCATTTTGCACATGCTGCAGCACTAGATGGATATAGAGTTCTCGTGGTTGATTTCGACCCCCAGGCAACGATCTCGCACGCCTTGGGCCTAGTAGACGTTCCTGAAGAGCGAACTGTATGGGGGATCATTGCGAAGGACCTTATGCTGGAGACACATCGCATGAACCTGCAGCGCCAGCTGCAAGATCCTAATGCCACTCCCATCCGTATTCCCCCTGGCATTGAGGGTGTCGTTGGTGCCGCCGAAGGTTCCGAGGCCTTCATTTCGTTCACCTGTTGGCCAACCATTGATGTAATTGGAAGTTGCGCAAACGCTGCTTTTGTCGAGTTTGCGACAGCCGAATATAGGATGGCAAATCGGCAGTGGAGTTTCTTTGCCGCTGTGGACCGATTTCTTGGGACGCTTCCCCATGATCGATACGACATGATCATCTTCGATTGTCCCCCGGCGATTGGATACCAGTCCCTCAACGCCGTGTTTGCAGCCGACGTCCTCTACATCCCAACCGGCCCCGGTTATTGGGAGTATGACAGCACAACATCGTTTATGTCCCAGCTCGCCGAGGCTCTTGGTGAGATTGCCGAATCCTATGCCTATGATCCGATGGTGAAAAGTAAGCTGCCGAAGGGATTTCATGCGATCAGGGTGATCCTCACTCGCTTCGAGCCGTCGAACGACTTGCACAAAAGCATGAAAGCGGCGCTAGAGCGCGTGTTTGGAGATTGGGTAACAAAGAATGCCATTGAACACACGCGCGCAGTCGACCAGGGAGGACGGTTCCAGCGCTCCGTTTATGAGATGGACTATCGACAGATGACGCGTGAAACTTGGAAGAGAGCGCGCCGTTCCTTCGACGCAGCGTACGCCGAGATGAAAGATACAGTGCTTGAAGCGTGGAAAAAGCTCCCCGAAGAGAGAGATCATGCTGTGGCTGGTGAGGAAGCGAAGTGACTGGGAAAACGCGATACGATTTCGGGGTCTCGGAGTTCGCGGCGAAGCCTGTTGCCTCTGGGCCGGAAGTTGACATGCCGCAGAAGAAGCGGCTTGGTCCCATGGCGGCTGCGATCCGAGACTCCGGCGAGGCTTCACAAGCCTTTCGCGCTAATCTTCAAGTTGGGGAGATTGAGACGCTTGAGTTGGCTGTGCAGATGCAGCATCTGCGTCGTGCAAAGTTGGACCTTCGTCTCCTCCCGCTCGATTCGATAGACGAGAACTACCTCACGCGTGACCGAACAGAAGTCGACCGCGTCGCTCTTGAGGAATTGAAGGCATCGATTCGAGACAACGGTCTCGGGTCGCCAATCAGAGTGGATCACTTGGATGGGGAGCGATACGGCCTGAATCAGGGGCGCCGACGATTGCTGGCGTTTCGAGAACTTCATCGGGAAACTGGCGATGAAGCGTTCGCGAGGATCCCTGCGCTGATCGACGCCGCGGGAGAGCGTGATAACGCTTACAGGCGAATGGTCGACGAGAACCTCATCCGTGAGGACGTTAGCTATGCGGAGATGGCGCTGCTTGCGACGGCATACGGAGAGGAATCTGGTCGTTCTGTGGAGGATGCGATCACTACACTTTATGCAAGTGTAAATGGCAGCAAGCGCTCCCATATCGCCGCGTTTGCACGGCTGCTCGACGCGCTGGGCGATGCCATACGGTTTCCGGCGGCGCTACCAAGAAATCTTGGCGTCGAACTGGCGAGCAGGTTGCGAGACCGGGAAGCTGCTCAGGCCGTGCGAGCTACTCTGTTGGCGCGTGCAGCGGCAACGGCTGAGGAAGAAAGAGCCGCTGTCGAGAGTATCGTCGCAGTAGGCAAACCATCCTTTCGCACAAAGGGAGCAGTGGCGGTTGCCAGCCCCACCAAGTTTCGAATGATGGTAGGCCCGGAGCGGAAGCGGCGAGTAGATATCGCTATTGTGCGGAAGCGACTTGTAATCTCAGGGTTTTCGGAGGAGGAAATCGACTTTGATGCCCTGCGAGCGTTTGTCGAAGCAATGGCCGGCCGCAAGAAGGGATGACGGATCGGCTTGCTAGCCGATTTCCCGCGGGAAAGTGTTTACCGTCAGGGGTTTGTGCGTTCTCAGCCCAATAGCCCGGCCTGCGGATTTTTCGTTCTTTGCGCTCGCCTGCGTACATCTTGTGTTGGAGGGTCGATGCCTTGTCCGGGGTGCTGCGTAACGTGACGCTCAGTCCGCGCGAGAGTAGTAAGTGCTTTACGACGCTGCCGACGCGTTGGATGGGCAGGGGCTCATTTGGGCGCTTGCGGCGGTCTGAACTTGGTGGCTGAGCCCACGGAGGCTTGGCGCTCAGGATGTCAGGTGGCGAGCCAGTTCTCGACGTGCAGATCGCGAACGCGCCGGAACTCTCGCTCGTTGTCTGTCACCAGCACCGCATCGAGCGCCCGCGCTTGAGCAGCGATCCAGAGATCGTTTTGCCCGATGATCTGGCCTGTCGCCTCAAGGTCCGAGCGGATCGCGCCGTAGACCGTGGCCATCGAGGGGTCGACGCCAATCACGTCGATCTCGCGCAGCACGGCCTCGACCCGTTCGGTCAGACGCGGCGAACCCTTCTTCAGGCAGCCGTAGCGCAGTTCGCCGGCGACGATCACGCTGGTGGCCACACCCATGTCTCCGACCAGCGCGAGGCGGCTCGCCGCGGCGCCCTGTGGATTGCGCACCATGTCGCTGATGATGTTGGTGTCGAGCAGCAGCGTCACCCGAAGACGTCCTCGCGCAGCGTGGGCGCGTCCACGACTTCCGGAAGCGCCTCGTCCAGCGGCCCCCAATGCGCGAGCAGGCCGAGAAGGCCTGCCTTGCGGGCAGGTTCGATGATCAGCCGATCGCCTTCCTTTCGCAGGAGCGCCCGGTCACCCGGAAGCTCGAGATCGACAGGAATGCGCACCGCCTGGTTGCGATTGTTGCGGAAGAGGCGGACCTCGCGAACATCAGATTTGGTCACAGCCTGGCTCCTCAGACATATCCCACGAACATATGCCAGCGCGCGGCATAGGCAAGGAGTTCGCGCGGATGTCGGCTGCGGCCACGCGGTCGCCGGATCGCCCGACCGACGCGCAGCGGTTCAGGATCGACGAGGAGTAACGTCAGCAAGAGTCGCCGTGTCCAGCACTCAGGGAGCGCCAAGTGAACAACGAGGGGCTGGCGGTCAGAGCGCTGCGGGGGCATCTCTGTCGCCCATGAGCCTGCGCCCCTCAGTCCGCTCTCCGCGCCGGAGCCGCAGGTTTCCCTTGCTGGCAGCGGCGCTCCTGACGCCGCTCGCGCTGGCTGCAGTTCTCGCCGCTTTGGCGCTGGAAAGTGCGCCGCGCCTGTCGGCTTCGCCGCCGCCAGCGCCGCAGGACGCCGCCCGCGCTTCGGCCGTCGTTCAGGCGGTGCGGGCGGCGACTCTCACTCCCGGTGTGACGGCAGTGACGGTGACCGAGGCGGACGCCGCGGCCCTGATCGCAGTGGCTCGGCGGGTGGCGCCCTGGATGCGCGGCGCGGTCGAGATCCGTCCGGAAGGCGTCACCCTGCGCCTGTCCGCGGCGCCGCCGGTGATCGGTCGCCTTGGCTGGATCAACGTGGCGATGCGCGCACCGCCCTCGGCGCTCGGGCTGCGGCTCGACCGGCTGAGGGTCGGCGCACTGCCGCTGCCGGCTGCGCTGGCGCGGCCGATGGCGGTGGCGGCGCTCAATCTCGGCTTCGGCGGTGGAGCGGGCGATCTGGCGGCCAGCGCCGTGTTGACGCTGCGCACGTCGGCGGGCGAAGCCGTTCTTGAGGTGGCGCTGACCGAGACGCAGCGCGAGGTTTTGATGGCTCACGCACGCAGCGCGGGACGCGGGGTCATGTTCGCCGCACGGCCCGAGGACGTGGCGGATCGGCAGGCGGCGTTGTCCGCGGCGATGGCGGGTGGCGCGGCGGGGCAGGGCGGCTACGCCCGGCTGCTCCGCCTCGCGCTGGAGCAGGCAGCGGAGGCGGCGGAAGCCCAGGGACGGCCGCGCGCGCAGATCGAGGCGACGCTTTTCGCGCTGGCGACCGCCTGCGGCCACGCCCGCTTCAGCGAGATCGCGGGCACGCAGCCGCGCGCGCCCGGGGCACGTTCATGCCAGGGCGCGCGGCTTTTCGGCCGCGGCGATCTTGTCCAGCATCACGCATTGTCGATGGGCCTCCAGGCGGCCAGTGACGCGCAGGCCGCCTTCGGGCTCGGTGAGGTGAAGGAACTCTACGATAGCGCCCGCGGATCGGGCTTCAGCTTCGACGACCTTCTGGCCAACCGCGCAGGCGTCCGGCTGGCAGTGCAACTGCTCGCAGGCGGACCCGAGGACTGGCGCGCCGCCGCCGAACTCGTCGAGGGCGACGCCGACCTGCTGCCACCCTTCGACGACCTCCCGGCAGGCCTGTCGGCGGCCGCCTTCAAGGAGGCGTACGGCGATGTCGACAGCGCGGCATACGCCGAGGTGGTCGCCGCGATCGACCGCAGGCTGGACGCCCTGCCGCTCTATGCCCGCCGAACGCCCTGAACTGGCGCAATTGGCGCCGAGCCTTAAGTCGCAGGCCACGTTGAAGGCGCTGCATGTCCAGAGATCCCGTCGACGCTGCGGGCGACGCGCTTGACCGAGAATTGATCGCTCTCGAACAGGAGGCGTAGCGCACGGCCGGGCGGCAAGGG
>CAYPDA010000075.1:0-5277 GCA_964409375.1 uncultured Hyphomonas sp.
CGATAGAAGCAGTCTCGGCTGATTTTGTCCCATCTGGCGAGGCTGAAAGCGATCGATTTTTTGGAAAGGCCGCATGGCGGCCCTTTCAGGCGGCGGAACCCCCGCCTTTGGCCCTGGAGACCTCCGGCAACCGCGTTTTGCTGATTTTGGGGCGTCCGTGCGACGCTGAGGGTGACTTGGTGTCGTCGGAGGGGGCTCCTGGCGGCCCGTTCAGGCGGGGGAACCCCCGCCCTCGGGGTCATTTGGCATCAAGCGGGCAGACTCCGCCGGTCGAGCCAGCACCGTCGCCTCATGTTGTAGGCCATGTTGGAGAGCATCACGGTGGCCGTGGTGCGTGCAATGCCGATGGTGCGGATCGCGAGACCCATAGACCCCTTCTGATGGGCGAAGGGGTGCTCGACATGGGCGCGCACCGCCGACTTCTTCGCGTTGGCCCGCGCGGTGGCCTTGGGCATCGGTTCGCCCTTCAGCTTCTGTGGTTGCCGCCCGTTTTGCAAGAAGTTTTGGCTCGTCTGGTCGCGTGATCGAGGGCGAACTTCTGTCAGGCCTTTGTACGCGGCACTGCCCAGAGGGACTGTTTTTTTCAGCAGCCTGTTAGTGACAAGCCGGGCCATGTTGGGGTAATATGATGCGAAATGTGGTGCTCCAATCCAAATTTCTCCGTTTTGAAGCTTGGGCTTACGTTTGGACCAACGTTTGAGCCCGGTCTTCCACTTATGAGGGGCGGCTTCGACCAAGAGCACAAGGCACTGATCATTCAGTGACGCCACAAAGCAAGCTGCTGCCGAGCAAACGGTCGAACAATATCTTTCGTAGGCCTTATCATGATGAGCAATAATCGTAGTCAAAATGACTTTCTTGCCTTGAAAATGCGTACCAATGGCCTCTTAGATCCAAAAATCTACAGTCGCATACATGAATTGTCAAGCGAAGTATCTGGAGATATTGTTGAGGTAGGGACTGCGCAAGGGGCGGCAACCATTGCGGCAGCGCTTGGAGCTCCAGATGGTGTAAAAATCTATACCGTGGACAAGATCGCTGCTGCGGACTGGAGTAACAGCGCCGATGTGAAAAAACAGATAGATGCTGTAATTAATAATTTTGAGTTCTTTGGCGTCAAAGATAAAATTGTATTTATTGCGGGACGTTCCGAAGATCTCAAATATCATTTAGACAGCCTTAGAGAGATAGGCATGCTTATTCTCGATGCGGACGGTGCCATTGATCGAGACTTTAGTTTATACTTTAATGAACTTAGTGACAATGCAGCTATTGTTATTGACGATTATCGCCCAAACTACATTCATGCAGTCAGAACTACAGGAAAAGGGATATATGTCGATCAGAAATTCCGACTTACAGCATTATTTATCGAATACTTTGAAGAAAAAGGCTTAATTGCTCGAGAAAATTTGATTAAATACACATATTTTGGTCGAAAAGTAAAAAACACAAAGTTTAATTTTGAGGATCACACCCAAAACATATTGTCTATCTATAGAAAACTGACATTCAGCTATCCAGAAGAAAAGTCCAGATTGTTATACACCGCATCAAATTACGTACTGAAAAAATTCCCAAGAACGCATTTTATGATCAAAACCCTCGCGGGTAAAGCAGCAAAATAGCAAAGTCATACAATTCTTCAGAGCCTGACTCGGAACTCCTTCAGGCGTATCAATGCCTCGCTGACTGAGCACCTCGAAGAACCTGCTGATCTGAGGCTGACGGGGCATCTGGAAGCGCTGCCGCGGTGTCTCGGTCGGGAGATCGGTTCGATGGCGGCGGGTTGCGTGCCCTGTGGGGCGTGCGATCGCCCCCGGGCGGCGTCTCAGGCGCCGCTTTCAGGCTGCCTGCCGTGTCTCCAGCCACAGGAAGCGGGTGAAGTTGTAGGCGGGGTTGGCGAGCGTGAGCTTCGCGGTGGCGCGGGCCTTGCCGATGGTGCGGATCACCGTAACGGCCCGATTGCTACCGCGGCCCTTTTCCCTTGACGCGGGCGATGATGTCGGGGTCGGAGACGAAGTCCTTGAGGAAGTCGTGCCAGTGCTGCTGGGACCGCCGCGCATCGGCGAGCATGTCGCGCAGTTCGCTGATGCCATCGTCGGTGAGGGCGGTGATTGCCTCGTCCGCACGGATGTAGACTGTGATGATGGCACCGTAGCTGAGATTGTCATCGTTGTAGACGATCGCCTCCAGCATCTCCGGATCCTCGTCGAGCAGCGTGGCGACGAAGGCGACGGTGTAGACCTGCGTGACGGTCGCCATCAGGCGGCTTCGGCGCGTGAGGCGGACGCCGCCGGCTTCCAGTTCCACGGCAGCAGTTCGTCGAGCCGGTTGATCTTGTGATCGTGGATGCGGTCGAGGATGTCGGCGAGGTAGGCCTGCGGATCGAGGCCGTTCAGCTTGGCGGTCTCGATGATCGTCATGGCGCGGGCGAGGGTCTCGGCGCCGGTGTCGGCGCCTGCGAACAACCAGTTTTTCCTGCCGATTCCAATCGGGCGCAGGGCGCGCTCGGCTGGATTGTTGTCTATCGCGACGCGGCCATCCTCGAGGAACAGGCAGAAGGATGGCCAGCGGCTGAGGCCGTAGCGGAAGGCCTTGGCCAGATCGCCCTTGCCGGGGATGCGCGTCAGTTGCTGCTCGGCCCAGGCGCGGAAGGCCTCCACCTTCGGCTTGCTGTGCTCCTGACGGGCGGCCAGCCGGACCTCGGCGGGCTGGCCGGTGATGGCGCGCTCGATGTCGTAGAGCGCGCCGATGCGGTCCAGCGCCTCCCGCGCGATCTCGGATTTCGTCCCGGTCCAGACGTCGTGGAAGTCGCGGCGCCAGTGCGCCCAACACGCCGCTTCGCGGAGGGGTGCGGCGCCGTCGGGCGTGGACGCGTAGAGCTTGGCGTAGCCCGTGTAGCCGTCGGCCTGCAGGATGCCTCTGGCCTCGCCGAGATGCTCGCGCACGTGCTCTTCCTTCCAGTCCGGGGCGAACCGGTAGACCGCTCCGGGCGGCGCCTGGCCCGCCCAGGGCCGCTGGTCGCGGACAAAGGCCCAGATCCGACCCTTCTTGACGCCCTTGCCGAGCCCCTTGTCCCGCTGGGATCGATCCAGCACCCGGATCGGGGTGTCGTCGGCATGCAGCAGATCGCTGGCCATGATCTCGGCGTCGATCCGGTCGATGAGGGGCTTGAGCACCTTCATGGCGCGCCCGCACCAGTCGACCAGCGTGGTGTCGGGGATATCGGCGCCCATCCGGGCGAAGATCTCGTTCAGGCGATATAACGGCAGGTGATCGTCGAACTTGGAGACCAGGATGTAGGCCAGCAAGCCCGCGCCCGCCATGCTCCCGGGGATCGGCCGGCTCGGTGCGGGCTCCTGCACCATCTTCTCGCAGCACCGGCAGGACTTCTTCAGCCGGGCGACCTGGAGAACCTTCAGCTGCGCCGCGACCATGTCGAGGACCTCGCTGACATCCTCGCCGACAAGGCGCAGCTCTACGCCGCAATCAGGGCAGCAGGCGCAGGGGTCGAGCTCCCGGCGCTCGCGAGGGGTGGCGTCCGAGACGCGCGGGCGGCGGCGTGGCTTGCGCTCGGGCGCCTCATCGGCGGCCGGAGGCGCAGGAGGTTCGGCCGCGCCCTCGTCCATGGGCTCTGCGGCGCTCTCGGCTCTCGCGACCAGCAGGTCCTCAAGCGCCAGTTCCAGCTGTTCGATCTCGCGCTCGATCTTCTCGGACGACTTGCCGAAGACCTGCTTCTTCAGCGTGGCGATGCGCAGACGCAGCGTCTGGATCAGCTGATCATGGGCGCGCAGCGTCGCTGACATCCGGGCATTGTCGGCCCGAAGCGCTGCGATCATCGCCTTCAGGGCGACGGGATTATCGGGCAGCGCGGCAGGTTCGAATGACATGCCCATGGCTACCATGGGCGGCGGCCAAAAGCCATAAAAACAAGCCGGAACAGACAGATAATCACCCCACCCGAGCTGGCGGCGCGCCCCAGTCCGGACGGCGCCAGTCGATGCCTTCCCACAGCATCGCGAGCTGCGCCGCGGTCAGTCGCGCCGCGCCGTCGCCGGCGCTCGGCCAAGGAAACCGGCCGCGCTGGAGAACCTTGTAATAAAGGCAGAACCCCTGGCCGTCCCAATACAAGAGCTTCAACCTGTCGCCGCGCTTGCCCCGGAACGCGAACACCGCCCCGCTCGCCGGCTTCTGCCGAAGCTGATCCTGCGCCAGCGCCGCCAGACCTTCGATGCCTTTCCTCATGTCGGTCACGCCGCAGGCCAGATAGACCCGCACCCCGGTTCCCGGACCGATCATGCCGTCTCCAGGAGCCGCACCAGCCGGGTCAGCACCGCATCCTCGATCCTCACCGGACAACGCAGCTGCCGGCCATTGCGCAGCACCACCGTGATCTCCGCCGCCGCGCCGCCCGGGTCCGTCTCGGCCGCCGTCGAGTGCGCCGCGATCTCCACCGGCAGGAACGACGGCGCATCGGTCTCGGGCCACAGCCCCTTCCGCCGCATCTCCGCCCGCCACTGGTAGATGTGCTGCCGCGTCAGATCATGCCGCCGAGCGACATCAGCCACCGTCCAGCCGTTCACACCAACCTCGGCCAAGATCGCCAGCTTGTCCTCATCAGTCCAGCGTCGCCGACGCTCGGCCCAGAGCACCATCCCATCCCGCATGATCGCCTGCGCCACATACGACGTCGGTAACGACGTCAATAACGACGCAATCTACGGGGACAGCATCAGCAAGAGCAGGCGGCAACAACCGGGCGGTTACGCCAGCTCTGAGCGATCGCGGGGTATTTCCGGCCCCAGTCACTGGCCTCGAAGGCGTCGAGCGCGGCCATGCCGGCGCCGGCATCCAGCGCCTTGTAGATCTCCTTCAGCGCGGCGGCGACGGGCTTGCGGTCCTTGTACGACACGAAGTCCAGGCTGTGCCGCAGCAGGTGCACGATGCAGGTCTGCACCATGGCGTCCGGGAAGACGGCGGTGATGGCCTCGGGGAAGCCCTTGAGCCCGTCGACGACGGCGAGCAGCACGTCCTCGACGCCCCGATTTCTGAGCTCGTTCATGACCCTGAGCCAGAACTTGGCGCCCTCGTTCTGCTCGAGCCAGAGGCCCAGGACTTCCTTGGTGCCGTCGGCGCGGACGCCGAGGGCGATGTGCACGGCCTTGTTGCGGACCGTGCCCTCATCCCGGATCTTCACCCGCAGGGCGTCGAAAAAGACGAGGGGATAGACCGCCTCGAGCGGGCGGGCCTGCCAGGCCGCCAGCTCCTCCAGCA
>CAYPDA010000076.1:0-4965 GCA_964409375.1 uncultured Hyphomonas sp.
GGCCGAAGTTCGGGGTACGGAGCATTTCCGCCTCGGACTTCTGGATCAGGTCGCCGATGTAAACGATGTTGTCGTTCTTCAGGCAGTTGGCCGAACGCACGGAGAGTTCGAGCTCGTCCACCTTCTTGAGCAGCACGGGGTTGAAGCCGAGATCGGTTTCATCCGCAGCGCCGGCGACATCAAGGGTCGGCTCTTCGAAGTTGATGAACAGCTGCAGCTGGTCCTGAAGGATCCGCGCGGCATAGGCGACGGAGTCTTCCGGCGACAGCGAACCATCGGTTTCGATGTCCAGCGTCAGCTTGTCATAGTCGAGCACGGTGCCCTCGCGGGTGTCCTCGACCTGGTAGCCGACGCGGCGGACCGGCGAATAGATCGCATCGATCGGAATGAACCCGATCGGCGCGTCTTCCGGACGGTGGCCTTCGGCCGCGACATAGCCCTTACCGGTGGCAACCGTGAATTCCATGCGGACTTCCGAGCCGCCGTCCAGCGTGCAGATCACGTGGTCGGGGTTCAGGATCTTGACGTCGCCGGGGGTTTCGATCTGGCCGGCTTTCACTTCGCCCGGGCCCTTGGCGCGCAGCACCATGCGCTTCGGCGTGTCGGACTCCATGAAGATCGCGACCTGTTTCAGGTTCAGGACGATCGTCGTGACATCCTCGCGGACGCCCGGAATGGCGGAAAACTCGTGAACGACGCCGTCGATCTGGACACCGATGATGGCGGCGCCCTGGAGGGAGGACAGCAGCACGCGGCGCAGGGCATTGCCGAGCGTCGTGCCATAGCCGCGCTCGAGCGGCTCGACGACGAGCTTCGCCTTGCGCTTCGCATCATAACCGGCCTGCACGACAGGGCGGTTGGGACGGATCAGCACTTTCCAGTTGCGGTCGTTGACAGTGGTCATGAAGTTTCCTCAGGAAAGGATGGCCGCGCCCGAAAGGGGCGCTGGCGGCAGGTATTCGTCAGACGCGGCGGCGTTTCGGCGGGCGGCACCCGTTGTGGGGAATCGGCGTCGTGTCGTTGATCGCCGTAACCGTCAGGCCGGCCGCCTGGAGGGCGCGCAGGGCGCTCTCACGGCCCGAACCCGGACCGCGAACGCGAACTTCGACGGTCTGCAGGCCGTGCTCTTTTGCCTTCTTGGCGGCATCCTCAGCGGCCATCTGGGCCGCATAAGGCGTCGACTTGCGCGAGCCCTTGAAGTCCATGACGCCGGCGGACGACCAGGAAATGGTGTTGCCCTGCGCGTCGGTGATGGTCACCATCGTGTTGTTGAAGCTCGAGTTCACATGAACAACACCGGTGGTGATGTTCTTGCGTTCCCTGCGGCGGATACGGGTAGCTTCGCGGGCCATGGGCGTTCAGATCCTATTTCTTCTTGCCGGCGATCGGCTTGGCCGGGCCCTTGCGGGTCCGCGCATTTGTATGGGTCCGCTGGCCGCGAACCGGCAGCTTCTTGCGGTGACGCAGGCCGCGGTAGCAACCGAGATCCATCAGGCGCTTGATGTTCATCGAGGTGTCCCGGCGAAGGTCGCCTTCGACCATGTAGCCGGCATCGATGGCTTCGCGAATCCGGATGACTTCGGCGTCCGTCAGCTGGTTCACGCGCCGTGAGCTTTCAACACCAACCTTCTCGCAGATTTCCTTTGCGAAGGAGGGTCCGATCCCATGGATATAGCGAAGCGCGATTTCCACGCGCTTGTTCGTCGGAATGTTAACGCCTGCAATACGGGCCAAAGCCGTGTCTCCTCAAGCGGATGTCAAAACATGAAATGCGCGGCGAACGGGACTTCCACGCCCGTTGCGCGCACCGGCGATTAAGCCTGAAGCTAAGCTCCGAGGCTTATAGCCACGGTTTTTCGCCCGTCAACAGCAGAACTGCGTGGTTCATACCGATAGTTTCAGGGCCGCATCGATTTCGATCGAGACGGTCTCGATCGAGCCCATCCCGTCAATTTCGATCAGCACCCCACGCTCCGCATAGAGCGGCACGAGCGGGGCCGTATCTTCGTAGTAGCGTTCGAGGCGGCGGGAGAAGGTTTCCGGATTGTCGTCCGCCCTGCCCTGCTCCTCGAACCGCTTGGTTACCCGCTCCAGCAGCAGGGGATCGTCGACCCGCATGCGAATAACCAGATCAACCGCCTCGCCGCGCGACTGCAGCAGGCTGTCAAGAGCTTCGGCCTGACCGATCGTGCGCGGGAAGCCATCAAAGATGAAGCCCGGTGCGTCGGCGTTGGCGGACAGCTGTTCGGCGATCAGGTCGATCACGATCGCATCTGACACGAGGCCGCCCTCATCCATGATCCTGGATACCCGCTGGCCAAGGTCGGACCCGGAGGCCCGCGCGGCCCTCAGCATGTCGCCGGTGGAGAGCTGAACGAAGCCGCGCTGCTCGACGAGCCGTTTGGCCTGAGTGCCCTTACCCGCCGCTGGCGGACCAAAAAGTATCAGATTCACTTCTTCTTGCCCCCGAGTTTCGACTTCTTGATCATCCCCTCATACTGGTGGGCGATCAGGTGCGACTGGATCTGTGTGACAGTGTCCATAGTCACCGAAACTACAATGAGCAGAGACGTACCCCCGATGTAAAACGGAATCTGAGGGAAATATCGCCGCAGGATCTCCGGCAGGATACAAATGAAGACCAGATAAAGCGCGCCAATCGTCGTCAGCCGGGTCAGGACATAGTCAATATAGGCGGCCGTATTGGAGCCCGGACGGATGCCGGGGATGAAACCGCCATACTTGCGCAGATTGTCCGCGGTATCCTGCGGATTGAACATGATCGAGGTGTAGAAGAAGGCAAAGAAAGCCACCAGCACCGCATAAGTGATGATGTAAGTCCAGGAGCCCGGCGAGAAGTTCATTGCCAGCCAGCCCATGACGCCTGGCAGCTCTTCCGACGCGCCGGCGCCCGTACCGCCCATGAAGCCGACCGCCGTCAGGGGCATCATCAGGAGCGCAGTCGCGAAGATCGCGGGGATCACGCCGGCGGTGTTGATCTTCAGCGGCAGGAAGCTGCGCTGGCCCTGGGCAAAGCCCTGCGCCTGCTGCCGCTTAGGATAATGGATGATCAGCCGCCGCTGGGACCGCTCCACGAACACGATGAATACGATCAGGGCGAGCACCATCACGACAATCGCCAGAATGAAGCCGATATCGACCGACGTCGTGCGCGCTTGGGCCAGGACGTTGTAGATCGCGCGGGGCATTTCTGCGATGATGCCGGCGAAGATGATCAGCGATATGCCGTTGCCAATACCGCGCGCGGTGATCTGCTCGCCCATCCACATCAGAAGCATGGTGCCGCCGGTCAGCGTGACAACGCCTGTCAGGATGAAGAACCAGGGCGCGATACCTTCAAGCCGGACGCCGGCGAGGCCGGACGCAATGAAGAAAGACTGCACCAGCGCAAAGGCGAGCGTGAGATAGCGGGTGTACTGGTTCAGCTGCTTGCGGCCCGCCTCCCCTTCCTTCTTCAGCTTCTCCAGCGTCGGAGAGACCGCCGCCATCATCTGGATGATGATCGAGGCGGTGATGTAGGGCATGACATTGAGGGCGAAGATGCCCATCCGCTCGACCGCGCCGCCGGAGAACATGTTCACCGAGCCGAGGATGCCGCCAGCCTGGCTTTGGAACAGATCGGCATACTGGGACGGGTCAAGGCCGGGAATCGGAATGAATGTGCCGAGCCGGTAGAGGACGAGAATCCCGAGCGTAAACAGGATCCGCGCATGGAGGTCTTTGGCTTTCGCAAAGGTCGCAAAATTCATATTGCGAGCCATTTGTTCCGAAGCATTGGCCATCGGTCGCCCGAGCCTCCCTGAAAAGCGTTCGCCGCCAAGATCGGCGGCGACACTAGGTTTGTGAAGAGGGGTTGCGCAATAACCCCTTATTATTCCTCAGCGGCCGCCCGGCTCGCACCTGTCACGGTCACAGAACCACCAGCCTTTTCAACCGCTTCCACGGCAGCTTTCGAGGCGCCGGTGACGGTGATATTGAGATTTTTCGGCGCGTCACCTTTCGCAAGCAGACGCACACCATCGCGGCGGTTGCGCACGAGGCCGGCTTTCACCAGCGATTCCTCGGTGACGTCGGCTGCGTCCAGCGTGCCGGCTTCAACCGCTTTCGCGATCCGGCCCAGATTGATCCAGGCATGGTTCTTCGAATTCAGCGCCTTGAAGCCGCGTTTCGGCAGGCGCATGTAGATCGGCATCTGGCCGCCTTCGAAGCCGTTCACAGCCACGCCCGAACGCGCGTTCTGGCCCTTCACACCCCGGCCGCCCGTCTTGCCCTTGCCGGAGCCGACGCCGCGACCAATGCGCATGCGCTTCTTGGTGGAGCCTTCGGCGGGAGAGAGTTCGTTGAGTTTCATGGCAGGAGACTTTCAATAATACAGGGACGAGCGGGACCAGCAGCGGCGGGTCTTAGTCGCTGACCACTTCCACGAGATGCGAAACCTTTCGGATCATGCCGCGCACAGCGGGCGTGTCTTCGAGTTCCTTAGTGCGGCCAAGCTTGTTCAGGCCGAGACCCTGCAGGGTCTGGCGCTGATCAGACTTTCGGCCGATCGGGCTGCCGATCTGACGGACGGTGAGCGTTTTCTGTGCCATGGTCGGGGTTCCTGTCAGTTCACCGAGTCAGCCATGCCGGCCTCGGACGCGCCATCGGTACGGCGACCGACGACATCCTGGACCTTGAGGCCGCGCTTGGAGGCAATCGTGCGCGGATTGGCCTGACCCTTGAGGGCGTCAAACGTGGCACGGACCATGTTGTAGGGGTTGGATGAGCCGAGCGATTTGCCGACGACATCCTGGACGCCCAGCACTTCCATGACAGCCCGCATCGGACCACCGGCGATCACGCCGGTACCCGGAGGCGCCGCGCGCAATACGACCTTGCCGGCGCCGTGGCGGCCATTGCCGTCATGGTGCAGGGTGCGGCCTTCGCGCAGCGGAATGCGGACCA
>CAYPDA010000077.1:0-4754 GCA_964409375.1 uncultured Hyphomonas sp.
AAACCGGACAGTTCACAAGCTACTTAAACCGGGCAATTGTTCGCGCTCTCAACAGCGCACCACGGCGGAGGTTTCGATGCGGATAAACAAAGGTGTCGAATGGGGTGTCCATGCCTGCACCCTGCTGGCGCCGCTTGGCCCGGGCAAGGGATTAAGCCTTGCGCTGCTGGCCGAATATCACGGCGTGCCGGCCGCCTATATGGCCAAGCAGATGCAAGCTTTGAGCAAAGCGGGGATCGTCCGGACGAGCCGCGGCAAGACGGGCGGCTACAGCCTGGCTCGGCCCGCCTCGGAGATTTCGCTGTGGAACATCAAGGCTGCCATTGACGGCACCTCACCGGCATTTCGTTGCACCGAAATACGTCAACAGGGGCCGTGCGCGCTCGATCGCGACAAGTGCAGGCAGGCCTGCCCGGTCGCTGCCGCCTTCAGACAGGCTGAAACCGCCTATCGCGATGCGTTGAAGGCGATCAGCATTTCCGACCTTGTGGCCAATGTCGCCACGACAAGCGACCAACATCATCTGGTCCAGATCATGCACTGGTATGTGAACAATATCACTGATCTGCCGGAATGAGCTGGCGCCCGGCGGCAGCGATGCTGACCGCCAGGAACGAATTGCCGTGGCGTCCGCAGCTGCAGGGATCAACCATACTGGAAGCGCCGGGCACGGATACCGGTCAAGCTGCGAGCGCCGCGACGACCCGATTGGCATCAGGCCCCACGCCGCGCAGCGTGGCAGAAGCGAAGCCGCTTTGTCCTGAAAGGCCCATAAAACCAAGGCGCGGCAACGATGTTGAAACGCCCCGCCTGTGCAGCGGCAGGCCTTTGGCATCGAGCGCGCCGCTACCCTCCAGCAGACCAAGAACGGGGCGATAGCCGGTAGCAAAGATCACGACATCTACAGGCTCTGCCGCCAGCCCTTCGTCCCAGATAAGACCGGTCTGCGTGAAGCGTTTGAACATCTTGCGCACCGGCGGAGCGTTGCGGCGCAAGGCGTCGCGGTAGTAGCCGCCGTCGATCACCGGAACGCCGTGATCGGAGAAAAGGTTCAGGCCGTTGAGCCTGAGTTTGTCGAACCACCAATGCAGATCCTGGCCGAGCACGCGCTGGGGGAGATAGCGGATGCGTTCGCGCACCGCCAAAGTGACATCCTCCTTTTCGGCCAGTTCAACGGCGATCTGCACCGCCGAATTGCCCGCACCAACGACAACGATCTGTTTGCCAACAAAGGCGTGAGGATTGCGATACTCGCCCGAATGCAGGATTTCGCCAGTAAATTGATCTTGTCCGGGGAGCGTCGGCATCCAGGGCGTGGAGAAACCCCCGGTCGCCACGATCAGGCTGCGCGCGGTACGCACCGAACCATCGCCCAGCGACAGGTGATAATGATCATCGCCAAAACGGGCCGACTTGACTGTCACCCCCAGTTCGACCGGCAATCCGAAATGGCTCTGATATTGCTTCAGATAGGCGGTGATTTCAGGGCCGCTGGGGTAGCGCCAGGGGTCGCCGGGTAGCGGCAGGCCGGGGAGCGCCGAATAGCGGGCGGGCGAGAAGAGCTGCAGGCTGTCATAGTATTTCGACCATGACCCGCCGACTTCGCTCGCGGCATCGAGGATTGTGAAATCCAGCCCCCGCGCCTGAAGCTCGCGCCCCGCGCCCAGCCCGGCCTGACCCGCGCCGACGACGATGACATCATGATGGATCATGCCGCCGCCTTCCCGGCAAAGCCATGGCGCAGCAGATCGTCGCCATCGGCAAAATCGGGTGCCGACAGCCAGAGCCGAAGCAAGTGGCGTTTCTCTTCGGGTTCGTCCCAATCGGCATATTCAGTGCGGGCGTGGAGCACGACCGAGTTTTTGAGGAATTGCATGTCGCCTTCCTGAAACTGCATGTCGAGCGCGACGCCGGGTTCGAGCGGGATCTGTTCGAGCAGATCCAGCAATTCATGCTGGGCCGGGGTCAGCGGGGCAATGTCCGGAAAATCCTCTGCCGCATTGCGGATATACCAGATCAGCAGCATCATCCGGAACAGGCCGTCGCGGCGCGTGACGATGGGGTAGCGGAAGGTCTTCAGCCCGTCGGCACCGAATTGGCCGTGGGCATGGTGATGATATTCATCTTCCAGCAGCGGCGCGAGATCCGGGCGGCGGCGCAGCACTTCGTTATAGACCTCAACCGAAGAACAGATGCGGCTGACGCCCCCCGATTTGCCTTCGCGCAGGCACAACAGCCCGATGATATCGGCGCCATCGGTGTGGAAGCTGAGATCAGCGCGGGTCTTGTAAAGCCGGACATTGTGGTCGTTGGGGGCATGGCCGAGATCACGGATATCGACCAGAGTTTCGCCCTGCGCATTCTGGGGGACGGGCGCGCCAAGATGGAGCCCGAGCAGCCAATAGGCGAGTCCCGCACGCGACTTGCCCATGCGGCGGGCGGGAAGTCCGCGCACCAGAATCATGCCATGGCCGCGATGAATTTGCTGGCGCCATTCGGCAAGCGAGGCCTCCATCGCAGGGAGCGGCCATTGCGCGGCATCAATCTGTTCGCGGGTTAGGCCCGCCGCCTCGATCTGCCTCGATACCTGTTCAAGCTCGTCAATCTGCGCCTGCGAAAGCTGCCGCAGCCATTCCTCAGGGCGGGTCTGCAAACCCCCGCCGCGCCAGGCGGCCGGGGCAGTTACCGGGGTCGGAACGTTTGAAGGTGCAGTGGTCGTTACATTGTTCATTGCGCGCCCCTTTCGCTCGCTTGTTGGTCCGATGACGTATCGCCATTGCCGACACCGCAGGTGGCTCCAACGCAGCAATTCTCGGTGAGGTAAGCGAGCAGTCGCCCCATCGTTGCATAATTGGCCGAATAGATGATCGAGCGCCCGGCGCGGCGCTGCGAAATCAGCCCAGCGTTGCTCAGCTGCGAGAAATGGAAGCTCATCGCGGAGGGCGAGATATCCTCGGCCTGGGACAGCTCACCTGCCGTCAAGCCGTTAGGTCCGGCCTGCACAAGGTTTCTAAACACGGCCAGGCGATGTTCCTGTGCCAATGCTCCGAGTGCGCGAATGACTTGATCTGGCCCCATGCCACCTCCCATAACTCAATAGTTCATGAAATATTGAATCATTGGGGTTGTTGTCAAGCCCTGGTCCTGTCAGATGTAGAGAGCGCGTGATTTGTCCGGTGGAGGTAGCTCGGGGTTTGTCCGGTGCATGGGCGGAGGAAGCCGATGCGCCGGACCGAGCAGCTGCAGGGACTACGGATGTTAAAACTGAGAGACGTGATGAGCCGTTGGGAGGCTGGTCGGTTGAGCCAGCTGGCGGCGGCGGAGATTTTGGGGATGCACGAGCGGACGTTTCGTCGCTGGGCGAAGCGGTTTGAAGAGGGTGGCGAGGCGGGGCTGGTCGATCGCCGGCTCCGCGCACGGCCCGAGCGTGGGCCCGACGCTGCGGAGCGTGCGCGGGTAGAGGGCTTGTTTCGTGAGCGGTATCAGGGCTTTACGGCCAAGCATGTCCATGAGGTTTTGGTTCGCGATCACGGATTTGCTTGGGGTTACACCTGGACGAAGACGTTTCTTCAGGCGCGGGGATTGATCGAGAAAGCGCCGCGTCGAGGGGCGCATCGACGCAAGCGACCGCGGCGGCCGATGCCGGGGATGCTGGTGCATCAAGACGCGTCCAAGCACGTTTGGTTGACCGGCTTGGGGCCGCTCGATCTCGTCGCGACCATGGACGACGCCACCAGTGAGATGTATTCGCTGTTCCTGGTCGACGAAGAGGGCACGGAGTCGAGCTTCCTCGGTCTCATCGAGACGATCGAGAAGTGCGGCTTGTTCTGCGCCTTCTACACGGATCGGGGCAGCCATTATTTCCATACGCCCGAAGCCGGCGGCAAAGTCGATCCGAAGACATTGACCCAGGTCGGTCGCGCCTTGGCGCAATTGGGGATCGAGCACATTGCGGCCTACAGAGCATCGGGCGCAAAAGTGGAATCCGGTTTTGCGCAATTCCGATGCGATCAACAAAAAGCATAGAGTTTCCGGCGATGCGAAGTTATCGCCCGAAACTCTCGCCCCGAAGCGCGCGGCCGCTCCGAGCGGATGTTCCGCACGCTTCAGGACCGCTTGCCCAAAGAACTGGCGCTCGCCGAGATCAAGACGATCGAGGCGGCCAACCTCTGGATTGCACAGGTGTATTTGCCCCGGCACAACGCCCGCTTCGCCGTCCCGGCCGCCGAGGACGGCTCGGCGTTCGTCGCGGTCGCGCAGGGGCAGTGGCGCGATGTCCTGTGCGTGCAGGAGGGTCGCCAGGTCGGGGCGGACAACACCGTACGCTGGCGCGGACGCAGCTTGCAGCTGCCGCCCTCCCCTGAGCGGGCGCACTATGTGCGGGCGAACGTGCGCGTGCACGCCTATCCCGACGGGGCCTTGGCGGTGTTCCACGGGCCGCGCCGGATCGCCTGCTTTCCCCCAGACGAGCCGAGCGCCACAACCGCAACACGCTCGCTCGAGCCCACCAAGGGGACCCCGCCGCCCCCCTGCGCCGCCGTCGCTCACCCCGTCTCGGGGCGAGCGAGCGACGGCGGCTCCGAGGGGACGGCTCCCGGGGACCCGAACCCAAAACAGGAGGCCGCCATGACCCCTTAGCGCCATCAAAACCGGACAGTTCACAAGCTACTTAAACCGGGCAATTGTTCGCGCTCTCAACAGGGCTGGCGGCGAACCCGCCGAGCAAGATGGCTATCATTGCTGCCCCCGGCGCC
>CAYPDA010000078.1:0-4538 GCA_964409375.1 uncultured Hyphomonas sp.
ACGCTCTATCCAGCTGAGCTATGGGTGCTGCGCAAGGCCGGTCTTTAGGCGATGCCGGGGGGCTGTGCAACTGGGTTTGCCGCTATGGGGGGGGTGGCGCACGGGGGCAAGGCTTACTAGAGTGAGAGCTTGTCCTTTGTTCTTCCGGGAAGCTTCGCCGATGAAACCTGTCTTCGCTTCAACGGCTGCGGCCATAGCACTTCTGTTTACGGTTGCCGCTTGCGACCGGCCTGAGAGCCAGGAGCCCATCGGCGCGGCGGCGTCTGCGGTCTGTGACGCGGGCGAACGCCCTGGGCAGCGGGCTGAGCGTGAGGCGCTCGAGGCGGCGGCATTCGCGGCGGCGCGGGAGAGCGTTGGCAGCGGGGCGCCGGCGCTCTGGACCCTGTCGGACGAAGACACAACGCTGTATCTGCTCGGGACCGTCCACCTGCTGCGTCCCGGCATGGAGTGGATGACCCCGGAGATCCGCACCGCGATAGAGACGGCCGACAAAGTGGTGTTCGAGGCGGACACGTCGAGCCCTGAGGCGCAGCGCGAGCTAATGCGCTTCTTCAGCAGCCATGGCCTGGTCCCGGATGGGCGCCAACTCTCCAGCCTGCTGACGCCCGAGGAGGCGGCGGCTCTGACTAAGGCGCTCGAAAGCGTCGACCTGCCGCTGGCCGCGATCGAGCCGATGCGGCCCTGGTTTGCGGCGATCAACCTGTCGGTCAAGCAGATGGTCGAAAGCGGCTTTGATCCAGAGGCGGGGGTGGAGAAGGTCATCGAACTCGCGGTGGCGGACCGGGATGTGCAGTACGCCTATCTCGAAACGGTCGAGCAGCAGCTGGGCGGGCTTGCCGGGCTCGATGATTGCGAGCAGGTCGGCTTCCTGCTGGCGACGGCGGATTCGCTGGATGATGGCATTGAAATGCTCGACATGCTGGTGGATGAATGGGCGGACGGCGATGTGCACGGGCTTGGCCTGCTGCTGGCGAATGCCGAGATGCTGGGCTCCGAGGCGATTTATGATGTGATGCTGGTGGAGCGGAACGCGCGCTGGGTGCCGCAGATCACGGCGATGCTGGATACGCCAGGCACTGTGCTGATCGCGGTCGGGGCAGGGCATCTGGCGGGCGCGGACAGTGTCGTCGAGATGCTACGGGATGAAGGCTATGCGGTTGAGGGACCCTGACGGAGCGCGCTAATCCGCCGCGCGGCGCAGCGCCAGTAGCGCCTGATCGAGGATGCTTTCGCTGGCGGCGCAGACGATCTGGCCGCCCAGGAGTGGTGGATTGCCGCGCCAGTCGGTCGCGAGGCCGCCCGCGCCGCGGACGACCGGGATGAGCGCGGCAACGTCCCAGGCCTTGAGGCCGGATTCTGCGACGAGATCGATAGTGCCGCCGGCAAGGCGGGCATAGCCATACGCATCGAGGCCGTAGCGGGTGATGCGGGCGGCGGCGCGCAGATGATTCCAGGCGCCCTGTTCGGGCTGTGTGAAGATGAAGGGGTCGGTGGTCGCGATGGTCGCGGCGCGCAGATCAGTGCAGGGGGAGACGCGGATCTCCTCGCGTCCCGATGCGATCTCCAGCGCGGCGCCGCCGGGCCAACCCAGGTAACGCTCACCCAGGACTGGCTGGTCGATCAGGCCGATAACGGGGGTGCCCGAAGGGTCTGCGAGGGCAATCAGGATCGTCCAGACCGGGAGGCCGGCGACAAAGGCACGGGTGCCGTCGATCGGGTCGAGATACCAGCGCCAACCGCTGTCGGAGGGGGTGTCGGGGAATTCTTCGCCAATGACGCCGTCACCGGGCCGCTCGGCCTCAATGAGCGCACGCATAACAAGTTCGGCGGCGCGGTCAGCCTCGGTGACGGGGTCGAAGCCCTGCAGCCGGCCAGCGTGCTCGGGCTTGCCGTCTACAGCGGCGAGATTGCGGAAATGCGGGGCGATGGCGGCACGCGCGGCGTCTGCCAGGCGGCAAGCGAAAACGAGATCAGCGGTTGGATCGGTCTGCCTTGTCATGCGCGAGGCGATGCCCCGCGCATGCAGCAACGTCAAGCGGCGCCGGAGTTGGAATTGTCCTGTTCGAAGGCCTTGGCCAGTTCGAGAAGGCGGCGGCGCGGGCGCTCACCGAGGCGGTAATAGGCGCGCACCAGTTCCAGGGTTTCTTTCTGGGAAAGGATGTCACCTTCCATCTGCTCGGCGTCGTTCGCAGCGTTTGGCACGGCGTCTGCGACCGGCATGCCGTCGAAGAAATACTGCACCGAGACGTTCATGGCCCGGGCCAGATCGAACAGGCGTGAGGCGGTGATCCGGTTGGCGCCGCACTCATACTTCTGGATCTGCTGGAAGCGGACGCCGACCTGTGACGCCAGGTCCTGCTGTGTCATGCCCAGAAGGCGGCGGCGGCGGCGCAGGCGTTTGCCTACGTGCAGGTCGGTGTCGTCAGCCATGTATCCCACTCCATTTTGGCTGGGACCAGGGGGAGTCCCAAAACAGGAAATTCGCGCAGTTTCTACGCAAATGCTGTGCCGGGCCGGCGAAACTGCCTGAAATGCAGGCAAGTGCAGGTAGCGCTACCGGATGCGACCAAACATCTCTTGGATGTTTGTGCGTTGCAACATATTCTCGATTATGCACTTCGGTGCTGACGCCTCTGGCGTTTCCTCCCTTTGACTTCGGCCGCGCCCAAGGGCGCGGCCCTTTTTTTGGCGGAAGGGCGGACTCCGTAAAATATTATATAAATCAGATGTTTGGTTCAGCGGGTTGCGGTGTGATCTGCAATGTCCGCGATCACAGCCTCGATCACAAGTCGCAGTGCCACAAAGCCGTTCGTCCGGGTGATCTGCTGCTCGTCCATGTAGAGCCCGCGATTGATCTCGATTTGCAGCGCCTGAAGGCCCCGCTTTGGCCGGCCATAACGCCGGGTGGTGTAGCCTCCGGCATAGGGGGTATTGCGCGCGACCGTCAGGCCGTGATTGCGGAAGACGCGTTCGACCCGGCCGATCAGGCGGGCATCGCAGCTGGCGCCGTACCGGTCGCCGAGGACGATATCGGCTAGGTTGCGCCGACCAGGTTGTTTCGATGGCATGGAATGACAGTCAACCAGGATGGCGCGCCCATAGGCTTCGCGCAGGCTGTCCAGCCGTTCGGTAAGGAAGCCGTGATAGGCGTCATGGATGCCGGTGAGGCGCTGCTCGCCCTCCGCGCCGGTGAGCAGGCGTCGATAGATCGCCTCACCCCTGGCGCCGACGCGGGGCAGGCAGCCGAGGCCGGCTTCCACGCGCGGGGTCGGCAGGGCGCAGGGGCGGGGCGGGGAGTCAGCAAACATTGCGGGGTCCAGCTCATGCGGATCGCGGTTCAGATCGACAACGGAGCGGCCGTAACAGGCGGCGACGAGGGCGGCGCCATGGCGCGGGGCGTCGGCAAAGAGCTCGTCGATGAACGCATCCTCGGTGCGGCGTACATCCATCAGTGGCACGCAAAGGGCCGAAAGCATGCTGTCCGGATAGAGGCTGCCAGAATGGGGGCTGGCGAACAGGACCGGCACCATTTTCGCCTCCGGTACTGCCACTGTGAACGGCGCCCCTAGTGCGGGCAGCGTGCCGCCGGCTGGGTCCGGCAGTCCGAGGGCGGGGGCGGGGGCGGTATCGGGCATTATCCCTATCGTTTTACGTTCTCCGGCGAGGTCAAGGCCTTTCAGCGCCTGCGCGATCTCGCTCCTAGGAGAAACACGTCCGGGCGCCGCGTATTCACGCGTGATTTACCATCGGCGCGCTTTATATGGTACTCACTGAGTCGCACCATCAGGGGGCCTATGCCTGTGACCAAAATCCTGCTCGCTGAAGATGATGATTCGATGCGCACATTCCTGGCATCTGCCCTTCGCCGGGCAGGCCATGATGTGCAGGACTACGCGGATGGCGAAACGGCGCTTCAGGCGCTGGAGCGCGAAGTGTTTGACCTCTTGCTGACCGACATCGTCATGCCTGGCCTCGACGGCATTGAGCTGGCGCGGCGCGGCGCGGAACTCGACCCCGCCATGAAGATCGTCTTCATCACCGGCTTTGCTGCGGTCGCGCTGTCGTCCGGCGCACCAACGCCGGCGGGGGCAAAGGTGCTTTCGAAGCCGTTCCACCTGCGCGAAATCGTCGAAGAGGTCGACAAGGTGATGGCGGCCTGAGCCTCGCCTGCGGGCGCGCTGAAAGCCTGCTTGACGCGCCAACGCGGATTGTCCATTACCCGCGTTTCCCGGTCGGGCGGTTAGCTCAGTGGTAGAGCACTACGTTGACATCGTAGGGGTCACAAGTTCGAACCTTGTACCGCCCACCATTAAAAACAAGGCTTTAGAGAGCTTTCGAACGCTCCCAAAGGCAGTGAAGTTTCTCCAGCCAGCACCCAGCCAGCAGATTTTATCGGGACACGTCGGGAATGGTCGGTTTTGCCAGGTAGCACTTGCTCGGCAGGGTGAGCGACGACGCATCAAGCCAGGCCTTGGTTTCACAAACTACGAATCTGGGGGTCAGGAGTTCGAATCTCTTCGGGTGCACCATTAAAAACA
>CAYPDA010000079.1:0-4533 GCA_964409375.1 uncultured Hyphomonas sp.
ATCCTGGAAGTCTTCAACATCACCAAGATCGGCAAGGTTGCCGGTTGCCGGATTGCCGAAGGCAAGGTTCTCCGCGGCTGCGGTGTCCGCCTGCTGCGCGACAACGTCGTGATCCACGAAGGCAAGCTCAAGACGCTCAAGCGCTTCAAGGACGAGGTGGCAGAGGTCAATGCCGGTATGGAATGCGGGATGGCGTTCGAGCGGTATGAGGACATTCGCGTTGGCGACCGGATCGAGTGTTTCCAGGTCGAGGAGATCGCAAGGACGCTTGCGTAGTTCCTGCTGATGGCCCGCCGTCCTTCCTCGTCTTCCATGCCTTCGCAGCGCCAGCTGCGTGCGGGAGAGATCATCCGCCATGCCCTGGCGGATATCCTTTCGCGCGAGGATTTCCGCGATCCGGGCCTGACCGGTATCATCGTTACCGTCGGAGAGGTCCGGTGTTCGCCGGACCTGAAACACGCCAATGTCTTCGTCACGCCGCTGGGTGATGACACGGCTGAGGGCCGGACAAAGCTCGCCGAAGCACTGACCCGAGCGGGGCCGTTTCTGCGCGGGCGTCTCGGCAAAGAGATCAGGTTGAAGTTCACGCCCCAGCTGCACTTCATCGCGGACGCATCCTATGATGAGGCTACGGCGATCGACCGGCTTCTGGCCGAACCGCGTGTACGCCAGGACGTCAATCGGCAAGACTAAGCGGCGCCTCGCCGTCTTTCTGCCTTGATGCTTTGTTAATTGACAGGTGTTGTGGGGTTTGCGAGCCCTATACGGGGTAGACTGGGGCTAAGAATGGACCGTCAAACGCTCGATATGGAAGGCGCTCGTCAGGGAGAAATTTCGGCCGCCTCGCTGCAGCTCGCGGATGATACGATTGCCATCGGGCGGATTGCGACGATGTCGGTCGAGCGCCATGAGTTTGCGCCCTGGGACACGCCGGTGAATCGCAAGACGCAAAGCGTTTACGCCACATTGTGCATCGCGCTACTCTTCTTCGGATTGGTCGGCTTCGGCTGGTGGGCGCTCCGGCCCGCGCAGAATGACGGCGTAATTGGACTGTTTGCGGGCGGCGCGCTGATGCTCCTTGGCATCATCCTCGGCATCCGTGCGTCGATGATCGCAGTGATGCTGAAGCGGCGGGAGCCATACTTCCGTCTGCTGATCGGCACGTCCGATGGCCGCCAAATCCCGCTTGTCGACAATAACCGCGAAGTGCTTACCAAGATCCGCGACATCGTCCGCCACAAGCTTGATACCGGCGACGCGCAGATGGTCGGCGACTTCGACCTCAACCTCGATATCGTGAACCTGCGGATGCCGAAGAGCGTTCAGCCCGTCAGCCCGCCGCCGCCTGCGGTTGATGAAGAAGATGATGTGTTCGAGAACCGGCCCCGCCTGACCTACTGACAGGCGGGCGCCTTTCTACCGCTCAGCTCAAACGAGAATCAGGCTGACATCAATGTTTCCACGGGTCGCGTTCGAGTAGGGACAGACTTCGTCTGCCTCGGCGATGAGCAGTTCCGCCTCTGCCCGGTCGAAACCTGGCAAAGAAACTTCCAGCGTAACGTCGATGGCAAAACCTTTGCCTTTTGGGTGCCGGCCGATGCCGACATGCGCCGTGACAGCAGACTCTGGGGACAGAGCCACCTTTTGCTGTCCGGCCACGAATTTCAAGGCGGAATGGAAACAGGCGGCATAGCCCGAAGCGAACATTTGTTCAGGATTGGTGCCGGGGCCGCCGCCGCCGCCGAGTTCCTCGGGCGTATCGAGCGTGACGCTCAGCCGGCCATCATCAGTGCTGGCCCTACCGGTGCGCCCGCCCGTGGACGCTGCGTGGGCTGTGTAGAAGGTTTGCATGGGTAGCTCCTGTATTGGAGGTCGATAGCTAGGCCTTGTGCAACCAGATTGCGGATAAGATGTTGAGCGCAGCCCGGCAATTGACGCCGCCCCCTGCCGGCGCATATGCCCGCGCACCAGCCCTCACATATCCGGCGCGGCGTTCGAACCGCCCACCCGGCATCCGGAGAACACCTTGTCCCGTCAGAGAAAACGCAAAGGCGAGCCCATTACGGGCTGGATCAACCTGTTCAAGCCGGTCGACATGACCTCGACCCAGGCGGTTGCCATCATCAAGCGGCTCTACAATGCCGAAAAAGTCGGCCATGGCGGCACGCTCGACCCGCTGGCGGACGGCATCCTGCCGATTGCGCTCGGTGAGGCGACCAAGACGGTCCAGTGGGCGATGGATTCGCACAAGGAATATGTCTTCACCATCCAGTGGGGCGCCTCCACCGCAAGCCAGGACGCCGAAGGCGATATCGTCGCCACCTCCGATGTGCGCCCGGCGCGCGAGGCGCTCGAAGCGGCGCTCAAGGCCTATGTCGGCACGATCCGCCAGGTCCCGCCGAAATTCTCCGCCATCAAGGTCGCCGGTGAACGCGCTTACGACCTTGCCCGGGGCGGGGGGGACTTCGAGCTTGAGGCGCGCGAGGTTGATGTCCATGCCGCAAAGGTGATCGGCGTGCCAGACGCCGATCACGCCGTCATCCATGTTGTCTCGGGCAAGGGCTTCTATGTGCGCGCCCTGTCGCGCGATCTCGCCGCGGACCTCGGTGCGCAGGGGCATATCTGCCAGCTGCGCCGCACGCGCGTCGGCCGGTTCGAGGCCGCTGCGGCGATCTCGATGGCGGACCTCGAAGCGCTGTCGGATGATCCGGCGGGCCTGACCGCCTGCTTGCAGCCGCTGCAGGCGGTGCTGACGGACATGGCGCAGGTTCAGGTCAGCCCGCATGACGCCGCGAACATTCGCCAGGGGCGCACGATCATGCTGTTGCCGCATGTGGTCGAGCGCTGGCGCGAGGGGCGCGGCGAGGAAGATGACCGTATGGCGCTGGCGCTGACTGGTGAGGATGCCGTCGCGCTGGGGGAAGTCCGGGCGGGCCATTTCGAGCCCGTGCGGGTGTTTGCAGGATAAGCTGCAGGTGCGGCCGGCGCGGCGCGGGCCGTTTGGTGAGGGAATATTCAGGGTTCAGGCTCTTTCACCCTCTCCCCCCGACGGGGAGCGAGGGGGCTTCAAGGGGCCAAGACGTATCCAGCCTCGGTGCGCGCTCCAGGTCACATTCCATCCCGATGCCGATAATGCACACGGGCGCATGTGCACCCAGAGCTTCAGCGCTTAGAGCTGCGCGAAGATCAGCGGCCAGAGGAGCAGCTGACGCCAGGCGAGGCCTTCAAAGGAGGGCGGCGGAGCGAACAGGTCATTCGGGACAGAATACGCCCTCGGGGCACCTGGCCGGATTGGCGGCGCGCAGGCTTTTCGCAAGGCTTTGTCAGGGAGCGCAATTGCGCTGTGTAAGGCCGGACTTATGCAGCACTTCAGCAGATTTTGGCCCAACGAGGCGTGTGACGACCGGAGGTGTCTCGCGCGTCAGGTCTTCCCGGCATCCAGCACGGCGCGGGTGACGCGGAGGGTCCGGCTGGCAATGCGAACCTCGATATAGAAGGAGACGAGGCCGACAACGAGCAGGCTCATCGAGATGACGAACAGGACCGACACGGCCGCGGTGACCGGGACTGGCAGGAGCTGGCCAGTGAACAGAAGCATGATGACAATACAGATGATCAGGGCTGCCAGGGTCGACAGGGCGATGGCGCGGTTGATGTGCGCCATGCGCCGGTCGAGAACGGCGAGCTCGCCAACGTGCAGCCGGCTGGCGGTCTCGTCATCGGCGGCCAGCCCGGCCTCCAGCGCCCGCCAGCGGTCCACCACCCGGGCTAGCCGGTTCGCCATAACGTTCAGCAGCGCGCCGATGCCGGCGAGGGTGAATACCGGCGCGATGGCGAGCTGGATGATATGCGCGATATCGGTCGAGAGGTGGGTAATGATCATCACCCATCGGTAGATCGATTCCGCCCCCGCCCGCCAGACTCCCTTGTCATGGCCTGCGCCTCTACCCCTTCCCATTGCCGCCCTTTTGGGTCATAAGCCCGGTTTTGGGGCGGAGGCCTGCCTCTTGACCCTGCTGGACGACATCCCGGCTGTGGCCACCTGATCAGGCCCGTTCCCAAAAAACCCCGCCAATTCAGGCGATTAGTGAACCCGGCGCCACCATGCGCGAAACAGGAAGGTATGACCGATGTCGATTACTGCTGAACGAAAGCAGGAGCTCATCAAGAAATTCGCCACCAAGGAAGGCGACACGGGCTCCCCGGAAGTGCAGGTCGCGATCCTCACAGAGCGGATCAACAACCTCACCGACCACTTCAAGACCAATAAGAAAGATAACCATTCGCGCCGCGGCCTGCTCACCATGGTGGCCACCCGGCGGAAGCTGCTCGACTATGCCCGGGCAAAGGATGAGGCGCGTTACACGAAACTCATCACGGAGCTCGGCATCCGCCGTTAGGCTCCGCAAACAGCCCGCCGGGCAATAGGGCCGCGGCGGGCTTTTCGTATGTGAAAGAAAGACGAACATGTTCAATACGCAATCCGTGTCGCTGGAATGGGCCGGCCGCACACTCACGATCGAGACGGGCCAT
>CAYPDA010000080.1:0-3829 GCA_964409375.1 uncultured Hyphomonas sp.
GGACGTATTGTTCTTCGTCGACAACATCTTCCGCTTCACCCAGGCTGGTTCGGAAGTGTCGGCGCTGCTCGGCCGTATCCCGTCGGCCGTGGGCTACCAGCCGACACTGGCGACCGACATGGGCGCGCTCCAGGAACGCATCACCTCGACCAACAAGGGTTCGATCACTTCGGTCCAGGCCGTCTACGTGCCTGCAGACGATCTCACAGACCCTGCGCCTGCCACCTCGTTTGCCCACCTTGACGCGACCACGGTTCTCAACCGCGCGATCTCCGAAAAGGGCATCTACCCGGCTGTTGACCCGCTCGATTCCACCTCGCGCATCCTTGACCCGATGGTTGTCGGTGAAGAGCATTACGAAGTCGCGCGCGGCGTTCAGCAGATCCTCCAGAAATACAAGGAACTGCAGGACATCATCGCCATTCTAGGCATGGACGAACTCTCGGAAGAGGACAAGATCACCGTGGCCCGCGCCCGCAAGGTCGAGCGTTTCCTGTCCCAGCCGTTCGACGTCGCCCAGGTGTTCACCGGTTCGCCCGGCGTACAGGTGAAACTCGAAGACACGATCAAGGGCTTCAAGGGCCTGATCAGCGGCGAGTTCGACCATCTGCCGGAGCCGTCCTTCTACATGGTCGGCGGCATCGATGAGGCGAAAGCCAAAGCCGCCAAGATGTTGGCTGACGCTGCCTGAGGACTGACCTGATGGCTGACAAGCTGCATTTCTCGCTGGTCTCGCCCGCCCGGGAGCTGTTCTCGGGGACGGTCGACCATGTGATCGCGCCGGGCTCGGAAGGCGAGTTCGGCGTACTGGTGAACCATGCGCCGTTCATGACAACGCTGAAGAACGGCGTGGTGCGTGTGCTCGAAGGCGAGACCGTCACGATGCGGATCTATGTGCGGGGCGGGTTTGCCGATGTGACGCCGGCCGGCCTGACGATCCTGGCCGAAGAAGCGCGCGACCTGTCGGGCGTCGAGGCGGGCGAAGTGGACGGCGAGATCGAGGCGGCGCGGATGAAGATCCTCGCGCTGGACGCCGCCGATACGAAGCGCCTCGCGCTCGAAAGCCAGATCGAATATCTCGAAGGCCTGCGTGCGGCAGTCGCAAACTGAGCTGACGTACAAGGGCCAGACCAACAAAGCCGGGCCCTGGTGCCGGGCTTTCTGGTTCGGCGCAGCAAACATGCTGGCGAGGAAAGATCCCTTCCGGTTTTGCGACAAAGAAGGGTCCTGCGGAAGGGGGCGATGGCCCGGCGGTCCGGGGACGCAATCCGGGGTTCAGCCTGATCAGGCTTTTGTCCGGCGCCCCTGCAACCTTGCCTCATCCGCAGTCTGATCCGCCCATGGGCGTTGGCCTGGCCAGGCAGGACCGGCCGGCCCGGCGGCGGCACCGTGCGGCTTCGGGAAGCCCTGTCGACCAGGTGCGGCTCGGCCGGATCGGATGGACGCGATCTTTGCAAAGGGGAGCCCCGGTCGCGGCACGCCGCAGTATGGTGAACACCCTCTTAAGCTCTGCTTAGACGTTTGTGTGGTCCTTTCAGCGACGTATTCGCTGCAGGGAACACCGAACCATGAACCATGTCAGCCTGGCGCCGGCCAACAATTCGCAATGGCGCACCGCCGCCGTCTTGATCGGGCTCGTCCTTCTACTTCTGCTCTTTCCGGCGCTTGCGCTCGCGGCGCCGCCGCAGACCTTTGACCGGGCCAAGGTTGCGCTGCGCCAGCAAGTGTATCATGACCAGAACCAGGACGGGGCGCTCGGCACGCTGTATTGCGGGTGCAAGTGGGAATGGGCCGGCAGCTCCGGCGGACGCATCGATCAGGCCAGCTGCGGCTATGAAGTCCGCGCCCAGCCGGCGCGGGCGAACCGGATCGAATGGGAGCATATCGTGCCCGCCTGGTGGATTGGAAACCAGCGCCGTTGCTGGCAGGAGGGCGGACGCCAGAACTGCGTATCGAACGATCCGGTGTTCCGCGTCATCGAAGCGGACATGCATAATCTGACACCCACCGTCGGCGAAGTGAATGCAGACCGGAGCAATTACCGGCTCGGAATGCTTCCCCGGCAGGAGCATCGCCACGGCGCGTGTGATTTCAAGGTGGATTTCAGAGGCCGGGTGGCCGAGCCGCGCAACGAGGTCAAGGGGCTCGTCGCGCGGGTCTATTTCTATATGCATGACCGGTATGATCTGCGGATGAGCCACCAGCAGGAACGGCTGATGATCGCCTGGGACCGCAGTTTTCCCGTTAGCGAGTGGGAGCGCGAGCGCGATCGGCGGATCGCCGCCATCATGGGGCATTCCAATCCGTTCGTGACGGGCGAGCGGACCTGGGAGCGGGGACATCGCAATTCAGGCGAAGGCGCCGTGGGTGTTACGGCTCAGCGGTCTCAGTCGCAGCTGTCGTCAGCACACGAGGCGCTGCGTGTGATCGGTAATCGCAATAGCGGGATCTATCATCTGCCGGGCGGTTGTGCAGGCTATCGTCAGGTGGCGGAGAGAAACCGCGTTTACTTCGATACGGAAGCGGAAGCCGCTGCGGCAGGGTTCCGGCGCGCTGGTAACTGCCGGGATCAGCCGGCCGTCCGCGAGGAGGTGTCTTACGAGGCAACTGATCGTCTGATTGCCGGGAGACTTCTGAACTTCGCCGAAACAGGTGCGGGCTTGAGTGTCACGGTTGCCTTCCCGCTATCCCGGCAGATCCCTGAGCTGAGCCTATGGAGCGGATTTGCAGCGTTTCAGCAACAGGCCTCTCTGCTGATGTCGACCGGAAGCCGGTCTACGGACATCTAGCGTCCAAAGCCTCAGACAAACACGGCGATCGTCTGGCGTCCGATCATCACCGGTTCGCGCCGGCTGTTCCACATCGTCATGGCCTGGCTTGAATAGCCGCTGCGCGCGGTCTGAGCTGTATGACGGGCGAGGAACCATTGGTCCTCGGTCGTCACTTCCTCGGTCAGGAATTCCGCCATCCAGGTCATCGAGCTGATCCGGCCGGGCGCGGTGAACATCGACATCGCAGCGGGCGGCGGTGCATCGGCAAGGGCAAGCAGCGCGGCAGCATCCAGCGGCGCGGCATCCTTGTGGCGCATCCAGATCGAGACATCTGCCTCGGCCGCCCCGGACATCGGCAGGGCGCCGCCGGCGATCAGCATGTCGAAATTCTGTGCGAAGGCCGGCCCCTGATGATTGCGGAAATAGGGCTTTACCTTGCCGGCGTCCGGAACGTCCGGGGCGGGCAGGTCGGCAAAGGCGAGGGCGGACTCGCGCCGAGCCCCGAAGGTGAAGATGCATTCGGCGAGGATGCCCTCATCGCCGGTCATGCGGACCGAGACAAAGACCGTGTTCTTGCCCCGGCGCAGCACCTCCGGGGTGCATCTGACCGTTCCGCTGACCGGCCCGACAAACGCCACCTGCGCTGCGCGCGCGGGCAGGCCGCCGGCGAGGCGCCGGGCCGCGTCGAGGCAAAGCGCGGCAGTCAGGCCGCCATAGGCGGTGCGGCCCTGCATCCAGGTTTCTGGAACGGTCGTCAGGCGTGCATCGCCGTCGGCGGCGCCCGAGGCGAGGAGACCGGTAAAGTTCATGGCGCAGTTCCCTGGGAGGATGAGTGACCCTGCATGCCTATACAGTTCCCAAAAGGAACCAATACGTCACGCAGCGTCAGATGAAGGGGCTGGCCCGCCAGGGCAAAGGTCTAGTGCTGGCTTTCCGGGGTGGTCACGCGCAGGCCGTCGAGGCTGTCAGACACCTTGATCTGGCAGGACAGGCGGGAATTGGTCTGCACATTCTCGGCAAAGTCGAGCATCGACTTTTCCATCTCTTCCTGGCTGCCG
>CAYPDA010000081.1:0-3741 GCA_964409375.1 uncultured Hyphomonas sp.
TGTCCATCGGTCTGCGGGACTGGGCGCATGGATGACGATCAACGCAGGTTGGTATGAGTCCTCAGACTAACCTTGCTGTTGAGGCAAAGTCGACCTAGCGCTGTGAATGAAGTTTGGACGGGCCAAAGTAAGCATCTCAGCTTACCCATCAGCAGGCGAGGCGCGGGGCTCGCCTGCTCCTGAACACCCTGCAACTGAACCATCCTTCAGCGTTACGCGTCGGTTGCAGCGTGCGGCGACGTGTTCGTCGTGTGTGCAGATGAGGAAAGTTGCTTTGTCCTCCCGGTTCACTTCGCGCATCAGGTCGAGAACCTGCTCGGCTGCGACACGGTCGAGGCTTCCCGTCGGTTCGTCGGCAAGTATCAGTTCGGGTTTGTTCATAAGGGCCCGCGCAATGGCGACGCGCTGCTTTTGCCCGCCGGAGAGGCGGGTCGCCGGAAAATCCATCCTGTCAGCAAGCCCAACGCGCGCGAGAAGGTCGCGCGCTCTTCGGCGCATGGCGGGGCTGATGGCGCCGGCGGGCGCGGCTGCCGGGAAGGCCACATTCTCGGTGGCGGTGAAATCGGGTAGCAGGTGGTGGAACTGAAAAATAAAACCGAGCCGCCGGTTGCGAAACTGCGCGCGCTCCAGATCTGACAGTCCCTCCACGCGTTGGCCCGCAATTGAAAGTATCCCGACGGTCGGTTTCAGCAGGAGCCCGACGATGGACAGCAGCGTTGACTTTCCCGATCCAGACGCGCCCAGCAGGGCAACCAGTTCGCCTGGCTGCAAGGTGAGATCGATGTTCTTCAATACTTCGGTAAGTTCGTCGCCATTGCGAAACGTCATTCCGATCCCGCGCGCTTCGAGAAGTGCACTCATTGCTGAATGGCTTCCAGGGGGTCCAGACGCGCGGCCGACCCGGCAGGGATGACTGACGCCAGAACGGCGCCTATCGTCGTGAGCAGGAAGACGACAAGATAGCCGCCTTCGCGAGGCGCAATCGGAAGCGCCATGGTTCCATCCGGCTTGGTCAGCGTCTCGAGCCAGGAGCAAAGGGCAAACCCGCAGGCACAGCCGATACCGGCACCCACCATGCCGATCAGCAAGCCCTGGAGGACGAAGACGGCCGCGATGAACGCGCCGGAGACGCCGAAGGCGCGCATGATCCCGATCTCCCCGCGGCGGCGATTGGCAGACAGGCTAAGGGCGCTGGCGATGCCGATGAGCACCGATATCAGCGAGAAGGCCTGAATCAGAGTGCCCGTCTGTGACTGCGCATCGAGTGCGCCCTCCAGACTTGCGTTTTTCTCCTGCCATGATGTTGCGCGCAGGCCCGTTGCCTCATGCAGGAACATGGCGATCTCCCGGGCGTTACCGGGATCGTAGAGCTTGATCTCGATGTTCGTGATGCCCTCTGGCAGCAGGAAAAGAGGGCGAGCGGTCTGGATGGATAGATAGGCAACCCGCTCATCAAGGCTTTGCAGGCCTGTCTGAAACACACCGCGGACGATCAGGAGCCTGTCGACGCCGCGATCTGTCCGGAGGAGAACCGGCTGACCGGATGAAAGGCCGAGGTTTTCTGCCAACCTGGAACCGATCAGAATACCGTCCGCACCGAGAGTGGCACCACCGCTGATGATCTCGGTGCTGATCGATGAAATCGCGTCGATCAAGGCCGGATCAAGAGCTGTAACGGCAACCGGTGAAACCGCTTCGCCTTTGACCAGGAAGGCACTTCCAGAGATCTGCGGGCTGATGGCCGAGACAGCAGGATGGCTTCGCAAAAGGGAAACCGTCGACTTCCACGCACGAATTTGCCGGCGCTGAAACGTCGAGATAATCGCGACCGACTCCAGCTCGGCGTCAGGACTGGGCAGCACGCGTGCAATCCGGGCTTCCGGCTCGAGGGAAATGTGGGCGCTGTCGGCCGTCACATCATTGGTCAGACGGATTGCCAATCCACCGATCAGGGCGGTGATGAATACAAAAGCCATGACCCCAAGCGAGACACCGGATATAAGGAGTGCCGTCTGTGCAGGATTGGAGAACAGATAACGGCGTGCAACGGTGAAGGCGAACATGGGCTTATGGCCCCTGTGCCGAACCGGGAGGCGACGCGCGCGGACGCACCCGGGCAGACGGCTTGGTTTCGGCCGGGGTGAGTACCACCCGGTCTCCCTGCGTCAGACCTGTTTCTACGATCGCATTCTGCGACGGCCAATCCGCAATCTGAATAGCCCGAACCTGAACGCGTCCTTCGCGGTCAACCACGTAGACCTTGGGCTGCGTCGCCGCATCAAGGACAGCTTGGCGCGGCAAAGAGATTCCGGCCTCCAGGATTTCGACAACGACCGTGATATCCACTGAGCGTCCAAGAGGAATGGCCATGACTTCATCTGGAACGAACTTGACGAGACGCCCGCCTGTGGCCGCGTCTACGCGCGGAGAGATTTCGAGGAGCCGCGCCTGAAAGACCAGGTCTGAACCCGACAGGGCGGCGCGTGCGGACATTCCGGGCTGCAAGGCATCGGCATAGGCTTCATCAACATCAGCCTGAAGTTCAACGCGCCCTGCTGAACCCAGCTGGAACAGCGTCGTCTCCGCCGAAATGACCTGACCGTTGTCAATCGGCCGCACAAGGACGATTCCCGCCATCGGCGCCCGAATTGTGAACTCATTGTTCCGGGCAGATATGGCCGTCTTTTCGGCCGTCGCTGCGTCTAGAACGGCCTCGGCCACTTGAAGGACGGCGCGTGCCTCATCGAGGGCTGCTTGCGAGGCAATCCCTCGATCTGCAAGCGTTCGGGTCCGGCTGTAGACCAGCTTTGCCCGATTGACTTCAGCCTTCGCCGCACGCTCGCGTGCGATGAAAGCCTCTGCCTCGGCCCGCTCAGCCGAGGAGCGGATGGTCGCCAGCGCGTCGCCTGCTTCTACGGGATCTCCATCGTCGCGGAAGAGGCCGACCACCTGCCCGGGGTTTGGTGACCTTACATCCACGAGGTTCTCTGGACGGATGCGGCCGACCACAGACAGCGTCTTCTCGATCCGGCGGGGCTCGACCTGCAGGACAAGCACTTCCGGCGGTCGCATGAACCACCAGGCCGCCAGTCCGGCAAATGCGGCGCAAAGGACAGCTCCCGCCAACAATACCGGCCGTCGCTTCTGCTGCGCCCCTGCATCGCTCGCCGGTTCAGGACGGCTGGGCGCGGTCAGCTCTGGTGTCTTTTCAGAGTTGGCGCCGTCTATCATCTGGAGCGACTTGTAGAACACGGGCGCATTTGGACACGGCCTGAAGGTAAAGTTCGGCGTAGCGAACGCTGCGCCCAGCGCTGCAGCGCTGCAGGAGACCTTTAGCACTCATTTTCTAATCCAATAGGACTCTTCGCTTGGTGCGCGAGCCCAAGGCCGGTGTCGCCGTCCGCAAGGTTCGCCTGAATGCGTCCGTCGTAGGCGTTGGGATCCAAGCGAACCAAGGCCGCTTGAACCGGCGCATGAAGCAATGAGCACGTCACCAAACAACGCTGGGTTCAGCGCCAAACGGCGTCATTCAAGAGCCCTGAGACGTAGTCTCAAGGCGTTGCGACAGGCTGTTTAGGGCCAAGTCGGCTCCGATAATCAGCTTTGGCGTCCGGCAGGGTCACCTCAGTCCTGTCATTCGGGAGCCTCACCGGAACCAGGCCGGAGTTCGCCGGAAGATGCCGCACGGCCGGCTGGCGCACTCTTTGTCAAGCCTTGAGAATGTCGCGAAAGGCGCGGCGC
>CAYPDA010000082.1:0-3735 GCA_964409375.1 uncultured Hyphomonas sp.
CGCCCTATTCCTCGACCCTCAGCATGACCTGCTCCCAGACCGCCGCCCTGCACATGTGGGAACGCCATGTCGTGCGCCCCGCAGCCATGGAAATCTTCGGCTCGGAACTCGCGCGCATCGACACCTATGGAAGCTTCTCCTGCCGCAACATCGCCGGCTCCGGCCGCCTCTCCCAGCACGCCTTCGGCAACGCCGTCGACATCGCCGCCTTCCGCCTGGATGACGGCCGCATCATCTCGGTCCTGAACCATTGGGACGCCGGCGGCGACAAGGGCGACTTCCTCACCCGCATCCATGAAGGCGCCTGCGACCTCTTCTCCATCACCCTCGGCCCCGACTACAACGCCGCCCATGCCGACCATTTCCACCTCGACATGGGCCGCGGCCGCCTCTGCCGCTAAGTATCGGAAGGCGTGGGGTGGGGGTCTGTTGACACCACCCCCACCCCAACCCTGTGTATGGATATGTGCAAGCCGTGGAGGCGCCGCCGATGTCCACCCTGACCATCAGAGACGATCTGATCTGGATCAAACACCTGCCGGAACCCCTTCAGGCGCGTGCGCGGCAGCTGCAGTCCGGCGAAACCATCCGGCTCGAGATCGACGGCATCGTCGGCGTCTGGCAACGCATGGAGGACGGCCAGGATGGCTGCCCGACCTATGGGCTGAAACCCGTCGATGCGATGCGCGAGGTCTGACTCAAATGGCAGGCCCGCCGGGGTGAAACCGTCCTATTCCGGCCCGCCGGCGAAGACGCCGATGACTATCCCAAGGCCGTCAGCGAAACCCTCGCCGAATGGTCCAGCGCCGAAGACGAACTGGCCTATGGCGACCTTCAGGTTCGGCGAAACCGTCCTGGTGCCATTCCCGTTCGTGGAAACAGACCGGGCCAAGCAGCGCCCGGGCGCGGTCATCTCCTCATCGGCGTTCAATGGCGCAAACGATCAGATCATCCTGGCAATGATCACTTCGGCGCGGCTGACCAGCTGGAAGGGTGACATCCCGGTTCAGGAGCTTGACGCGGCGGGCCTTCGCCATGCCTCAGCCATCCTCTGGAAAGTCTTCACCCTGCCGGAAAAGCTGATCCTGCACCCCCTTGGCCGCCGCAGCCTGGCGGACACGGGCGAGGTCCGCGCCCGGCTCGCCAGCTTCGGCGCAGCGGATGCCTTACACGGACGCAATTGCACTCAGCCCCAAATGAGCATCGCGTCAGAACCGGTAACCGCCAGCCATAAGGCGGTCATACCGTTCCTGGCTGATCGGCTGGTATTGCCCAGCCTCCGGATCATACATCCAAAGCGCATCGCCCTCGACCTTGTCCGGATTGAAGCCCTCGGCCACCAGTTCCACCTTGCGGTACTTGAACGTGCCGGTCGTGTCCGCTTCAGCCTGAACCCGGAGGAACAGCGGAACGGCGTACGCCGGCAGCATGCCCGTCAGTGCCGAATGCAGGCCCGCAAAGTCCACCGGTCCGTCTGCCGTAATCGCCGCCATGCCGGCCTTCCCGTCCGTCCCCGGAACAGAGACGCCATAGACATTCGCCGTGGCAATCCCGTCAATCCGTGACAACGCTTCCCCCACTTCGTTGGTCGAGACATTTTCGCCCTTCCAGCGGAAGGTGTCGCCGATCCGGTCGATGAAATAGATATAGCCCTGCCTGTCCTGCTTCAGGAGGTCGCCCGTCCGGAACCAGAGGTCGCCCTTCTCGAACACATCGCGCAGGAGCTTCTTCTCGGTTGCCTTCTGGTCGTTATAGCCTTCAAAACGCTGGCGCACATCGTCGCCGATTTTCCCCAGCGCCTCGCCGGCCTCGTCCGGGTCCGTCCGAATGCAGAAGCCGTCCGGCCCGCGCACAGGCTGCTCGGTCTCGATGTCGAACTTGACGAAGCAAATGTGCGCGAACTGACTTTTCAGCCAGCCGGGGATCCGCCCGATCGCGCCGGGCTTGCCATCAAAATTTATGAAGCTGACATTCCCCTCGGTCGACCCGTAGAATTCGGCGAGATGTGGTATATTGAACCGTTCAAGGAACGCTTCCCACACATCCGGGCGCAGGCCGTTGCCAAAGCCGGTTCGGATCTTGTGCGCGCGCTCGCGCGGGTGGGGCGGCGAATTGACAAGATAGCGGCAAAGTTCACCAATATAAACGATCGCGGTCACGCCTTCGTCCGCCGCATCATCCCAAAAGGCACTCGCCGAAAACTTCCGCCTCAGGATGATCGCTGCGCCCGTGTTCAGCGCCTGGCCCACACCGCAGAGCCCGCCCGTGCCATGATATAGCGGCAGCGTGATATAGACCCGGTCCTGCGGGATAATCCTGCACGGCGCGATGAAGCTGCGCATCATGCCCTGCGTGCGCGCCTGGGTCAGCCGGGCGGCCTTGGGCATGCCGGTCGTGCCGGAGGTATACACATAGAGACAAAGATCCTTACCCAGAAGGCCTGCGCGGTGCGACCGCTCCGGCCGCGTATCGGACACCGCCGCCAGCGCTGCGCCCAGATCCTTGCCCTGCCCCCCGCCCAGCGACCAGACTTCCGGCGCCGCCGTAAACAGCGCCGCCGCGCCGCGAATGGCCTCATCCTGCTCCGCCCCGGTTACGACAATCTTCGCGCCGGAAATGTTGACGCAGTGCGCCAGCGCGTCGCCTTCAAGATTGTGATTGATCAGCGCCGTGACGACCCCGATCTTGGCAAAGCCGGTCCAGGCCGCAACATATTCCGGCCGGTTCTCCATGAACAGCGCCACACAGTCGCCGGCCTTCAGCCCCCTGCCCAGCGCCCAGTTGGCAAACCGGCTTGCCGCTGCGTCAAACTCCCCATAGGTCAGTGATTTGCCTTCAAACCGGAAGGCAATGTTCGCGCGGAACCTGTCAGCCGCCTGCTCCATATCATCCGCCACAAGATGATCGGACTCCGGTGTGATGTCACCCGTCCATTTCTTGACGAGCTGGACATCCTGGAAAAACCGGAACTCCCGGGCGAATATGGAAAAAAAGCTCATAAACACTGCCTCCCAACGCGATTGGGTCTTTCATTGATCAATCTTCGTGAATGTCTACAGTCGAGATGTTCTCACAGATTGTCAAAGATTTCACTAAGCCTCATGTCCGATTTTCACCCCCATTGCGTTCCTGGCCCGGCCTGCTAATTGCTGCGCCGCAAAAGAAGAAAGGACCCGGCTATGAGCAGCGATCCCGTGGGCGACCTCCTCACCCTGCTCGATCTCGAGCGTCTCGAGCTTGATCTCTTTCGCGGGCAGAGCCCGGGCGAAGAGGAGAGCCAGCGCGTCTTCGGCGGCCAGGTCATCGCCCAGGCGCTCGTTGCAGCCTATCGCACCGTGCCGGAAGACCGCGCCTGCCATTCCCTGCATGCCTATTTCATCCGCCCCGGCGATCCCTCCGTGCCGATCATTTACCAGGTCGATCATTCACGTGATGGTGGCAGTTTCACCACCCGCCGCGTCGTCGCCATTCAGCATGGCAAGCAGATCTTCAATCTCGCGGCGAGCTTCCATGTTCAGGAGGACGGCTGGCACCACCAGCACGAGATGCCGGATGTGCCGGACGCCGACTCGCTCGGCGACCGGATCGAATGGCGCCGCAAGTTCGCCCAGAAGGTGCCGGAACGCCATCGCGGCCATTTCCTGCGCGAGCGCCCTGTGGAAATGCGCGAGGTGGACCCGCTCGATCCCCTGAAGCCGGAAAAGGTCAGCGATGTGCAGCATCTCTGGTTCCGCG
>CAYPDA010000083.1:0-3600 GCA_964409375.1 uncultured Hyphomonas sp.
CAAAGAGCTCCTCAGGCGTCCAGTCTTGCCGGTGCCCGATAGATTCGAGCAGCTCTTCGGCCTCGAAAAACGTCATTCCGGGGGCGTCCATCACTCACCGCCCCGCGCCAGCCGCTCGACCTCTTCGGCGGTGACGATCCTGCTTCCGCCGAACTTCTTCGACTTGATGGTGCCGTCCTTGATCATCTCAGCGATTTTTGTCTTCCCATATGGCAAGACGCGGGTGAGCTCGCTCGCTCGGTAGGCTCGCCGAGCCAGGCTAGGGTCAGAAGCTCGATTGGTATTCATAGGACATCTCCGCAATTGATCGGGCGAAGATGGTATTATGCGGGGTGGCAAAGCTGGTCGATGTTGCCGGGTTCAACCCGGCGATACTGAGCGCCTTCAATCGTAGCGGAAGGGCATTCTTCCTATCCAGAATAGAACGTTTAGCGCAGCAGCCCGTTTAGATCCGACGAAATGCGTCTCTGAAAGCGCGGCTTCGAGGCGGTCGATGATGTCCGTGTAGAATTCGTCGAATGTAGGCCCGTTCATCGGTTTCGGATTGATGGTCTTTTGCGCAATCGACGCAATGTCAAATTCAGTCGCTAGAGCTTCGCTGGGCATGCTGCCGTAGGCTACACCATCCTGACTTGCTGATTGCATCCAACTTTGACAGCGTTTGAAGTAGTAGTAGGCCTTCTTGGACTTGCTTTCCGTTGTTCCTAGTTTCTCTGCTGCGTTCTCAAACTGCACTTCCAAGGCGGCGCCGTCTTCTCGGATCAATTCGGCGACGCGGCGGCCATGGTCGCGCCAAGCACGCCTCTCTTGGAGTGAAGCGTGCCATCGCGCTAGCCGTTCGTGACCCTCGAGCTTGAAAGCGACTCGGGTAAACGATTTGCCTTCCAAGGCATCAGCGAGTGCTTCTCGCACCGAAGGCGAGATTTCCTGGCCAGACCGCAAAAGCTCCGCCAAATCGGCTTTCCAATCGACGCTGAAGCCAAGGGCCGCGTCGAAAGCCGCTCTGTTTAAGTCAGATAGCGGATTATCCGCTGTCTCCATTGATCCGCCTCCCCAGACGCTCCCCATTGTCGAGCAGGGCGGGCGCGAGGGATGCGCGCTGTTCGGTCCGTCGACCTAGCCCTGCAAAGGCGATAGTCGCCTCCCGCCGCCTCGATTTCAACCGGACGGCGGGCGCGCGATAGGTTTATCCCCGGCGCTTCATGGCCGTGAGCCGCCGCTCGATCGTGTCGAAGTCATGGGCCCTTGCAATTCGCAGGCACTCCTCCCGCGCCGCATCCCAGCCCGCTTGATAGGCCGCCGCCTCGCCGATTGGCACATGCGGCAGGGCGCGCTTGCTGGCCGTGAAGCCCCATGCCCAGCCGAACAGGCCGCCGATCGCGAGACCGGCGGCCCAAGGCAGAATTGACGCGATCGTCATTCGACCCACCTAACCATCTCCCAGCCGAGCTCATTCTCGACCATAGCTTTGATCGCGGGTCGATACTTTAGACGCTTCATCACGAGCTCCCTCATGCGCAGCGTCGGCAGCTCTCCGCCCTTCTCTTCATCCTTCGGTTCAATAATCCAGGCGTCCAACGAGGTGTAATCCATCTCTTCGGTCTTAAAAGTGGCGATTAACGACCCTTGCCTTGTCTGCCAGATTTCATATTGCTCGGATCGGCCAATCGGCGAGCTGCCATCAGCGCTGGCGATCTTCTTGCCGATGAAACGGATTGGCATTTCATCGGATGGTGTGATCGTGTGGGTCTCCATGGCCTCGCCAGTTTGTTCGTTCATGCGCTCGGTCTCCTATTGTACGTTGCCCCAGCCGCCTCACTGTCCTCGGGCAATCCGGCATCAGATTGGCGCGCTTCGTGCGACTCGGGCCACGTGGAAGGCTCGGCGTCGGCATCGCCGCTCATAGCGTCGAGCAGGTCGATCGCCACAGTGACAAAGGCGGCGAGCTTCTCCCGGTCGTGTCACGCAAGGATGCGCGCAACGGCTGGCATCGGCGGTAGGGTGCCCGGCAAGGTGACGGGCGCGGTTTCAGGTCGTATGTGCGTCTCAGCCATTGGTCGATCTCCTGTTGATCGGTTGTGGTGAGGGCCAGCGGGGGAGCTCGTACCTTCCCCAGCTGGCCCGTTACCACGCGGTCATCCGCGCGATTTCTTGGCTCGCGAGCCGGAGAACGGCAGGACCTCGCCACCGTCTCGGAGCGTGTCGAGATAGTCCGACCACCATTCCGCCATCTCGACCCGCTCTTCCCAAAACGCGCCGCGGTTGTAGGCGGCGCGCACCGTGTCCTTTTCGGCATGGGCGAGAGCCCGCTCGATCGCATCGGGCGACCACCGGCCGCTTTCATTCAGCAGCGTTGTCGCTGTCGCTCGGAACCCATGGGTCGTGGCTTGCTCTTTCGTGTAGCCCAGCCGCCGAAGCGCGCCATTGAGGGTGTTCTCGCTGATAGGACGGGCAGCGCTCCGCACGCTCGGGAATACCCAGCCGACCCCGTCATGCCTTACGGCCTCAGCCTCCCGCAGGATGGCCACCGATTGCTTCGAGAGGGGCACAACATGAGGGCGGCGCATCTTCATTTTGCCAGCCGGTATCGTCCACACAGCCGCTTCCAAGTCGATCTCCGGCCACTCCGCCCGCCGGAGCTCGCCGGGGCGTTGAAAGACGTGGGGGGCCAGTCTGAGGGCCAGAAAGGTCGAAGCGTTGCCCTGATAGCCTTCTATGGCCCTCAGGAGGCCCCCAAACTCGACAGGATCGAGGATGGCGGCGTGATGGGTTGTTTTCGGCGAAAGCAAAGCATCCCGAAGGTCGCGCGTTGGGTCGGACGCCAGCTGGCCGGTCGCGATAGCGTAGCGAAACACTGCGCTCGCAAACTCGCGGGCCTTTCGTGCGCTCTCGAGCTTACCCTTGGCTTCGATTTTGCGCAGCGCCCCGAGCGCATCAAGGGCCTCTATGTCAGCGACCGGCATAGGCCCAAGAGCGGGGCTCAGCTGTGCGTGCAGCCACTCGTTCTTCACCCGCGTGCTATCTGCCCAAGGGTTCTTGCCGTCATTCGAGCGCTTGGCGATGTACTCGCGCGCCACCACGTCGAACGTATGCTCAGAGGCGATGAGAGCGCGAGCCTTTGCGCGTTGCTTCTCGAGCGACGGATCACGGCCTGCGGTGATGAGGGCGCGAGCGGCGTCTCGGGCCTTTCTGGCATCTGCGAGGGAGGTTTCGGGATAGCGGCCGAGGCCGAGCTTTTTCTCTTTCCCGGCGATCCGGTACTTGAGCCGCCACAGCTTGCCGCCTGTCGGCTGGACCAGAAGAAAGAGACCGGACGAGTCGCCGAGCTTGTAGGGCTTCTCGCGCGGCTTCGCGCTTCGAATGGCTGCGTCTGTGAGCGGCATGTGGGGGCCTTTTCGAAACCACCATTCGAGGTGGCCCCCATATATGGCCCCGCATTCTTCCGGCTGTCAATGGCCCCCACCGGAACCCAATGGGCTTCAACCGCTCGGTCTCAGGGTCTTGTCCCTTGCAAACCGTGTGGCAGTGGCCCCCATCGGAGCCTCAGGTGGTGACCCGTACGGGAATCGAACCCGTGTTTCAGCCGTGAAAGGGCCGCGT
>CAYPDA010000084.1:0-3171 GCA_964409375.1 uncultured Hyphomonas sp.
GCATGGCGCTCTCGCCGGCAGCGCGGCGGTCAAAGGTTAGGGGCTCGCTCGCGCCCGCGTGCCTCGGGATTTTCTGCAATCAGGAGGCCGGGAAAATCAATAGCGCGGCCCTCCCGGCAGACGGCCAGGCCTCAATGGGCGGCCCCGGTGTTCTCGATGATGATCTCCTGGGAGCGCCAGTGGCGCTCGATCGCTGCCGTAATGTCCTCACCGCTTGCCTTGTATGCCATCGCCAGCACCCGGCTGGTCTCGGCCAGTACAACTGACCAGACAAGACAGGGGTGGTCTGCGCTCAGCGACGCGAACGTCTCGCTCGCCGGCGCCGCCGCGGCCTCGTCATCCTGCCAGCACCTCGGGTTCCGGAGGATGGCGCTCGAAATTCAGAACGAGCCCCTATCAGCGATCTGATTTCTGCTCAGCGCGCCGTATCGGAGCGTGTTGCCCAGATGAGGGCATCAGTCGTTCCGGGTCGCCCCTCCCTTCCGGCCCCCTTGCTTTCCGTTTCTTGCCGCTTGACCTGGACGGCCTGCCCCGGTTCTGAAACTGCCCCTCTGAAGGAAATTTCCCCTGCGCCTCACGGCGCATTCCTCGCGGCCCAAATTTCCCTCTCTGGGCGGTGCTTCACTTCGTTGCGCCCCTTCGGGTTCAGGCCCTGCGCTGGCCGTCCTTCCGGTCTGGCGTCGACGGGAACAAGGGGTTCCCGGATGACGAGAGCCAAGGAAACGAAAAGGAGACCCTAATGGCAAACGCACTCGGATATGTCACGGAAACCAAGGACGGCTTCGAAGGCACCGTCTCGATGATGAATTTCTCGCTGCCGATCCGTATCGAGAAGAATGCCGACAAGGCCGCGGACGGCCAGCCGGACTACCGCATCTTTGCGGGAGACGGCTCGGCCGAAATCGGCGGCGGCTGGATGCGCAAGGCCAAGGCGAGCGGCAGGGAATACCTCTCGATCACGCTCGCAGACCCGCAGATCGGCCCGCGCAAGATCTTCGCGAACCTCGCCCCGGTGAAGGGCAAGCCAGGCCGCCATGTGATCCTCTGGAACCCGCGCGACTAGGCGGGATCCCGATCTTCGGTGAGCCGCTCCGGGGAGTTCCCCGGGGCGGCTTCCGTCTTTGATGGCCCGGGACTTGCGTGCCGGCGCGGTGATGACTGCGCCAAGGCTTTCTTTCCGCGCGAAGCTCTTCATCCTGGCCGGCATGCTGGCCGGGATCGGCCTGGCCGTGCTCAGGCCGCAGGAGCTTGCCTTGTACAACCCGTCGGACTCGATCCCGAAGGGCTTCTATGTCCGCGGCACGTCCGAGCTTGGACCTGGCGCTGTTGTATCGATCCGGTCGGTTGATGCGGAGCCGGACTATGCCCCCCGGCGAGGGTTTGCAGAGACCGGCAACCGGTTCCTGAAGCGCATCGCCGCGATGGAAGGCGACACGGTCTGCGCTGAAGGAAAAACGATCCGCATCAACGGCGCTGCCGTTGCAGAAAGGGCGGAGATGGACTCGGCCGGCGAGCCCCTGCCCTCCTGGCATGGGTGTCTGGTCCTCGGCGAGGATGAGGTGTTCCTGCTCGGCGATCATCCGGATAGTTTTGACGGGCGCTATTGGGGCCTCTCTCAGCGCGCAGGCCTCATGGGTCCATGGCGCCCGCTTCGCCGGTCGGGCGAGGGCGAGGTTTCTCCTGCCAAGTGAAACCGGAATCGCGGAAGGCTCGGCGATGATACTCTCCCCGTCATGGAGCAGCGGAAAAAATTAAGAGGGCAAGATAAAGGCGCAGCCCACGGGCCGCGCAAGACGCCTAACGGCGCGGAGGTTTTTTGCAGGCTGCAGCCTGCGCCACAGGCCGTACCACAGCCTGCGTTTCGATCCGTGTACCACTGGCCTGTTCCTGTCCTCACTGAGGGGAGTCGCCGATGAGGAACAGGGGCAATGACCGAGATCTGAGCTTTTCGATACTCGCGCGAATGGGGAACGGCGAGGCGCCCTCTCTGAGCAGGCCCTCACGCCTTACCAGATCGATCGATGCCGACAGGCTCGAGGGCCGTTTCGGAAACAGTTCTGGTGGTGGTGGCGGGACCTCTGCCGCAACTCCCCTGTCTCGGCGTCTCGCTCGGAGGGCGCCGATCATGCGGCACGCGAAGGCTGCCCGCCGGGGTGACGCGTTCTCGGACCCGCGCCAGCGCGCGGCCGTGAAGGTGCATTATTTCGATCATGCCGGCGGAGGGGCCGGCGCGCTCAAGGCTCACACGCGCTATCTTGCCCGTGATGCCGCAAGCCGGGATGACATGATGGAGGGCGCTGGCTCCCCTGCCCTGGGTACCGTTCCCGAGACACCGGAAGCTGGCGTCCGCAAGCATGTTGATTATCTCGCACGAGGGGACCAGCGTGGAAGCGTCTTCTTTGACCGGGACGCCGAGGGGATCGATGGCGGGGCGCGGGCCGAAGCCTGGGCCAGGTCCGACAAGCGCCACTTCCGCATCATCCTGGCGCCTGAAGAGGGCGAGCGCCTGCGCGACCTGACGAGCTATACTCGTGAAGTCATGGCACGCGCCGAAGCCGAACTCGGTACGCGCTTCTCGTGGGTCGCGGTCAACCACCATGATACCGGGCACGCCCATACCCACATCATCCTGCGCGGGCGCAGGGGCAATGGGCAGGACTTGATCCTGCCGCGCGACTTCATCCGTCACCGGATGCGCGAGATCGCCCGGGACGTGGCGACAGATTGGATTGGGTATCGCACGCCAGGCCAGGAACGCGAGGCGCTCGAACGGGAGGTCACCCGGCATGCGCCCACCCGGCTCGACCGGGTGATCGCGGCGCAGTTGCCGGACAGCCGTACGATCGAAGTGGGACGCCTGCGGAGCCCCAACAGTGATCCGAATCTGACGGCTGCCGTGAGAGCCCGGGCAAAGGAGTTGCGCCGGCTCGGTCTGGCACATGAGATCCGGCGGGGCCTGTTGCGGTTCGAGCCGGACTGGCAGGACCGCCTGAAGACCATGGAGCTGCACGTGGATATCCGCAAGCAGCGGATGGCCGAACGCAGGCTTACGCAGCAGGCGGAGCGCGAGAGGCTGGTGCGGCGATTGTCGAGGGGCGGGTTGGAGCGTTAGGCCGGTTTGGGCGCGTTAGCGGTCATGCGGAAATGAACGGCGGTCGGCGGTCTTTGGCC
>CAYPDA010000085.1:0-3076 GCA_964409375.1 uncultured Hyphomonas sp.
CCGTTCTGACACAGAGGCATGGAATTACGGTTTCGGGGGTCGATTGAATTTGATGGAAAGTGCGTGAGTGAGCGGACCTTCCAGCAGAATCATGCGGCAAATCTCCTCTGGGCGACCGAGGAGGCGGCAGACTGAGGGCCAGCTGGCCCGCCGCCTAGCGTCTCCTCAGGACCGCGACATTCTGATAGCGCGAAACGACGCCTCTATTTGACCTCTTCGAACCAGAGATGTGCGGAGAAGATGTCCCGCGCCGATGTGTCTGTCATGAAGGTCTGGCGGTATCGTTCCCGGTCCTCGATGGCGTCATTGAGTTCGACGACGGCCGTACTCGCAACGAAACCGCTCGCTCTCACTTTCTGCCGGAAGCCGAGATTGCGGGAGCAGATCGCCCCCCGCGCTGAAATTGCCCTGGAACGACGGGAGTGCCGCACCGCCCGGCGCGAGCAGCGTGGCAAGCCTTGACAGCCAAAAGTCCAGGACGTTCGGTTAGACGTGGGTGATAACACAGTCGCCGGAGATTAGGTCAAATGGGGCATCAACTCCGAGTGGCGGCAGGAGCGCGTTCGTGCAAACCCGCCAGCGGCAGTGTTTTCCTGACACCATCCGATATTCACCGGATCGATACCAGTGCCGTAAACCCGCTCAGCGTCCTCCGGCAGAGCCCGGAAATGCCGGGCCAGGCGCGCGCAGCCGCATCCTCAGTCCAGAATCCGCATCTCCGGACCGATTACATCGACACCGTGCGCCGCGGCCATCGCGGAAAACCGTGCGGCCATTCTTCCAATAGTTGTAAAATGTAGCGCCTCGCCCGCTCACCCACTTAATCTTCAGAGTTTCCGGGACCGGACAGAAGCCTGGAGCATGCTGCGATAACTGGAAAGTACGCAGTCATTCAGGCGGTTACGCCTTCGGCAACAGCAGCATCTCGGCGGCGGCGACCAGGCCCACAAAATGGGTGTCGGGCAGATACCAGAATGCGTTGCTCAGATGCTCGCCCGGTCCGGAAAACTCCAGCTCAGCGCGCGGTCACGCCGTTGGCACCGAACTGGTGCCCGTCGCGAAACCATTAGACCGGCAGCATCTCCTTTCGCATCTGCGCGACGGACGCGAGCTTCAGCCGCTCGGCATCGTCGGCCCGGCCGCCCAGCTTTACAGATGCCTTTGCGATTACGCTGTCGAACATGTTTTTCCACGCGCCCGTTCTCACTTATCTTGACGAAGTCGCGGCGTATCTGCTCATCGCGACCCCTGACGCTCCGATTTTTTTGCAGACAGACCCCTGCCTCGCCCCTTCCCCCTCGACATCGCCTGCCATATCCCCCATTTGTTCCCGGATGGCCAGTTCCTCCCGTCCCCCTGTTCGCGGCGTCGCGGACGCCTCTGCCGCGTTCGCCCTCGACGGCGCCGCGCTGGACGCGGCCGGCCGACTTCCCTCAGACCAGTGGACGCCGCACCGGCCAGACCGCGACTGGGTGAAGCTGGAGGGGGGGCGGCGGTTCCGCGTGGCGGCCGATTACGAGCCCGCCGGCGACCAGGTGACCGCCATCCCCGAACTCGTCGAGGCCATAACCGGCGGCGAGCGCGACCAGGTCCTCCTCGGCGCGACCGGCACTGGCAAGACATTCACCATGGCCAAGGTGATCGAGGCGACGCAGCGCCCGGCCCTGATCCTTGCACCGAACAAGACCCTCGCCGCGCAGCTTTACGGCGAGTTCAAATCCTTCTTCCCGGACAATGCGGTAGAGTATTTCGTCTCATACTATGACTATTACCAGCCGGAGGCCTATGTTCCGCGGGCGGACCTTTACATCGAGAAGGAAAGCTCCATCAACGAGGCGATCGACCGCATGCGCCACTCAGCCACACGCGCGATCCTGGAGCGCGATGATGTGATCATCGTCGCCTCGGTCTCGTGCCTGTATGGCATCGGCTCGGTCGAGAGCTATACCTCGATGACGTTCACGCTGAAGGCCGGCGACCGGATCGACCCGAAACAGGTGGCGGCGCAGCTGGTGGCCAATCAGTATACGCGCAATGATATCGCTTTCGGGCGCGGGGCGTTCCGCGTCAAGGGCGATGTCATCGACATATTTCCTGCCCACTATGAGGACCGCGCCTGGAAGCTGTCCTTCTTCGGTGACGAGCTGGAAAGCATTACAGAGTTTGATCCCCTCACGGGGCGGACGATGCAGAAACTGCCTGCGATCAAGATCTATGCGAACAGCCACTATGTCACCCCGCGCCCGACATTGAATCAGGCGGTGGACCAGATCAAGGCAGAGCTGAAGGCGACCATCGCGCATTTCGAGAAGAACGGGAAACTGCTCGAGGCCCAGCGCATCGAGCAGCGCTGCCAGTATGACATCGAGATGATGACCGCGACGGGCTCGTGCAACGGCATCGAGAACTATTCGCGCTACCTGACCGGGCGCAAGCCCGGCGAGCCGCCGCCGACGCTGTTCGAATACCTGCCCCAGAACGCGCTGGTGTTTACGGACGAATCCCACCAGACGATCCCGCAGATCGGCGCGATGTTCAAGGGCGACTTCAGCCGCAAATCCACCCTCGCCGAATATGGCTTCCGCCTGCCCTCCTGCATCGACAACCGGCCGCTCAAATTCGAGGAATGGGACGCGATGCGTCCGCAGACGGTGCATGTCTCCGCCACGCCTGGCAAATGGGAGCTGGAGCGCACGGGCGGTGTGTTCGTCGAACAGGTCATCCGGCCCACGGGCCTGATCGACCCGCCGGTGGAGGTGCGCCCGGTCTCGAAGGATGGCGCCAACCAGGTCGATGATGTCATGGCGGAGGTGAAGGCGGTGGCCGCGGCGGGTTTCCGCTCACTGATCACGACCCTGACAAAGAAGATGGCGGAGAATCTCACGGACTTCCTGCATGAGAACGGGGTGCGCGTGCGCTACATGCATTCGGACATCGACACGATCGAGCGGATCGAGATCATCCGGGATCTGAGGCTGGGCGTGTTCGATGTGCTGGTCGGCATCAACCTCTTGCGCGAGGGGCTCGACATTCCGGAATGCGCCTTTGTCGGCATCCTGGACGCCGACAAGGAGGG
>CAYPDA010000086.1:0-3028 GCA_964409375.1 uncultured Hyphomonas sp.
CTCGGCGGCGGGCTGGAAGTGGCGCTGGCCTGTCATTACCGTGTTGCGGCGAATGACAATCCGAAGCTGCAGTTCGGGCTGCCGGAAGCGAAGATCGGGCTGCTTCCCGGCGCCGGCGGTACGCAGCGCCTGCCACGCCTGATCGGCGTTCAGGCGGCGCTGCCGCTGATCCTGCAGGGCGAAAGCTTCGATGCGGAGAAGGCGTTTGCGATGGGTGTGGTGCAGGAACTTGCGCCGTCCACGGAGACCGCGGCGCGCGCCAGGGACTGGGTGAAGGCCAATCCGAAGGCCAAGGCGCCCTGGGACGAGAAGGGCTTCAAGGTGCCGGGCGGTGTGGCGCACAAGTCACCGGGCGCGGGCCAGGTCGCGACCATGGCCAACATGATGCTGTCGGCGAAGACCTATGGCAATTATCCGGCCCAGAAGAACATCCTCTCCTGCATCTATGAAGGCGTTCAGGTGCCGATTGATGCGGGCCTGCGCATTGAGACGCGCTATTTCATCAACACCCAGCAGCGCCCCGAAGCAAAGGCGATGATTCGCTCGCTGTTCCTCTCGACGCAGGCCCTGTCCAAGGGCGCAAACCGCCCGGAGGGTTTCGAGAAAGCGCAGATCAAGAAGGTCGGCGTAATCGGTGCCGGCCTGATGGGCGCCGGGATCGCCTATGAACAGGCACGCGCCGGCATCCGCACGGTCCTCGTCGACGTGAAGCAGGAAGCCGCGGACAAGGGCAAGCAATACTCCGTACGCCTCGTGGAGAAGGCGGTCGCGCGCGGCAAGAGCACCAGGGAGAAAGGCGATGCGCTCCTCTCCCTGATTACACCGACCACGGACTACAAGCTGCTGGAAGACTGCGATCTCGTGATTGAGGCCGTCTACGAGGACATGGACCTGAAGCACAAAGTGCTCTCGGATGTCGAAGCAGGGGTCGGCGAGACGGCGATTGTCGGCTCGAACACATCGACCCTGCCGATCAGCGAGCTGGCGACGCCGCTGAAACGGACCGACAAGTTCATCGGCATCCACTTCTTCTCGCCGGTCGAGCGGATGGGGCTCGTTGAGATCATCATGGGCAAGGAGACAAGCCAGGAGACACTGGCCAGGACGATCGACTATGTCCTGAAGATCCGGAAAACGCCGATTGTCGTCAATGACAGCCGCGGCTTCTATACATCGCGCTGCTTCGGCACCTACACGCAGGAAGGCCTCGAAATGCTCGCCGAAGGCATCAAGCCGGCGATCATCGAGAATGTCGGGCGCCAGTCAGGTATGCCGATGGGGCCGCTGGAAGTCTCCGACTCGGTCGGGCTTGATACGGCGCTGAAAGTGGGCAGGGCCACGGCGAAAGCGACGGGCTTTGATTATAATGAAGCGCCTCTTGGCCGCATGATGGCCTGGATCGTTGAGGACAAGGGCCGCGCCGGGCGCAAGGCCGGCAAGGGCTTCTATGACTATAACGAGCAGGGCCGCCCGGACCGTATCTGGCCGGACCTGAACGAGCAGATCGATGTGAAGATCGATGAATGCCCGCCGCCGCTGAAAAAGGAGCTGACGAGCCGGCTTTTGGTCCGTCAGGCGATTGAGGTGTCGCGTTGTTTCGAGGAAGGCGTCATCACCGATGCCCGTGACGGCGATATCGGCTCGATCCTCGCCTGGGGCTTTGCGCCCTACACCGGCGGCTGCGTAAGCTATATGGACCTGATCTGGGGCGTACCGGCCTTCGTGGCCGAGGCGGACCGTCTGGCCGACGCCTATGGCGAACGCTTCCGGCCCGGCAAGATGCTGCGCGAGATGGCGGAAAAGGGGCAGAGCTTTTACGAGCGGTTCCCGCCTGCCGGCGAGAAGAAGGCGGCGGCATAGGCCTGCCGGATCGGCGCAATGAAAAGGCCGGAGCGTTGCTGCTCCGGCCTTTTTTGTCTGCTGCGGCGAGGCGCCTATTTCCTGGCGCGGTTCCACCAGCCGGTCTTGCGGGGGGGAGAAGGTTCGCTGGCCTCGACCGGCGCCGCAGGGGCCGCGGGATCAGGCTCGGCTTTCGGCGCTTCAGCCTTCGGCGCTTCGGCCTCAGCCAGGGCGGGCTCAGGCTCCGACACCGGCTCTGATTCCGGCGCAGGGGCGGGTTCAGGGGCCGGTGCAGCTTCCGCTTCGATCCCGGTCTCCACCTCAGCGGCTGCGGCTTTTGCCGGGCGGCGGCTGCGCGTGCGAGGGTTCTGCGCGGGTTCGGACGCCGCGGCCGTTTCGTCCGCCTTGGAGGCGGGCTCCGGGACTGTTGCGGACACCGTTTCCGCTGCCGTTTCGGGCTCGCTGGTGGTTACCGCATCTGGCGCAGCAGGTACGCGCGTTTCGGCCGCCTCGTCCGGCGCGGGTGGCAGCCCCGTCGCAGGGTCTTCGTCCGCGAGCATGAATGCGGCGCTGACCGAGAGGCCGTCGAGATAGGCGCCGCCATCGGTGATGGCTGCGAGTTCAGAGCCTTCCGGGCGGCCTTCGCCCGAACGTCTCCGGCGGCGCCCGCCGCGGCGGCCCCGGCGGCGGCGCTTGCGGCCGGCATCGTCTCCATCGGCGCGGGGCGTGGTCTCGCCGTCAGCGGTCTCCTCGCCGTCTTCCTCGTCATCATCTTCGTCAGCGTCCTGCGCAGCGGGTGCCGCTTCGCCATCAACCACTTCGAGGCCGGTCTCGCGCGTCGCCTCACGGCCTTCCTCGCGGCCGCGTCCACCCCGCCGGCGGCGGCGCTTGCGGCGGCGCGCGTTGCCGCCTTCGCCGCTGTCGCTGCGGGCTTCGGAGGTTTCCTCGTCGTCATCACTGTCGGCGTCGGCCTCGAGGGTGTCGTCGTCCGCCTCGATCTCTTCATCGTCGTCATCGCGGTCACCGGCCGGGGTCGGCTTCTGCAGCGAGCGGGGTGTGGAGCGCTTCTTCGGACGGGCGTTGGGATCGCGCTCGGCATCGAGATGGAAGTCGCCGGGCAGCATGTCCTCGGAGGAGTGGATCGAGACGGCAAAGCCGGCGACCCGCTCGATCTCGATCAGCGCTTCGC
>CAYPDA010000087.1:0-2882 GCA_964409375.1 uncultured Hyphomonas sp.
TGGTCTGAGCCCGAAGTTTCTACCAGTTTCGAGTAGAGCCTTTGGCCGTTGTGATGCCCATCGCTGGGCGTGATGGCAACAACCGTATTGGGGGCATGCCCCCAATACGGTTTGCCGATTTACCCCGTCCCCATTCCGCCGGGGTTCGGTTCCCGAGGCTCGAGTGGGGCCGGAAGTGGTTGTAGTCGTGCCGCCAGGCTTCCAGCTCCTGGCGGGCATGGGCGAGGCTGGTGAAGATCGTCTCGTTCAAGAACTCGTCCCTGAGCCGCGCGTTGAAGCTCTCGATGAACCCGTTCTGGTAGGGCTTGCCTGGCGCGATGTAGTGCCACTCGACATTGCGCTCCTTTGACCACCGCAGGATCGCCATGCTGGTCAGTTCGGTGCCGTTGTCGCTGACGATAGTATGGGGCCGCGCCATCCGCTCGAAGACTGCAGCATCAAGCTCACGCCCGACCCGCGCGCCCGAGATCGATGTGTCGGCGATCAGGCGCACGCACTCCCGGCTGTAATCATCGACCACGGCGAAGATCCGGAACCGCCTGCCACAGGCGAAGGCATCGGATAGGAAGTCAAGGCTCCAGCGCTGGTTGGGTCCCTGTGGGACCGTCATCGGTGCCCTGGTGCCCAACGCCCGCTTGCGACCACCACGACGGCGCACCTGCAGCCGCTCCTCTCGATAGAGCCGTCGGAACTTCTTGTGGTTCATGGCCCAGCCTTCCCGGCATAGCAGCCAGTGCAGCCGCCGGTAGCCGAACCGGCGACGCTGGCTGGCTAGCTCCCTGATGCGCTCGCGCGCCTTCGCATCGTCATGCCGACGACTGACGTAACGCACCATGGTCCGGTCCGCGCCCAGCACCGCGCAGGCACGACGCTGGCTCACCTCGAAGACCTCCTGGAGATGAGCCACCGCCTGCCGCATGGCACGGGGCGCTAGAATTTTTTTGCGCTGATCTCCTTGAGCATAGCGTTGTCGAGCATCGAGTCCGCCAGCAGCTTCTTCAGCCGCTCGTTCTCCTGCTCCAGCTGGCGCAACCGCCGGGCATCGGACACCTCCAGCCCGCCATACTTGGACTTCCACTTGTAGAAGGTCGCCGAGCTGATCCCGTGGCGGCGGCACACGTCCGCCGTCGGCATCCCCGCTTCCTGCTCCTTCAACACAGCGATGATCTGCTCCTCGCTGAACCTGCTCCGCTTCATCCGTCCGTCTCCTTGTCAGGGCCGGACTCTACTTATCACTGGAGGAAATCTAGGGGCTCAGACCACCTCCTGCATCCAGCAAAAAGGATGAATCAGAACCGCGCCCGCAAGGGAATCCCCGCCGAGTCAGAACGTGGGGAAAACGCTCTAATTAATGATTAAAATCGTCAACCGAGCAATTTGACGGAAACAGACCAGCTTGTCCTGGCTGAGCCTCATCCAGTAGCGAGGCAATCTCTAGAGACACCCTTTCCACTGCTGACCTTATTGCGTCGTCTATGTGGACATATCGTCCGGTTACCGAGCCGACAGCATGGCCGAGCATCGCTGCGATCGTTAGTTCCGAATAGCCAAGCTCACCAGCAACACTTCCGAAGGTGTGGCGTAACGTGTGCGGCGTGACATCAGTCCAGCCCAGCCGTTTACAAATCCTGCCAAGCACGCCGTCGGCCGCCACAAAATGCGATTGCCCGCCATCGGAAGGGAAAACAAAAGCAACATCATCGCGTGCAGTCTGACTGCGGAGGAGTCGAAGCGCCGGTGTTCCTATTAGTCTAATTTGTGCGCCCGACTTCGTGTCAGGAAATGCGATAAACCCATCCTCGGAAATCCAGCTGTGCTTCAGCGCCTGGGCTTCATTTAGTCGTAGCCCTGTCAATGCTAGCAAGCGAACAATCGATAAGCCGACGGGATGCTCGGAGTCGGACACCTCGCGCAAAGCATTGCCGAAGCTCCGCAACTCATCACAGCTGAGTCGGCGGGTTCGCCTGTGATCGGGAAACCTGCGGACCCCCAATGCAGGATTGCTGTCGATTAGTCCGGCGCGTTTCGCATAAGCGAAGATGCTGTGCAATGTCGTCACCGAACGCGCTGCCACCCCATTGCCACCACGTGCAACGCCGCCACGACCGTCGCCACGTGGTCGGGCAGTCTTCCCTACTGCAATATCGTACTGCATGGCTTCGACATCAGGCAGGCGAATTGCCGTCACCTTTCGATGACCAATCAAAGGTCGGATGTGCGTCTCGATGCGACTGCGATCCATTGCCAGGGTCGATGCTTTGATCGGCGCACGCTTGCGGCCCAGCAGACGTCCTGACTCTGCCTCCTGAAGATACCAATCGCAAAGCTCTCCAACAGTCGGGCCGCCCTTTCTGGCTGCCTTTTCGTCTGCAGGATCAAGTCCGCGCGCAACGTCACCCAATTTGATCCGCGCTTCGTCGCGCGCTTGTTCGACCGTCATTACACCATAACGGCCAAGAACTAGGCGGCGCTTCCGCCCTTCAAAGTTACGGTACTGGACGATAAAGGACTTGGTACCCGCAGCCTCGATCTTGCAACCGAACCCACGAAGCTCCTTATCCCATAGAAACGTTGGTCGCCCGGCGAGGGGCTTAGCATCGGCGACCATCTTCTTCGTGAGACGCCGCGGGTCGGTCATAGCCTTCTCCTCGCCCCCTTCATAGTGACGAACCGCGCTCTCGTACCCAACTGTGACAGCTCGTATCCAATTCGTATCCAAATTGTATCGCGCAAATGGCGGTAAGCGGCGGCTGATATGCATCATAACACAATGATTACATGAGATAAAGAGTATTTCCGCGTACAAGAGGCGGTGCTCTTCGGCATATCATTTCGCTTTGCCAAGGTTGGGGTCGAGGGTTCGAATCCCTTCGCCCGCTCCA
>CAYPDA010000088.1:0-2649 GCA_964409375.1 uncultured Hyphomonas sp.
GATCTCGCCGACCCCCTCCACCGCCAGCATCGGCGTGCGGAAGGCCACCGCACCGTGTCATGCTCCCTAAGTGGATGAGAAAAAGTGACAGAGTCGGTGCGAATACATCATCTGGTATGTGCATTCGCTCTTTACACACAACCAGTAGATCGGCTTTGAGCGTGTCTTCTAGTGGACGCACGTTTGCTCCCATGGATGAGGTCGATAGCGAACGGCAGCCGGCAGTCCCCACCGGTTGCTCGGCGACGTCATGACAGGTCCTTTGCCCTCCCTCGGGGTCACGATACTCGGGGTAGAGCGGGTGGAGCCCGTCAAGCGAAGTATCAGACAGTTCTCCGGTTCAAGCGCCACACACCGCAGAAGTGCGCTTCTTTACAGGTCTGGCCTCGAACGTGACTTTTTTATGCTCGCGACCAAGCACTTCGGTTTAATTGATATAGAATATGAGACACTGCGGATCCTATTCCGGGATGAAGCGGGCAAGAACAGATCCTATCGACCAGATTATAGGATCTCTTTCAAGCACCCGCTGAAGTGTCCTAAATGGCTGAATAAGTCTGGCGCGCACTGTGTGATCTACGAAATCAAACCTCAGGCGCGATTCCTCTCGGCCCGCATTGAAACCCGCCGGGCCATCATGGCCGGTGCGGTTTATGCCGCAAGCGCAGGATTAGAATTTCAGATGACATTTGACACCGAGATTGTCGCCGCAAAGGCGGCGACGGCTCGGAACTGGTTCGACCGTGAATTACGGCAGCGCGTTTTCCAACTTGGCATCAAGGTCGCATCAGGCGAGTTGTCTTGTTTTGATGAACCAACACTGGCTGATCTCGTAAAGGCGGTCGGGCTGATCCCTGACACCTACGCCCATAACCTCGATCCCTATGCATTCCTCACGGACCTGTTTCGCGGCGAGCTTCTGCATCAGGATGCGCCATGAGTGTCGCAGGCAAAAGATTGTGCATCCGCTGTGGGCGCGGTTTTGACGGCGGCGCCGGTCGCGTCCTGGCTGAAGGACCGGTCTGTCCAAGCTGCGCTCGGCACTTTGCACCTTTGCAGGTTTGCCCAAGATGCGCCCGGAAGCGGCGCATTTTCGGTTTCGATAAGGCGACAGGGGAGCGCGTCTGCTCCAATTGCCTGAACGCCATACATTCAGCGACTTGCGGGCGTTGCGGTCGATACCGCCGAACGGCCGGCGTCACCCAGAATGGCCGCCCGCTTTGCCGCCGCTGTGTCGAGGCGCCATACACGACCCACGCCTGCCCGGACTGTGGTGTCGAAGTGACCGGCGCCGGCAATGGTCGCTGCACCGCATGCCTCTCTAAAGGACGATCGATACGACTGGCCGAGGCGCGGCTGCCCGAATTTTCGACAGACTGGGCCCGCGACTGGTTCAGGGGGTTCTGCACGTGGCCGCGCCTGCGCATTGACGCGCCGGTGGTCGCGGGCCGGATCGATCGGTTCGCCGAAGTCTTCAAGGAGCTTGAGGCGAGCGTGTCCGCTCCGGATCAAATCGACCAGACCTTTCTCCTAAATCGGTTTGGAGCAGAGGGGCTGCGTCGTCGCCAGATGGTCATCGGTTTCCTAGTGGAGGTAGTGGGCGTGGCGTGGTCGAATGACGTCACTATCGACTTTCTTGAAGAGAAGCGCATAAGCAAGATCTTCGTCGAGGCTGAGCGATTTGGCGCATTGGCAGCACTGCGTTCTCTTGACGATAGCCTCAAGGCGGGCGTACGACCGATCAAGCCGTTGACGCGACGGCTTTATCTGCGCTTGATGCTCGATTTCGCGCTGTTTCTGAAGCCGGCTCCCCTGAGCGCCGCGACAACGCCGAGGCTGCGGGCCTTCCTCAAGCGGCGGCCGGGCCAAAAGGCGGCGATCCATCGGATAGCCCGTTTCCTGAACGAGGCCTTCCGTATCCGGCTCGAGCCAATGACACCGCCGAAGCGCTCGCAGATCGCGCTCGACCGAGACCTGTTGCGGCGAGTCGCGGCCTTGCGCGCGGCGCTAAGGGAGGCCCCGCCGATGTCCCGGGGAAGGGCGCTGACAGCAGGGCTCCTTTCGGAACTCTACCTTGTCCCGCGAAACGTGGTCGTCGCGCTTCCGCGCGGTGCGCTCGAGCAGACCGTCGGGGGCGCCAGCCTCGTCCTGCCACACGGCCGCTTCGACCTCGATCCGCGGATCGCCGAGCCAGTCCTTCGCTACGCGCCGCCGGCAGACGCGTCGTTCCTGTTCCCGGGGCGCGTCGCCGGACGGCATCTGACGGCGGCCTCGCTGACGCATCATCTGCGGGCGGTCATCGGCCGCCCGTTCCGGGCAGCCGGCCGCCGACGGCCGCCGCCGCGGCCGGGATGACGGAGCACGAGCAGGGAGCCTTTTGGGGCTTTCTCGCGGGACCGGACGTCATCGGCAGGCAAATGCGCGCCACCTCGCGCCGCGGGCGCAAGCCCCGATACAGCTCGGCCTCGGGATCGTTCTGGCGCACCGGACGGCTCTGACGCTCGGGAAATCATCGCTCTGGCGACAACGATCATCCTGGGGTCCATTACTGTCGATAACAGGTCGTTACCGGCGGCGATTTATCTGATCGCGACTTCCGATCTGGCGGCATTTCATGGACGCACAAATGCCGGATCGTCGCCCCAGCCG
>CAYPDA010000089.1:0-2640 GCA_964409375.1 uncultured Hyphomonas sp.
CGGCCGGGCAGGGCGTCATCTTCGGCGGCGGGCTGCAGGTGTTTTCCGGCGCCGACATCCGCTTCATCCATCCGGATACGCGCTGCGCCGTTATGGAAATGAAATGGGGACTCGTGCCGGACATGGCCGGCTTCGCCCTCTGGCGCGGCAGTGTGCGCGAGGATGTGCTGCGCGAGCTGACCTACACCAACCGCGAATTCAGGGGCGCCGAGGCCCAGGCACTCGGCTTCGCCACTCATGTAACCGAGACACCGCTGGACGATGCGATGGCGCTCGCCCGCGTGATGGCCGGCAAGCATCCGGCCGCGATGCAGGGCGTGAAGCGCCTCTGCAACGCGATGGCCCATATGAGCGACGCGGACCTGTTGCAGATGGAGAGCGACGAGCAGATGAAGGTCATCCGCACACCGAACCAGATCGAGGCGATCATGGCCGAGATGCAGAAACGCCCGGCGGTCTATGCCGAATAGCCGGTCACGGGGGTTTGATTTGAACCGGCGGGCGGGGCGCGGCGTAAAGAGACCATGAAACCATCGCATCTCTCCCGCCGCCTGTTTCTCGCCTCGTCTGCCGCAGCCGTCATTGCCGGGTGCAGCGTCTCTGCCGCGTCCGAATCGGCGGGCGCGCAAACCTGGGAAGGCAGCGACTGGCGCCGCATCCGCGACGCAGAGTGGAAGCGCCGCCTGTCGCCGGAAGCCTACCGCGTGCTGCGCAAACACGGCACGGAGCGCCCCTTCACCTCGGCGCTGAATGATGAGGACCGGACCGGGACCTTTCATTGTGCCGGCTGCGACCTCGCTTTATTCAGCTCGGAGACGAAATACGAATCGGGCACCGGCTGGCCGAGTTTCTGGCAGCCCTTGCCCGCCGCGCTGGGCCAGAGCATCGACCGGTCCTTCTTCATGGTGCGGGACGAATACCACTGCGCGCGCTGTCTCGGCCATCACGGGCATGTGTTTGAAGATGGCCCCGCACCTACGGGCGAGCGCTGGTGCAACAACGGCGTGGCGCTCGTCTTCCGCCCGGCAGCGGCCTGAAACGCGCCGCCGCCTGAAACTCGTAAAAAGAGAGCAACGGCCTCTTGATGAAATCCACTTGTCCGCGTACTTTGAAAATCAAAGTAATCTTTGGAGAACAGGATGAATCGCCCTTCAAACCTCACCGACGAACTGAGCTACATCCGCGACCTCGCCGAAGCAGGCCAGAACGCCCCTCTACTCGGCGGCCGTTTTCTGGCGATGTGGGGCGGTCTCGTCGCGCTCGCCTATTCCGGCCATTTTCTGATTACGACCGGTGCGTTCGGTCTCGAGCCCTCCGCGTACATGTTCGTTTGGGGCGGATTTGCGGTGGTGGGCGGACTGGGCCAGTTCTTGCTGCAGCGCGGCGCGGAGAAAAAGCCGGGCCAGTCCTCGGCCGCAAACCGGGTTCAAGGCGTGCTCTGGACAACCGCCGGCTTCTTAATGTTCGCCTATTTCGCCAGCCTCATCGCACGGATGATCCTAACAGGCACAGGTACGGAAGGCTTCTACTGGTCGGTGCCGATGGTGCTCGGCCTCTACGGGATCGGCCAGTTCGTGACCGGCGAAATCTCGGGCCAATCCGCCCTAAAATTCGCTGGCCTCGCCGCTTTCGCGGGCGTCATCGCCGCCGTTTTCATGACAGGCACGGAGTATATCTGGCTGGTTGGATCGGTCTCCGCCTTCGTGGCAGTTTGCCTCCCAGGCTTCATGATGATGAGGGCCGAGCCCTCGGAAACCGTCTGACAGCGACACGCCGATGAGTGATGATAACCCTTTCGATCATAATGACATCGACGATGTCATCCATGGCCGCCTTCGCCTCGGCATCATGGCCTATCTGTCGACCGCCAGCCCCGCCGTGTTCGGCGAACTGCGCGACAAGGTCAGCGCCACGGACGGCAACCTCTCGACCCATCTGAAAAAGCTGGAAGAGGCCGGCTATGTCAGCCAGGAAAAACGCTTCGTCGGCAAACGCCCGCAGACGCGCATCTTCCTGACGGACGCCGGCCGCAAAGCCTGGCTCGCCTGGCTCGCCCGGATGGACGCCATCATGCGCGCGGCGGAATAGGCGCTCTCTCCCGCAGGGAAGAGAGCGCCCCGACGCGTCTTAGAAAAATACCGACGCCGCAAAATAGGCAAAGAACACACCGACAAGGAACAAAGCAACGCTCAGCCCCCAGACGATCCAGCCTATCTTCCGTGCCTGCGCGCAGGCCCGCGCCTGTTCCGCATCGATCGGGCAGGGGAGGTTGCGAGCATGCCATTGCCAGGCCCCGGACAGAAGAAGCAGCGCCCCGGCGACTGCGAAGACAATACCCTTATGCTTGCCCAGCCAGGTGATCTGCGGCACCGCCTCGATCAGTCCGGCCATCACCGCGCCCGCCCCGATGCTGACCAGCAACGCCGGAAGGGCGCAACAGATCAACGTGCCGGTTGAGGTGAACAGAGCCACATATGCGGGAAGGGTCGTCGGCGGACGGATTTCATCCGGCGCCGTCATTCCGGCATCTTCCGGTCAATACTTGTCAGCGCATAACCGGACCGGCGGATAAGATTGGTGATTTCGCTGTCCGTCATGGTCGCCCCGGCTTTCATCCGGAGCCGGACTTCGCCCTCACTA
>CAYPDA010000090.1:0-2615 GCA_964409375.1 uncultured Hyphomonas sp.
CAAATCCATTGATTGCAACACGAACGGCCATCTTGTCTTCTCCTTTTGAGCGAGCGGGCTCGCAGCTTGGGCCCCCTTTAATGGGGCAGGCCTTGCGCGTCCACCCGCATTCCGCGCGGCACCGCGACGCGAACGGGCTCAATTTGAATCTCGGCGGTTATTCCGGCTTGCCGGATGCAAGTCCCGTGCTAGGGCGCAGGGAAAGAACAGTCGGGAGAGAGCGTATGGCAGAGGCAAGCGCGCCGGGCACCGGCAAGGCTCCCGTCACGGGGCGGCCGGCCATGATCTGGGTGCTGTTCTCCTGCCTCACGGTGCTGTGGGGCGGCGCCTACGCGCTGACCCGCGTCGCGGTCGGCAAGGATGTCGCCGAGGGCCTGCCGCCGGAATGGGTGCTGCCGGGGCGGCTGACGATTGGCGCGGTCGTGCTGTGGGGTCTGATGCTTGCCTCCGGCCAGCGCCTGCCGCCTTTCTCAGAACGGCGCAGCTGGCTGTTCATCCTCGGCATGGGCTTTGCCGGATCGCTGATCCCCTTCTTCCTGATCACCACGGCGCAGGAGACGGTGAATTCGAGCCTCGCCGCGCTCTACACGGCGGCGGCGCCGGTCTTCGTCGTGCTCGGGGCGACGCTGCTGTTTGCAGAAGAGCGGATGACGCGCAATACCGGCATCGGCGTGCTGCTCGGCTTTGCCGGGGTAGTCGCCCTGTTCGGGCCGGACGCGATTTCGGATTTCGGATCGGCCAGCGTCACCGCGCAGATCCTGCTGCTGTTTGCAACGCTCTCCTATTCGGCCAGCACGCTGATCGCGCGGGCGGCTCCGCCGATCCAGCCGATCGCGTTTGCCGCGGGCTTTGCAACCGTCGGCTCTGTGCTTTCCTGGCCGCTGGCTCTGACGGTGGAGCCGGCCAGCGTCGAGGCGGACTGGACGCATTGGGCGGCGGTGCTGGCGCTCGGGCTCGGACCGTCGGGCATTGCGCAGGCAATCTTCATGGCCATCGTCGCGCGCGCCGGGGCGACCTTCCTGTCACTGACGGGTTATTCGGTGCCGGTGGCGGGGGCGGTGTTCGGCTTCGTATTCTTCCGCGAGCTGCAGAGCTGGAACGCGGTGATCGCCTTCGCGCTGATTCTCGGCGGCGTCTGGATGGCGCGGCAGGGCGGGCGGGGCCGGATGCCGGTCTGAGTGGCGTGCAGCAAGAAAAGGCCGGACAGGGCCGCGCCCTGGCGGATCTCATCCTTGATTGTCCTGAAAATCCTGCGGACGGGACGGGTCCTGAATATCCGGGGATGGCAGAAAGTCCTCTAGGCTGGAAGGCGTGTCCCCGGCGTCCTGGGCACCCAAGCCTGTCCGCAACAGATAAGCGGCCCCGCGCACGGGGCCCACCGACGGAGACCGGAGAGACGCCGCCGGCAAGAAAAGTATACTTCGCCCGGCGGGCTGACGGGTAAATTTGCGGCAATGATTCCGCACCGCCGCGATCCCAAGGGGCCCTGGCGGGGTGAAAGTTGTCAAAAACCGTGGATAAGCCTCAGGCCTTCTGGGTCTCGATGGCGCCGTGACAATGTTTGTACTTCTTGCCGGAGCCGCAGGGGCAGGCGGAATTGCGCGGCGTGTTCGACCAGTCATCCTCGGCCTGGTGCAGCGGCTGGCCCGGCGGGTTGTTTCGGTCGGCCGGGTCCATTTCATTGACGCCGGTATCCGGGTCGAGCTTGGTCTCGTGCATCTGCGGCGGCGGGTCCGGGCGCCGGGCCGGGGCCGGCGCCGCCATGGGCGGGCGCTGGCCGGGCATCGGGGCCTGCTGCACGCGGATATGCATCAGCGAGCGGGTAACGGTGGCGCGCAGTTCGTTCAGCAGCGTGTCGAACAGGTTGAAGGCTTCGCGTTTGAACTCGTTCAGCGGATCGCGCTGGCCATAGGAGCGCAGATGGATGACCGAGCGAAGCTGGTCGATCAGCTGCAGATGCTCGCGCCAGCGCATGTCAAGGACCTGCAGCAGGAACTGTTTCTCGATCCGGCGCATCTGCTGCTCGCCGACCTGGCGGGTCAGCTCCTCATAATGTGTGGCTACCGCGTCGCGGATGCGCTGCGCGACTTCCTCATTCGCCACGCCTTCCTCGGCTGCCCAGTCTTTCACTGGCAGCTCGACAGCGAGGTCCATCTTCAGGCTCTCATCGAGGCCGTCGAGATCCCATTGCTCCGCATACGCCTTCTCCGGCATCGTGCGGGCGACGAGTTCGTCGATGACATTGTCGCGCATTTCCAGGATCACGTCGGAGACATCATCCGAGCGCAGGAACTCCAGCCGCTGCTCGAAGATCGCCTTGCGCTGGTCATTAATGACGTCGTCATATTTGAGGACGTTCTTGCGAATCTCGAAGTTGCGTTCCTCGATCTTCTTCTGCGAGGTCTCCATCGCCTTGTTCATCCAGGGATGGGTGATGCCCTCATCTTCCTTGATGCCGAGGCGGCGCATGACCGTGTCCATGCGGTCGGCGGCGAAGATGCGCATCAGGTCGTCTTCGATCGAGATGTAGAATTTAGACTTGCCGGGGTCGCCCTGACGGCCTGTCCGGCCGCGCAGCTGGTTGTCGATACGGCGGCTTTCATGCCGCTCCGTGC
>CAYPDA010000091.1:0-2515 GCA_964409375.1 uncultured Hyphomonas sp.
CTCTAGGGCGCGCCGGCGAGCGCGGAGATCGCGCCGGCGGCGGCGCCGAAGCGGGCAAGCCGGACGGCCGAGTTCGGCCTGCATGCTACGGGCGCGCTGGCGGGTCTAATTGTGGTCATGCAGGAGGTCGCTGGCAGCCGATGAAGGACGGGTTATCCGGGCATCGAGCGCGGCATTGTCGGCCCGGAGCGAGCAGAGAAATGTCGGCGAGCCCGATGCGCGCCGCGGCGCCCGATGCGTCCAGCAAGTTCATTAGATGGCCGGCAAGCCGGAACCCGGTCACATCGGTCATCGCGACAGGAGGCCCAGCCGCCGGGGATTGGCCCGCAGCATCAGCGGCGCGATCATCGGGCTGGAGTGTCTGGATTTCACATGCCAGTCCCAGGTCGCGTAGAACATCCCGCAATGATGCAGGACCAGCAAGGCAAAGGCGGCGATGCGCAGCCAGTCAAGGTCGTATCGGCGATCAGTCATCATGGCAGCTTTTCGCGCCCGCCCGGTCCTGGCGCTGCGCCCACGCCATCAGAGGCGCCGCCTCTGGGACGAGCAGAGCAACATATGCGACCAGCGGCGGGGGAATCCGGGACAAGCGGGATAGCCGGTTTCCGGCCCGGGCCGTGGACCGCCCTCTCCCTGCTGACGATCCCTGTCATTCTGGTTAACGCAACATCCGCCCTGATAGAGATGCAGCGGGCTGGCCTTCACGTTCATCCGGCAGAGCCATTCATCTGGGAGATCACCAGCGCATCAATACTTGTCCTCATGGCGCCGATGGTCGGAATGGCCGTGAGGCGCTGGCCGCTGCTCCCAGGTCCGGGGCTCGTGATCTGCCTGGTGATCCATGCCGGGCTGACTGTGCCGTTTTCGCTGGTCCATGTCGGGGCATGCTGCCGGTCCGGCATCTCGCCTACGCCCTGACTTTCAACTGGCCCTATGGGTTCTTCGGCGGTGGCACTTGGATCACGCTTATCTATGAATGGCGCAAAGACCTCCTCACCTACGCGGTCTTCGCGGCGATCTACACCCTCTATGCCTGGTTCCAGGCCCGCGAGGCCGCGGCGCAAAGCCCGCCAACCGGGATCACCGAGCGGATCGATGTGCGCGATGGCGGGCGCACGCTGTTCCTGATACCCGGTGAAATTTTCTTCCTTGAAGCCGCCGGCAACTACGTGACGCTTCACACATCCGGCGGCAGCCATCTTGTACGCGGGACGCTGTCAGACTGGGACCGTCGCCTGTCAGGCGGCGGACAAGCCCGGTCATCGATGGCATTTGTGCGCATTCACCGCTCACGTATCGTCAACCGGAGCCACATCAGCGCCATCCGCGGGACACCCTTTGGCGATTTCGAAGTCACGCTGACGACCGGGGTTTGCCTGGCAGGGAGCCGCCGTTTCCGCGCGGGGCTCAGCTGAAGTCAGGCCCCCGGCGCGCGGCCCTGGCCGGCGTGAAGAGCGCAGATCAGGGTGAACAGGCGCCGGGCGGTGTGGAAGTCGATTGCGATCTTGCCTTCGAGCCGCTCCTTCAGCAGCTCTGAACCCTCATTGTGAATGCCCCTGCGCGCCATGTCGATAGCCTCGATCTGGTGCGGCGTCGAAGTGCGGATCGCCTCATAATAGCTGTCGCAGATCATGAAGTAATCCCGGATCACGCCCCGGAATGGCCCCATCGACAGGATGAAGGTATGGACCTCCTCGCCGCCTTCATTGCGCAGCGCGAGGATCAACCGGCGCTCCACCTGGCTGAGCGCCAGTACATATGGCCCGCGATCCTCGCCAAGAATGGTAAAGCTGTTCTCCTCGATGAGGTCGAAGATCGCCACCCTGCGCTCATGTTCGGCGTCCGGCCCCGACGCGCCCAGCGTATCGTCGTCAATATGGACTGCGACCAGGCGGTTCGTGCTCATCACCTAGCTGCCCTGATTGGTCCGGATGGACACCGACCGGCCATGCGCAGGCAGACGTTCGGCTTCAGCAAGACGTAAGGCCGCCGGAGCCAGAGCCGCCAGTCCCTCGGGCCCCGCGCGCTGCACACTCATCCGCTTGAGGAAATCATATAGACCCAGACCCGATGAGAAGCGCGCCGCCCGGCTCGTCGGCAGGACGTGGTTCGACCCCGTCACATAATCCCCCAGCGCCTCAGGCGTATGGTGGCCGAGGAAGACTGCCCCGGCATGCCTGATCAATGGAAGCATCCCGTCCGGATCCGAGATGCATAGCTCGACATGTTCGGCCGCAATGATGTTCGCCGCCTGCGCCGCCGTTTCATTGTCCGGCGCTGTGATGATCGCGCCATGCTGCGTCCATGACTCCCGCGCCCGCGCGCCCGTCGCCAGCGAATTCAACTGGCTGTCCACAGCCTTCTCAACAGCTTTGCCCAGCGCGGCGTCCAGAGTGATCAGGATCGACTGGCTTGAGGGGTCATGCTCGGCCTGGCTCAGCAGGTCAGCCGCCACCCAGTCCGGATTCGCCGTCGTGTCCGCGATGACGAGGATTTCGGACGGCCCGGCAATCGT
>CAYPDA010000092.1:0-2491 GCA_964409375.1 uncultured Hyphomonas sp.
CCCTTCATGAAGAGGACGACGTCATTGCTTTTGACGGCCTTGTCGATGGCGTCGAGGGTGGCCTGGTCGGTCATGGGGGTAAGTCTCCGTTTCTTGCACAGATGTGATGTGGCCCGCCTGCGCGGTCAAGAGGTCCGCCCTGATCAGGGCGCGCGGGTCTTGAGGGCAAGGGCGTGCAGGACGCCGCCCATCGTGCCTTTCAGGGCTTCGTACACCATCTGGTGCTGGCGCACGCGCGGCACGCCGGCGAAGCGGGCGCTGATGATCTCCGCCTCCCAGTGATTGTCATCCCCGGCGAGGTCCTTGAGCGTGATCTCGGCATCGGGGAAGGCATCTGTCAGATATTGCATCAGCTTGTCGCGGCTCATCGCCATGTCGGGGCTCCTGTCATCGCGCTGACTAGGCACATGCGGCGGAGCGGCTTATGGGTCAAGGCAGAACACCCGTCAGAAAGGCCGACAGATGACCAACCGCCGCCCGCTCATGATAGGCATCCTGCTCGGCATTCTCGCCGCGATTGCCGCCGTCTGGTATTTCTGGCCGTCGGGGGACGAGGCCATTCCGGGTGTCACGTACCGGGCGCAGCATGTCGATGCCGGCCCGATGCTGCACATGGCGCGGGTATTGTCGTCCGATGCGCTCGAAGGCCGCGCTGTCGGCACGCCGGGCAATGAGGCGGCGCGCGGCTTCATCCTCAAACGCTTCGAGGAACTTGGCCTCCAGCCGCTCACCGAAGCCGGCTACCAGTATCCGTTTCCGGTGTTGCCGCGCCCCGAACGCATCTGCAATGCTGAGCCCGCCGAGCGGACCGGCATCAACCTGCTCGCCCGCATTCCTGGCCGCACACCCGGCGAGGGCCCCGTTATGGTACTGACGGCGCATTATGACCATCTTGGCGTCTGCGACGGCGAAATCTACAATGGCGCGGACGACAATGCCTCCGGAACGGCGGCGCTGCTGGCGCTGGCCGATTACCTCATGCGCGAGCCGCCCCGGCATGATGTGATCATCGCCGCGCTCGACGCCGAGGAGCACGGCCTGCTCGGCGCCCGCGCGGTTGTGCGCATGCCGGAAATGGAGATGGAGCGCGCGGCTTTGAACATCAATATGGACATGGTCAGCCGCTCCGAAGCGGGGGAGCTCTATGCCGCCGGAACCTATCACACGCCCACGCTCCTGCCGCTGATCGGGACCATTGCCGCAGAGGCGCCCGTCACCCTGCTGACCGGGCATGACCGGCCGGAGGACGGGCCGAATGACTGGACCCTCCAGTCCGATCACGGGCCGTTCCACCTCGCCGGCATCCCGTTCCTTTACTTCGGGGTCGAGGATCATGCCGGCTATCACAACCCCGGCGACACGTTCGATGCGATCACGCCGGACTTCTATGTCCGGGCTGCCGACACGATCATCATGGTGATGCGCGCCGCTGACGCGGTCCTGCCCGAGATCCACGCGGGGAAACGTGAACCGGCCGAGACCGCCCGGACAGAAGGAGACGCCGAATGACGACCACCCTCTCCCATATGCTAAAATCATCGAGCCAGCAGACGCTCGGCGCCCTCAAGGGGATCCTCGCCAGGGGCGAGGCGCATGCCCGCGACCTGAAGGTCGAAGACAGCGTGATGCTTGCCCAGCGGCTCGCGCCGGACATGTTCGCGCTGCCGCGCCAGGTGCAGATCGCCTGCGATACGGCCGCCCGCGGCGCAGCGCGCCTGGCGGGGCGCGAGATGCCGTCCTTTCCGGATACGGAACAAACCTTCTTTGAACTGTCGGCCCGCTGCCAGGCGGCGCTGGACTTCATCGAAATCATTCCGGACGCCGAGATCGATGCGAGCAGCGATACGGTCCTGCAGATTCCGTTCGGGCCCACAACCATGCCGATGGAAGGGCGCGCCTATCTGCAGGGCTTCGTGCTGACGAATTTGCATTTCCATGCCGCGATCGCCTATGCGCTGCTGCGCATGCAGGGCGTGCCGCTCGGCAAGAAGGATTTCCTCGTCCCGGCCTGACGGGGACGAGGCCCGGGGCGCTCAGCTGTCCTTGGCGGCTGTCCTGGCGGCAGACTTTTTCTTCGCCGGGGCTTTCTTTGCAGCCGCCTTCCTTGCCGGCGCCTTCTTCCCGCCGCCGCCCTTGGCGTTCACAAGCTCAACCGCCTGTTCGAGGGTCACGCTGTCCGGCGTCATGTCCTTGGGCAGGGTGGCGTTCACCTTGCCCCATTTGACGTAGGGCCCGTATTTGCCCTCGAACACGTCCAGCGCGCCGCCGCTCGGATGTTCGCCCAGCGTCTTGAGCGCCGTCGCCGCGCCGCGTCCGCGAGCGGCCGCCTTGGCGCGCTTGTCGGCGATCATCACGACCGCGTGGTTGAGCCCGATGGTGAAGACGTCGCGCGGATCCTTGAGGTTCGCATAGGTCTTGCCATGCTGCACATACGGACCGAAGCGGCCGAAATTGGCGAGGATCATCTCGCCGTCCTCCGGGTGCGGACCGA
>CAYPDA010000093.1:0-2298 GCA_964409375.1 uncultured Hyphomonas sp.
CCGGCGTGCACATCGCGCATGAACGCCCAGCGCCGGAGACAGAACCGCATGTGATCGCACCATTGATCGTCGCGCTGGCGAACGGGCGGCGTGTCACGGTCCGAAAATGGTCGCTTGCCGGTATCCGTGACAAGGCGTTGGCGGGTGCAGACCTGTCCGGCGCGCGCCTGTGCATTCCCTTTCAAGGTATCGATGTTGCGTTTCCGGTCCGGCTATCGCCATCCACTGACGGTACGCTCTGGGCGTTCGACGGGCTGACCGGGCGCCAGCGCGAGGCATTGGGGCTGTTCTACCGCAACCTGCTGACTGGAAAGATGGCCGCAACGGACGAGGTGATCACCGCGCTGGACACACCGGTCGACCTGATTCCGATGGGCGAGACCGAGGAGGAGAAGGCTGCAGGGCTTTTAAAAGCGAAACCCAGGCTGCTGCGCGCAATCTGGAATGTCGTCTATTATGTCGGGCTGTTCGCGCTGGTCGTGGGCGTGATCGGCAATGTGGTATGGAAGCGCCTGGACCATGTCGCGCTGACGAACGCGCGCTATGTGGCGCCATTTGCGCAGATCGGCGCGCCTGCTGCCGGATTCCTCGCCGAAATTGCCGCCCCCGCAGGCACGAACGTTGCGGCTGGCGACCTGCTGATCCGCCTGTCCAACCCCGACGCTGCAACTGGATTGGCCGAGGTGCGCGGAGCCATTGCACTGGTGGAAGCCCGGCTCGCCGCGGCGCAGGCGCGGCTCGACACTCATATGCGCCGCCAGCCCGCGGAACGTGCGCGGTCATCCGATGTCGTCGCATTCGACGCCGGCCTGTCGCTTGTCGCCGGTGATTTCCACGACGCGCGGGAACGACTGGAACAAGAGGTCCGGCTGATCGAACTGGAGCTTCGTGCCTTGCGTTCCGAACGCGGTCGGTTGCGCGAAGGTGAACGCGCCCTTGAAATCCGCGCTCCGGTAGACGGCCGGATCGATCGCCTGCTGGTTCCCGAGGGTAGCTTCCAGCGCGCGGGCACGCCGCTCCTCCAGTTCGAAGCTGATACCGCCCGCACCGTCATCGGTTGGATTGACGGCGCCGAGGCCGCGCATCTGTGGCAAGACATGCGCGCCACAGTCCACTATACCGTGTCCGGCGAAAGGCGCAGCCTTCCTGCCCGGATCAGCCGTGTCGAGGCCGGAGCCGACCCGCTGCGCCCCGATGCCTTCGGGTTGATGGTGCATCTGGACCTTGCCACCCTGACATTAGACCAGACCCGCGCATTGCTTCCCCACAACGCCGCGGTCGAGGTACGGCTGCACCGCGATCTTTTCCAGCGCTGGTTTGGCGGCTGGTTCGGACCCGAGGGCTGATCGTGGAAGCCCCGCACGGCGAGTACGCCTTCTCAAAGCACCTGAATGCCTGGCTCTCCGAGTTGCGCCGCCCGTCCCCTCGGGGCTTTGCGAAATGGACGCCCGCGTTTCTGAGCCACTATGTCGCGCTCTGGGCCCTGATTGTCGCGCTGGCCACGCTTATGCCCAACCGCTTCTTTGACCCGGACCTGCGCCACGTCACCATCGTTCTCGGCATGCTCGGGTTCTGGCGTTTCGGCTGGTGGTTCACCCACGCCCTGCGCGCCGAGTTCTACCGCCGCCTGAAATGGCCACCGATGCGCCGCGCGGCTTCGGCCCTATGGGCCGCAGGCTGGCGGCCGCGCCGCGTGCATATCCAGATGACAACTTATTACGAGGAACCGGCCATCACCCGCGCTGTGATCGGCTCGATCCTGCAACAGGTCCGGCGCGAGCGCATCCCCACCTCGCTGTGGATCGGGACAGGCTCGTCCTATGACGAGTTGATCATCCGCGACTATGTCGAAACGCATGGTGCCGACCTGCCTGCCGGCCTGATGGACCTGACCTTCGTGCGCCAGAACCAGCCCGGCAAGCGCATGGCGATCGGCATCATTCTGCGCGGCATGTCCCGGCGGGGGGTCGATCCGAACGATCTGGTGATCTTCATGGACGGCGACGCGGTCTATGGCGGCGATGTGCTGGAAAAGACCCTGTCGATGTTCGGCGCCGACCCCGATCTGCAGGCGTTGACCACGGATGAAGAGGTGATGTGCTACGGCCCGCGCTGGATCGGCGCCTGGCTGGAGATGCGCTTTGCCCAGCGTCGGCTGGCGATGCAGAGCCATGCCGTTTCGAACCGCGTCCTGACGCTGACCGGCCGGATGAGCGTGTTTCGCGCCCGTTTCATCGTCGATGAGAAGTTCATCCGCACGATCGAGGCCGACCATCTGGACCATTGGCTCTGGGGCCG
>CAYPDA010000094.1:0-2253 GCA_964409375.1 uncultured Hyphomonas sp.
GGCGAATTGCCGATCGACCACGGCTTCGACCGCTCCTTCATCATCGACGCATCGGGTGCGGACAATTGGGAAGACCAGCCCTATCTGCCGTATTACCGCAGTGCGCCCTGGTATGAGGATCGCGAGCCGGCTTCTCTGCCTGAAAATTTCTATTCTTCGACCTTCTTTGTCGATCGCATGATCGACTATCTTGAAGCTGATGCGGACCGCGAGGAGCCGTTCCTTGCTTATGTCGCCTTCCTCGCCATTCACATCCCGGTCCAAGCGCCGCGCGAATATACGGATCGCTACGTCGACACCTATTCGGTCGGCTGGGAAGCAGTGCGTGAGGCGCGCTGGCAACGTGCCCAGGATCTCGGTCTGGTCGGGCAGGGCGCGCCGATGGCACCGCCGCCAACGACGTTATCAGACTGGGACTGGGAGGCGCTGAGCGCCGAGGAGAAGGCGTATGCCGCCCGCAGCATGGCGGTCAATGCCGGCATGCTTGAAGCCATGGATTACGAGTTCGGCCGGCTCATCGATTATCTTCGGGAGACCGGGGACTATGAGAAGACAGTCTTCGTCATCACCTCCGACAATGGTCCGGAAGCCGGCGACCCGCTTGGGGGAAGGCTGGACGGCTGGTTGCGCGGGCAGGGCTATCGCTGGGACATCGAAACGCTTGGAGAGCGCGGCAGCTATGTCGCCATCGGCCCGGAATGGGCGCAGGCCGCAGCCGGACCCGCCAATCTGTTCAAGTTCCATGCAGGCGATGGCGGACTGCGCGTGCCGCTGATTTTTTCCGGCCCCGGCATCCCCGAAGCCGAGCGGGTGGACGCTTTCACTGTGATGACAGATGTCACGCCCACCTTGCTCGAATTGGCGGGCGTCAGCGATAACGTCCCCGGAACCGTACCCATGTCCGGGCGCAGCCTGACACCGCTGCTCAACAGAGAGACGGACCGCGTCTATGGCCCTGACGATGCGGTGGGGTTCGAGACCTCGGGTCAGGCAGCTGTCTATCGCGGAGACTACAAGCTTGTGCGCAATATGCCCCCGCACGGAGATGGCGTCTGGCGGCTGTTCAATCTCGCCGCCGATCCGGGTGAAACCCGCGACCTGTCCGAGGAGCGCCCACAGCTGATGCGGGAATTGCTGCACGAATACCGCCTCTACGCGAACCGGGTCGGCGTGCTGGAACTTCCAGAAGGCTACCAGGTGGAAGAGGAAATCGCCGCCAATATTGCGCGCAAGATGTTCAGTTTTTACTGGGGCTGGATGCTGTTCGGCGTTGTCCTGCTTTTACTGGGCGTGTGGGGGGCGTGGCAGGGGCTTCGCTGGTTTTCCGGCCGCACGAGGTCTTAGGCCGAGGCGGCCTCGCGCGATGCGACTAACGAGGACAGCCGCTCGGCTTGACGCTGAGTGCTAAGATTGGGGCAGAGCTCTTGCTCCACATGCTGCGCCCCAATGTTGTGGTCCAACCCGGCTGCAGCTCTGACACTATTTGTCTCCCGCGAGGACGGGGGCTCAGAATCCGCGAACACGGTTGATCTTGTCCGTTCCCACCGGAAGGCTGAAGATCATGCCGTCGCGTCCCACCGTAATTTTTCCCTCGAAGTTGGATCCTGCGTCTCCGATGAACACAGACTCCAATAGCGGCGCCGGAAGCGGGGGTACGATGTGATAGAGGACGAGTTGGTCCGCACCGGCGTCCTGCGCTGCGCGGGCCGCCTCCTCCGGTGTCGCGTGATAGTCTACGATATCAGCAAATATCTTCTGCCCGTTTGGATTTCCGCGCTCACCAAGTTTCGTTCCGATCGTCGACAACATATCCCTGTTCAAGGCTTCATGCAGCATCAGATCGACACCCTCGGACGCCGCAACAAAGCCGGGATGGAAGACGGTGTCTCCGCTCAGGGACACCGACCGGCCCTTGTAATCGATGCGATAGCCGAAGGCTGGTTCGATTGGACTGTGATCGACTGTGAGAGCCATGATTGTCAGGTCTGCGTCTTCATAGACGACGCGGCTTCCCGCCGGCCCCGCGGGCGTGTCGATTTCGAAGGCAGAACCGCCGAAACCCTCAGGATTGGCGATTTCGGTTCCGTGGTGGGCAAGCCTGTATGTGCTGTCAATCTGATACGCGGCATTGAAACCGGTGACCACCTGGCCGGTGCCGACCGGGCCATAAACAGGTGTCGGCGTGGTCCGGCTGCCGGCGATCCAGGACAACAAAAGCAGCTCTCCGAGCCCGTCGATATGATCTGAATGCAG
>CAYPDA010000095.1:0-2202 GCA_964409375.1 uncultured Hyphomonas sp.
CATCATCAAAGCCCCGTGAATCCCTGAGGTGCGGCTTTCAGGCGTTCTGGTCGGTCTCGCGTTTCAGGTTATGTATTTAATAATAATATTTATAATGAGTCGGCAGGAGGCGATGATGCCAAATGACCCGATCTACTTCGCACTTGCCCGGATCGGGGTCTTGCTGAAATCCCTTGCCTGGGATGAGGCGGAAACGCTTGGGGTCAACCCGACGCAGGCACAGATTCTTGCGCGCATGGCTTCGCGCGGGCCCTCAAGGGTGAGCGGTCTTGCCGCCGACCTTGGGGTCAGCCAGCCAACGCTCCGCGATGCGGTTGCCGCACTCTTGCGCAAGGGTCTCTTGACGCGCGGGCCGGATCCGGACGATGGACGGGCGGTCCGGCTGCACCTGACAGAGCAAGGTCGCTCTGTTGCCACCGCCGCGCGGACGCCCGCGCCGGTGATGCTGGCCGCGCTGGACACGCTACCGCCCGCTGACCAGGACGCCATGTAGCGCGGACTGGTGGGCCTGATCCGGGCCTTGCAGGTCGCGCGCGCGATCCCCGTGCAGCGGATGTGCGTGACCTGCGCGCATTTCCGTCCCCATGCCCATGACGATGCGGATGAACCGCATCACTGTGCCTTTGTGGACGCCGCCTTTGGCGATGCCGCCTTGCGGATCGACTGTGGCGACCACGAAGACGCCCTTGAAGAGAAACGCGACAGCCTTTGGGCGCGGTTTTCCAAGGTGGCCTGAGACGGGCGCCCGGAACCGCAGCAACGGCCCGGACGCCCTTTTGCCAACCGATCCAATGGATGAAAAGGAACCAAAACACAAAGACACGAAAAGCCATCTTTTACCATGCCGGATGCAAAGTCTGCATCGGTGCCGAACAGGGTCTGGCCCATGCGCTCGACCCGGCGGCCCTCTCGGTCGAAATCGTCCATCTGGGCGAGGACCGCGGGCGCATCGCCGAGGCCGAGGCGGCCGGGGTCGTCTCGGTTCCCGCCCTCGTGATCGACAATGAGACGTTCCATTTCAATTTTGGTGCGTCGCTGATCGACGTGAAAGGAGTGGCGTAATGCGGACCCTGCTCCTATTGACGACCGCCCTGGCGGTGGTCGGCCCGGCAGCGGGCTTTGCGCATGGCGAGGGCGACCACGCGCAGGGGATTGCCGCGATCGCCGGCAATGCGCAACACGCCGGTTTCGACATCGTCGCCGCGGCGATCACCACTGAGGGCCGCATCGCCACCATCACCATGTCGGTGTCCGGCACACCCGGCGCGACCGCGCCGGAGGCGGTGGGAGGGCTCGCCGGAGCGCCGGTCTTTTCCTACGTCTGGCCGACCAGCCTCGACCCGGCCATCGTGGGCTTCGAAGCGGGCGCAGGGACCCTGGCCTTCGCCCTCACCATCCATCCCGACTTCGACGACACTCCCCTGTTCGACGAAGGCAACACTGACCGCACAGATGACGACGGCGGCATCTGGCACAGCCACTGGGTGGTGCTGGGCCCGGACGAGGCCTGCGGACCGGGGGCGCTGAAGGTGATCGACATCCCAGAAGGCGTCACTCCCGCCCTGCCGCTGACCTGGCTCGGCCTGCCGATCCTGATCGACAGCCCGGGCTGGTCGCCTGGCTTCGCTGGCGACACGCTGTCCGTCCGGGTGCCATTCGCCGATATCGGCGCGGTTGAGACTGCAAGCTATGACGGGGTGACGGCGGCGCTGCGGGTGAATGCCAACATCCACGCCCCGCTCTTCTGCGTGACCGATGTGTTCGACGTGGCCTCGGGCGATCTGAGCCAGCCAGGACAGGTCAACCAGTAACACCAGCCGGCGGCGGCCCCCGCCGCCGGTCCCTTGCCGAAAGCGCATACCTTGTCAGATCTTGCGCCGCCGCTCCTTGCCTCCGCCTGGCTGAACACAGCTGAATCGTTGCCACTTGAAGGCCTGCGCGGCCGGGTTGCCGCCATCGCGTGTTTCCAGATGCTTTGCCCCGGCTGCGCCAGCCCCGGGTGGCCGCAAGCGCAGCGCATCGCCCAGACCTTCCGGCCGCAGGATGTGGCGGTGTTCGGGCTGCACTGCGTCTTCGAACATCGTGCCGCCCCCGCCGAACATTCCTTGTCCGACTCGTGAGGTCAGAGCGGGCCTTCAATGGCGACACCCTTCGAGGTTAAAACCACCGACAGGAGGATACGAACAGGTCCAAGAGGATCTG
>CAYPDA010000096.1:0-2067 GCA_964409375.1 uncultured Hyphomonas sp.
GATATTAAAGTGTATTAGGTTATTCTTTAATAACGATTGGACGCTATTAAAGGATAGATCATGGCACCTCTGCAGGATTCCGGCCGGAAGGGCAAATGGGCGGCGAGCACCGTCACCGGCGAGACCGTGCGCGCCTTCTTGCCGCCGGACCTGCCACCGCGACCGCCGATCGATATGGCGGGCCTGTCGGTCCTGACCAGCGAAGCCATGCTGGCGCTCGGCCGCCTCGATGGCGTTCGCAGCGTGGCGCCCGACACTTCGCTCTTTCTCTACATGTATGTCCGCAAGGAAGCGCTGCTCTCGTCCCAGATCGAGGGGACGCAGTCCTCGCTGTCGGATCTCCTCCTCTATGAGGATGAGGCTGCGCCCGGCGTGCCGCTTGATGATGTCGAGGAGGTCTCGACCTATGTCGCGGCCCTGACGCAGGGGCTTGAGCGAATCCGCGGCGGGTTCCCGCTATCGCTCCGGCTACTGAAGGAAATGCATGGCATCCTCCTGTCGTCGGGCAGGGGAAGCACGAAGCAGCCCGGCGAGTTCCGCCGATCGCAGAACTGGATCGGCGGGACGCGGCCTGGCAACGCGCTGTTCGTGCCGCCGCCGCCCCAGCACGTGCTCGATCTCATGAGCAATCTCGAGGCATTCCTGCACGAGACGGATTCCGGATTGCCACCCTTGGTCAAGGCAGGCCTCGCGCACGTGCAGTTCGAGACAATCCATCCGTTCCTCGATGGCAATGGCCGGCTCGGGCGGCTGCTGATCACGCTGTATCTCTGCGAACAGGAAATCCTTGACGAGCCGCTCCTCTATCTGAGCCTCTACCTTAAAACGCACCGCACGACGTATTACGCGCTGCTTCAAGAAGTACGCGAGCACGGCCGGTGGGAGACCTGGCTTGAATTTTTCCTGACCGGTGCGCGGGATGTGGCGCGGCAGGCGCATGAGGCGGCGCGATCGATTTCTGCGATCTTCGCTGAAGATGCCGCGAAAATTGCCGGGCTCGGCCGCGGAGCGCCGGCGGCGCAGACCTTGCACGCAATCCTTCAGAAGCGCCCCCTCCTGACGATCAGCACTGCCGCAGAGCTTTCCGGCATAACCTTCCCGACAGCGACGGCAGCGCTCGAGCGCTTGCAGTCGCTCGGCATTGCGGAAGAAATTACCGGCAAGGCGCGTGGGCGCGTGTTCGTGTATCGGCGTTATCTAGACCTGATGGACGCAGGTACAGAGCCACTCTGACGTCGATGACCATTCCTGGCTGAGGCGTTTCCGCGTTTGGTATGCTGCGCAGCGCGCCGGTCATTCGGGGACTTCCTCCGCCTCAACGGTCTTTCCTCTTCAGACAGGGTGGGCGGACGGCGCTTGTGCCGGAGCGCGGTCGCCGCGCAAGGGGGCGGGGCAGAAACGTCGATAAACGTCTGTAGGCATCCTACCTACAGCTTCCCCTTGCGCAGCGCCCTTATGCGCTCCGGCCACGCGCCTTCTCGCCGCCCACCCCGCCTGCCGGGAACCAACGCGGGCGGGAAGGAGATGAGACATGACTGACCAACCCACTGCCGTTGCACTTCTTGGAACTACGGGTGCACCAACACTTCAGGACAGGCCTCGCATCTACGTGGCCTGCCTTGCCGCCTACAACAACGGATGCCTGCACGGGCGCTGGATCGATGCCACCACGCCGGACGCAATCTGGCGCGAAGTTTCGGCGATGCTGCGCGCCAGCCCGGAGCCCGATCCCGAAGAGTGGGCCATCCACGATTACGAAGGCTTCGAAGGCGCGCACCTTTCTGAATACGCCTCGTTCGAGACCGTGTGCGACCTTGCCGGGTTCATCGGTGATCATGGCCAGCTGGGTGCCCGCATCTACCAACACTATGGCAATGACATCGAACAGGCACGCGCCGCGTTCGAGGACTATGCGGGCGAGTATCGCAGCGCGGCAGACTTCGCCGAAGAACTCCACAACGATCTCGGCACGGCGATTCCCGAGAGCCTCTGCTACTATATCGACTGGCAGGCGCTCGCCCGCGACATGGCGCTGAACGGCGAGATCATGGTGTTCCAGACGGGCTT
>CAYPDA010000097.1:0-2029 GCA_964409375.1 uncultured Hyphomonas sp.
CTTTGTCCGCTTAGCGTATATTCCTGCCCGTTCTATGGCGTGACCCCGAGATTGCGCCGAAGCACCCGGAACGGCACTTTGTGAAATTCTGTCAGACGTGGTTCGAGAAGCGAGGCCGGCCATGAGGCCGCGTGAAGACCTCAAGGTAGCTTGGCCGAGTTCGAGCGATCAATCATCCAGGAGCGCACGCGCGCGGGCCTCGACGCCGCCCGGGCTCGAGGCCGGCGGGGAGGGCGCCCGCCGAAGCTGAAGGAAAAGGACCTCATCGCTGCGCGCGCCATGCTAGCCAACGATGCAATCACTGTAGAGGACATCGCCCGCCGCCTGCAGGTATCACCCGCTACTCTCTACCGGCACCTGCCGGCTGCCCGGTCGCAGGCAGGCGCTGCGTTGCCGGAAGACGTTTGAGCGAGGTCATACAGCTTGTTCTTAGAATGTTCATGTCAACCGGACAGTGAGGCCACTTTCATGTCGTGGCTCCCGATTACCTCTGCGATCATGATGTCAGCGGCTTGCCGCATTTTTTGAACGCTTGCATCCGGATCAGCGGCGAAGGCGGCGGCGTCGAACAGCTCCGCCGCGACCGCACCTTCTAACCAGTCATCATTTCCCGGCTGCCGCCGCCAGCCGTCCGGAACCCGGGCCTCAATCAACTCAAGATCCCTATCGTAGAAGCATGCCCTGATACTGAAGCTCGGGCCCTCATCCCATATTGGAATTGTCAAATAAAGTCGTTTCGCGTCTCTGAAAGATGCCGAATTTGGCATTTCAAATACTCGTCCAATGAGCTTCGTATCCCAAATTTGATGAGGCATGAAGCTGTCCTGAAACCCATCATCATACGGCAGTTCGCGCCCCAGCCTTGGGACATGACGCCCCCAGACCTCTTCCCAAAGCGCGAACATCAGCTCGACTAGGTCTGCGCGCGCAACCTCGGCCATGAGTCGCGCTCGCGCGAACTCACGCGCCTCTCGCCAAGGCAGAAACAGCTCGGACTTTTGGGGGTCATGCTCGAGCAGATCGAGAATGCCGGCCCGCATCGTTCTGTCGACAAGGTAGGCTCGTGCCGCCTCGCTCAGTTCGAACCCCATGGCGCGCTCCCTCTCACAGATTCCAGATCGTTCGCCGAAACCGCGCGAATTCGACATCGGCGTCGCCACCCTGTTCCCCGAGCGCGCGCTCGAACTTGAGCATCAGGTTTCGCCACGTGATGAAGCGCCACGACGGGTTGCGACGGAGTTCCTTGTCGTCCATTCGGCCCCGCCGGGGCGCGACGACCACGAGGAGGGGGGCGTCGATCCGGAGGCGTCGTACGATTTCGCGTTTGTATGTCGCCAGCTGTCGTGGCGAGATCCGATGCCCCAGTTTCGCTTCAACGGCCACGCAATGGCTCACTCCGCGCTGGGACCATAGCACGACCAGGTCCATCCGGCGCCCCTCGGCAACGCGATGCTCGTACGCAACCATGGCATCACGAAGTTCTGCGTCCGTCGCGCCGTCGTTGCACCCGAAGGCGCGCAGGAGCGCACGTCGTCGCCTGACGATATCGCCGATGTTGAGAAAATGGGCGAGGCCGCGCGTGACCTGGGTCTCGCGAAGCGCGAACCCCCACCCAAGCGGATCGACCCGCAGCGCATGTCCGGCCTGCCCTCGGTCGCCATGGACCAGCCGAATTGCCTGCAGATCGAAGGCAGGCGCCGTCCAGGATGCGTTCCGAACGATGTCTCGGGCGCACTCGCGCAGGAGGGCTGTCGACCGGACGACATGGCGTCGGATTAGCTCAGGCTGCCACACCGGTGACTGCGCCACTGCCGCTATCCGCGCGCAGACATCTAGACCCGTTGTCGCCATCCCCGTTCCCCTCAGCCGGCATCGGCCCATGCGGAGTATCATGCGCGCGGCGGCCTAGCTTTCCCGAGCGCAGACGGTGCCATGCCGCGACCAAGAAAGCCCATGACCTTAAAGTCGTGTTGTCTCCGCGGGGCGAAGGTCCTCTCTGCGGACGGGTGTCAAACGGCATTGAAACGGG
>CAYPDA010000098.1:0-1748 GCA_964409375.1 uncultured Hyphomonas sp.
TTATTGTGCGCCACTCAGATCTGACGTTCAGGTAGAGGCCAGGTACCAAGCCCGAGGCGTTGGGGGCATTTGCCCTCGGCGGCATGATGCTGATCGTGGCGGCGGGGCTGCTGGTGACGCGACGCCGATGATCGGGAGCGCGCATCTGCCAGCGCGACACTCTGCGTCGCCGCGCAGGCCAGTGACAGCAAGGATGTTCAAGAAAGAAACTTTACGCCCCGTTACGGAGCTCCACAACACTCCTGTGCAAGAGTCCGAGTGCCTATGTTCCCCTTCAACGTCGTCGATGTGTTTACCGAGACGCGGTTTGCGGGCAATCCACTCGCCGTCGTGCACGATGCCGATGCGCTCAAGCCCGCGCAGATGCAGGCGGTGGCGCGGGAGTCCGGCTTCTACGAGACGGCCTTCGTGCTGCGCCACGCTGCCCCTGCACACGACGCTCGCGTGCGCATCTTCACCCCGACGACTGAGGTGCCCTCTGCCGGGCATGCCAACATCGGCACGGCCTTCGTTGTGGCGGGCCGCGCAGCAAGACCGCCGCAGCGTCTGATGTTCGAGGAGTCGACGGGGCTTGTGGCCCTCGAGGTGCTGAGGGAAAACGAGATGGTGGTTGGCGCGCAGCTGACGGGCCCGGAACGGCTGTCGACCGGCCGGGCCTTTGTGCCCGAGGCTGCGGCATCCGCCCTGCATCTCACCCCGGACGACATCGCCGCCACCCTGCATCCGCCGATGATGGCCTCCGTGGGCCTGCCCTTCCCCGTGGTCGAGATCGCCGGCCGCGCCGCACTCGCCCGCGCCCGGCCCGACGCCGCGGCCTTCGCCGCCCTGGTGGCGGGCGAGGTACTCGATGCGATCTACCTCTACACCCGCGAGACCGCCGCCGCCGATGGCGCGGTTGACTGGACTGCCCGCATATTCGCGCCGGCCGACGGTGTCACAGAGGATCCTGCCGTCGGCAGCGCCACGGCGGCCCTCGCCGCGCTGCTGGCCAGCCGGGACGCCCGCTTCGCCGGGCGAGTGCTGCGGGTGGCGCAGGGTATCGAAAGGGGGCGGCCCAGCCTGCGGGAGCCCGAGGTGCTATCCGACTGCATGGTGCGCCTTGCCGGTCGCTGCGTGTCGGTGATGGACGGGATGATCACGGTCTGAGACCGCGAACAAAACAGGCATGTAATGGCAAAGCAACATCAGTACACGACCACTGTCGAATGGACCGGCAATCAAGGAACAGGGACTTCCTCATACAAAGCATACCAGAGAAGCTGGGACATTGCAGTGCCCGGCAAACCGGTGGTCCATTGCTCGAATGATCCGCTTCTTGGCGGCGATCCGACACTTATGAACCCCGAAGACCTGCTGCTGTCCTCGCTCGCCGCATGCCACATGTTGTGGTATCTTCATCTGGCCAGCGACAACGGAGTGGCCGTGCAGGCATATCGTGACTCTCCAATCGGTGTTGGCGAGGTGCTTCCGAGCGGCGCCGGTCGGTTCGTTTCGGCCTTGCTTCGACCTGTTGTCGACGTTCCGAACGGTACGGACATCGCGCTGGCCGCGGACCTCCATTTCAGGATTCATGAGTTTTGCTTCATCGCCCGTTCCATGAACTTCCCGGTGCGCTACGAACCCTCGTTCAACGAAGTTTGAAGGCCGTATTCGGCGCGTGAACGTCAGAGACGTGAACAATTCGGACGGTTTTGGTCATCATTTTCAGCCGAGATATTTAAGCGCAATTTCTGCGGGGTTTTCCTTAA
>CAYPDA010000099.1:0-1707 GCA_964409375.1 uncultured Hyphomonas sp.
TGGGCTCGGCTGGCGCGCAAAGCTGACGGTCGGCTATCGACCCCAAAGCGGTCATCCGAAGCCAGACGCCCCTACTGCTCTGGCTCAAGACTTGCAGGCATGGACCAGCGCGGGGGCGAGCGCCGCGCGGACTGGGGCGATCCGGCCGAGCAGGGCCAGAACCGGCGTGCGTAGGGGGAAGGGTTCAGCATAGGTCTTCGCGAGAGTGGCCGTCCAGCCCCCCGCCCCTGCAAGGAATGCTGGAATTCGACGGATCGAGATCCCCCAGGGCATGGGGGGAGCGGTGTAGCGGGGGGTGACCTTGTAGCCCCGCACCGTCCGCCGCGAGAAGCCGGGCGGGATAGTGTCGAAGAACAGCTGCGAGCCGGGAAAGCGGCGGGCGATTGTGCTCAGCAGGTCTCGCACGGCATCCTCGTCGAAATACATCAGCAGGCCCGCTGCCGAAATGAACGGCGGCGGGCCTTCCGGGACGGCGTCCATCCAAGCTGGATCGAATGCCGAATACGAGAGCGTGGTGATCCGCGGGCTGTCCGGCAGGAGCGCGCGGCGTAGAGCCGCCGCTTCAGCAACATCGACGCTGATCCACCGGCACGCCAGGTCGCCTATCCGCCAGAACTGGGTTTCCAGCCCTTCGCCCAGCGCCACCACGGTGCCTCCTGGATACTCGGCAAGGTAGGCGCGGATCAGATCATCGCCCACCCGCGCCCGGATCGCGTGGAGCACGCTAGGCTTGCCAAACAGGCTCTCGAAATCGCAATCGAGCCGATCCGCCAGGTCCGCCGCCAAAGGATCCTCGATCAACCGGTCGGCCCGTTGCTGCTCGGCTGCGCGGTTCCAAAGCGGCCACAGCATCGTCTCCGGCACGCCGTCGAGGTCGATCGCAACCGGCGCGTGGTTCGATTCTACCATCGGTCGCCAACCTTCAGCCGCCCCGCTGGCGCGAGCCCAAAGGCTGAAAGACACGCTGCTGCGCGCACCATGGCAGCTTGCAGCGGCGCAGCTGCCCTTTCGCTGACGAGGCTTTCGATGAGCGCCCGGCTGCGCGCGGAATCTTCGGCAGTGATGCTGGCCCATAGGCTGATCATCAACGCCTCACCCTCGGTGATGCTGCTAACGTCAAGCTCGCCGAACGGCAGCGGTCCGCTGCCGAAGTGATGCAGCATCAGCATGCTGCGATGCAGATCTCCCACGGCGGGGCACAGTTCGGGTTGCGGAATGACAGCGAGCAGCGCGCGTGGCGGACATATGCCGTTCTTGACCGCATCCACCCAGACCCGCATGGCATCAATCACAAAGCGGCTTCCGGCATCAAGCCGATCAATCGGCTGGTCGAGATATGCATACATACGCTAAGGCCCCGTCGTTCGTCTGGCCAACTTTGACTGCAACGACACGTCTTGCCAAGATGCAATCGACTCGCAATTGCAATTAATATTTGCCGACGAGGCCGCCCGCTATCATGCCGTCTTGAACACAACCCGGCGAGACATGGCGGTCCGCTATCTCACCAAAGCCAACTCACGATCGGACGTGATCGCCAATGGTCTGACCCACGCCGACACGAACAGGTTTTCGCGCAGTCCCCTAGGTGGACCGGCAAGGCACCGATGGAATCCCGTGAAGATGCATCGAGCAAAGTAGGCCGACACTAACCGGACAGCAGAAAGCCACCCGCTTCGCGTCATGAGCGGGTGCGAGGCTTATTCC
>CAYPDA010000100.1:0-1698 GCA_964409375.1 uncultured Hyphomonas sp.
CGGCAGTAGAGAAGGCAGAGCAGAAAATGTCAGGAACCGTCGATGTGTTCTGGTCTTTTCGAAGCCCGTATTCGCGGTTGGTTGTGCCTGACCTGCTGACGCTGCGCGAAGATTTTGAGGTTGATGTCCGTTTGCGGCCGGTCCTGCCACTTGCCGTGCGCTCTCCGGAAACCCTGTTCAATCCCGATGATAGGCGCGCGCCGATGTACATCGTTCGCGACAGCATGCGCCGCGGAGAAATGCTCGACCGGCCCGTGATCTATCCGCTGAAGCCAGACCCCATCGTGCAGGACTTCAAGACGATGAAGGTCGCAGACGACCAGCCTCACATCTACCGGCTCACCATGCTCGGCGTTGAAGCTGCCAGGCGTGGCAAGGGGCTCGAATTTGCGGGGAATGTCTCCGCGCACATTTTTGGCGGCACAAAAGATTGGGACAAGGGCGATATCCTCAAGGATTCGGCCGCCGCCTCGGCGCTGGACCTGGCTGAAATGGACGCGGCCATCGCGGACGGGGACCACATGGCCGAAATCGCGCGCAACCAGGACGCGCTCGACGCGTCCGGCCATTGGGGCGTGCCGACCATGGTATTCAGGGGCGAGCCATTCTTCGGCCAGGACCGGATCGACACGTTACGCTGGCGGCTGGGGCAGGCGGGGCTCGCTCGATAAGTAGATGCAATCAATCGCGCCTGGAGGGTAAAATGCTGAAGTGGGTATTGATCGTTCTGGCGGCGCTTTTCGTCCTGGCACTGATTGTATCGTTCGTGGTCACACGGGGCGGCAAGCTCGTCACGCCCGTCGGTGAAGGCACTGTGACCATTGGGAACAAGACGTTCGAAGCTTTTCCCCTTCCGGATTATGCTGCCGCCGTCGTCAACAACGATTACAAAAGCTACTTCGTTGAGGTCGAACCCGGCATCAAGGTGCATATCCTCGAGCTCGGCGCTGGCTATCCAGTCTACATGCAGCACGGCAATCCGACCTCCGGCCTGCTTTACCGCAAGGTGGCCGCTGAACTCCCCACGGACCGGATGCGCCTGATCATGCCAACGATGGTTGGGCTAGGCTTCTCCACAAAGATTCCGGCAGGCCAGCATACGCTGGAAAACCACATGCGCTGGATGAATGCAGCGCTCCAGCAATTGGAACTCGGCAGCGTCGTCTATGTCGCACAGGACTGGGGCGGCCCGGTCGGCATGGGCGCACTCTCGCTGTCGCCTGGCATGCTGGACGGCGTGGTCGTGCTGAACACAGGCTGGACCGCGCCGAGGGAACAGCGCGACCTTTCCGCCGTTCATGCCCTCGCGAAGACGCCGGTTGTCGGGGAACTCCTCCTTGAGGTTTTTGTCTCGGTCTTCGACCGGCTGCACGAAACGCAAGGCGACCCGGCCTCCATCCCGCAGGAAGTTGCTGACCTTTATGGACGCCCGGTCCGGGAGAGCGGCAACAAGAAAGCCCCCCTCGCTCTCATGCGAATTGTGCCAGATGGTCCAGGCCATTCCAGTGCGGTCCAGTTGCGCCAGATCGAGGCGTATGTCGAAACGCTTGATGTGCCTGCTGAAATCGTCTGGGGCATGCGCGATCCGATCTTTGCCACAGCCTTGCCCTCCATGCTGGGCTATTTTCCCGATGCTGCGGTCACCGAAACCGAAGGGGGCCATTTCCTGCAGGAAGAGGTGCCCGAGGAGATCGCCGC
>CAYPDA010000101.1:0-1679 GCA_964409375.1 uncultured Hyphomonas sp.
TTGCCAACCTGAAGCAGGCCAGCGAGGCCAACCAGCTGGTCATCAACCGCCGCATAGATCCCGGCATGTCGGAAGTCTTTCTCTGGTCGGACATTCCGGCTGCGCATGAGAAGATGCTCGACAACAAGCACCTGCCTGGCAACATGGCCGTGCTCGTTACCTCGCCGAAGGCGGGCCTGCGTACGGTCGAAGACGTGCTGGCGCTCAGCGGCCAGGCCTGATCTGGGCTGATCCGGCTTTCTCCGACCGCTCAGCGGTTCTGTCCGCCGGGCATTCGGAAGGGCGGCGCCTGCGCCGCCCAGAGCACCAGCGCGATCAGCGGGAACTGCAGCGCGGCGCGGATCCAGAGGGCCGCGGGGCTGAGCGCGGCGCCCCCGAGGGGAAGTTCTGCGACGGCCATGTGAATGTTCGCCGGCAGCACGGCGAGCAGGTAGGCCGAAAGCAGTATGCCGGTCAGCGGCAGGCGCCATTTCGCAATCAGTGCCGCCGCAAAGCCGATCTCCATCAGACCCGTGATCCAGACGATCGCGACCGGAAACGGCAGCATGGGCGGCACGATCCGCGCGAAAGCCTCGTCCAGATAAAAATGCAAGGCACCCGCGACCAGGAAAAAGACCGCGAGGAAGATCTGAACGCCGCGCCGTATCATGGGAAGTATCCTTTCCTGACTGGTGGACGCATGGCGCGTGCGTTGCAAGATGCGCCGTGATGCGGGATGAGGCAGCCGGGACAATGAACGCAGCGAGCGCGGAAGCCTACCCCCGCGACTGGCCGGCGGCATGGAACGACCGCGACCTTGAGCGCGCCTTCGCGCACGCCTGCGAGGAGATCATCTTCCACGCGCCCCGCATCGCAAAAGTGACGGACAGGGAGGTGATGAGGGTCTTCGCCGAGCGGGCCCTGCGCGGCGATCGGACGAAGGCGCCCGCGCTGCGGCGGCGTGTCGCTCAAGCAGGCGTGCTGTCGCTTCAGAGACGCGTGAAAGAGCTATTGGCTCGTCGGCCGGGCAATCGCAGCGCGGGTGCTGACCCTCATGCCCCCTCGAAAGGATCCTGCATAAGTATCACGTCTTCGCGCTCCGGAGAGGTCGAGACCAGCGCGCAGGGCCTGCCGACGAGTTCTTCGAGACGGCGGACATATTTCACCGCCTCGGCCGGAAGATCATTCCAGCTGCGCGCCCCGCGGGTCGAGCCCTGCCAGCCCGGCATTGTCTCATAGACCGGCGTCACCGCGGCCTGCTGCCCCGCAGTGGCAGGAAGGTAATCGAGCCGTTTGCCGTCTAGCTCATACGCCACACAGATCCTGATCTCGTCGAACGTGTCGAGCACGTCGAGCTTGGTCAGCGCCAATCCCGTGACGCCGGACACCGCGCAGGCCTGGCGCACCATCACCGCATCGAACCAGCCGCAACGGCGCTTGCGCCCCGTCACCGTGCCGAATTCATGACCGCGCTGGCCGAGGCGTTCCCCGGTTTCGCCGGTCAACTCGGTCGGGAACGGCCCGGTGCCGACGCGCGTCGTGTAAGCCTTCGCCAGGCCAAGCACATAGGACACGGCCCGAGGCCCGAGGCCGGAGCCCGCCGCCGCCTGCCCTGCCACGACATTCGAAGACGTCACGAAGGGATAGGTGCCATGGTCGACATCCAGCATCACGCCCTGCGCGCCCTCGAACAGGATGCG
>CAYPDA010000102.1:0-1654 GCA_964409375.1 uncultured Hyphomonas sp.
GCCCAGCGCTGTTGGTCCGACCAAAGATCGAGATGGGGCGACTTGAGGACCGCATCGACGGTCAGACGTTCCGGTTGGGCGCCTTGCTCAGAGGTGGCTCGGTTTGTCTGAACACCGTCCGGGGTGTTTCTGAGTGGATCGGCCGCCCCTTTCAGGCTGCCGCCGGGATTGGCGTCGCCAGGTTGATGTATGCCTGATCGGGGGTTTTCCCGCCAAGCGATGAATGCGGCCTCTTGCTGTTGTAGAAACCGAGATACCGGCTGATCGAAGCGCGAGCTTCGGAGACGCCGGCGTAGGCTCGGAGATAGACCTCCTCGTATTTGATCGTCCGCCAGAGCCGTTCGACGAAGACGTTGTCGCGCCAGGCGCCCTTGCCGTCCATGCTGATCCCGATTTCGGCGGCCTTCAGAACCTTGGTGAAGTCGGTAGAGGTGAACTGGCTTCCCTGGTCCGTATTGAAGATCTCCGGCTTGCCGTGCCGGGCGAGCGCCTCCTCCAGGGCTTCGACGCAGAAGTCCGCCGACAGCGTGATCGAGAGCCGCCAGGCCAGCACCTTGCGGCTGAACCAGTCGACGATGGCGACGAGATAGACGAACCCCCGCGCCATGGGCACGTAGGTGATGTCGGTCGCCCAGACCTGATTGGGCCGCGTCACCGCCAGGTTGCGCAGCAGATATGGATAGATCTTGTGCCCCGGCGCCGGCTTCGACGTGTTCGGCCGCCGGTAGACTGCCTCGACGCCCATCTTTCTCATCAGCGTCGCAACGTGCCTGCGGCCGACCTCGCGGCCTTCCGCCTTCAGCATGTCCCGCAGCATCCGGCTGCCGGCGAACGGATGATCGAGGTGCAATTCGTCTATGCGCCGCATCAGCGCCAGGTCGGCCTCCGAGGTCGGGCGGGCCAGATAGTAGACGCTGCCCCGGCTGATCCCGAGCGCCTTCGCTTGCCCGCTCAGCGGCAGTCCATGGGACCTGTCGATCATCGCCTTGCGCTCGCCAGCAGTCCGGCCTTGCCGAGCGCGCCCTCTAAAAAATCGTTGGCCAGCGTCAGCTCGCCGATCTTCGCATGCAGGACCTTCACGTCGACCGCCGGAGCCGCGTCGGCCTTGGCGCCATCACCGAAGACCGCCGTCGCACCCTCCAGAAGCTGGCCGCGCCATTGTGTGATCTGGTTCGCATGCACATCGAACTGCTGCGCCAGCTCCGCCAGCGTCTTCTCGCCCTTGATGGCCGCAATAGCCACCTTCGCCTTGAAGGCCGGGCTGTGGTTCCGGCGTGGTCGTTTCGTCATCGTCGCTCCTCGCTTCTCGGCAATCTTCTTACCGATATTGAGCGGCTTCACCACTCAGAGCTCCCGTTCAGATTTCCCGAGCCACCTCTGGTTTGACGGAGTAAGCATGGCCGATGTCGCCAAGGCCACGGGCATCGGCAAGTCTTCACTCTACTACCATTTTCCTGGCGGCAAGGGCGAGATGGCCAACGCCGTGATGGAGGCGGTGTCGGTGTGGGTCGCCGAGAATCTCGTCGCGCCGCTTTCGGCGTCGGGTTCCCGGACGGCGCGCGTTGACGCTATGCTCGCCAACGTCGCGTCGCTCTACGACGGCGGCGACAAGCCCTGCATCATCGCGAGCATGATGGTCGGCGCCGAGGCCGGG